>DATJUM010000218.1:0-30724 GCA_035502355.1 Rhizomicrobium sp. | reverse complement strand
TTGAATGTCGTGAAGAAGCCCGAACAACTTCAGCAAATTTATTTTCGACGTCTCCAATTCGGCCCATGATGGCCGCTTTCGAATGCCTGGATTTTTTGCTCCAATCTACACGGCAACCGGATTTGCGCTGCAATTCTTCCTGATGAAGTCCTCATGGCTCGGCATCTGGCCGACGATCTGCTGGATATAAGATCGCAGCTTGGCCATCTCCCCGCCCATGACGTTCCGGTCGACCGTGTCCATGAGCGGCGGATAGGACTGCGGCTGAATGCCTTGACCGTACATCACCGACAGCCACGGCCGCGCCGCGAACTGCTCGCCCGGCTTGACCGGAATGAAGCCATGCCGGCGGAACGTGTCCATCTTGAAACGCAGCGTGTCCGGAACGGACATGTATTTGCAGTAGCGCCAGAACCCGGTGTCTTCGCGTTGCGTCGCGTGATAGTGCAAGATGATGAAATCGCGGATGCTGTCGAACGAACCGGCCATCTGTTGATTGTACTCGCGAACAACCAGCGGACCGCAATCCCTCTCGGGAAACAGCTTGATCAGCCGCAGGATCGCTTCCTGGATCAAATGAATGCTCGTCGATTCAAGCGGCTCCATGAACCCCGATGAAAGCCCGACCGTCACGCAGTTCTTTGTCCACGCCTCCTTCCGGCGGCCGGTCGTGAATTTGAGCAGACGCGGCGTGTCGAGAGCGCGGCCGTCCAGGTTCGCAAGCAGCGTGTCCGCGGCCTTGTCCTCGCTGATGAACTTGCTCGAGAACACGTAGCCGTTCCCGATCCGGTGCTGCAACGGAATGCGCCACTGCCAGCCCGCTTCGCGCGCCGTCGACCGTGTGTAGGGCAGAAGCGGGCCCGCGCTTTCGCACGGCACCGCCAGCGCCCGATCGCAAGGCAGCCAGTGCGTCCAGTCCTCATAGGGAACTTTCAGCGCCCGGCCGGCAAGCAGAGAACGGAATCCGGAGCAATCAATGAAGAATTCGCCATCGATGCGCTGTCCCGATTCCAGAACGATGGCATCGATGAAACCGTCCGCCGGGCGCAACACCACATCGGCAACCCTGCCTTCCGCTCTTTCCACGCCGCGCCCCTCCGCATAGGCGCGCAGATATTTCGCATAAAGCGACGCGTCGAAATGGAACGCGTACGAGTAGGTCGTGTCCTGGGAATTGTTTTTCGGGCGAGCGAAACGATTGCGTTGCGCCGCCACGCTGCACGGGGAGTATTCGTCCAGATCCGGGTTCTGGCCTTCGACGGCGAGCTTCACCAAATAGCGGTATACCGGCGGAAGCTCCGTTGAAGGGCCGCCCGCCAGCCAATTCGTGGTCAGGGCGCCCAGCGGATTGAAGTAGGAATGGCCAATGCGGCTCCAGTCGACGTACTGAATAGCGAGCTTGAAAGAAGCCTGGGTGTTGCGGACAAAATCATTCTCGTCGAGGCCAAGAAAACGATTGAAATCGTGGATGGGCGGGATGGTCGCCTCACCTACACCCACCGTTCCGATCTCGTCGGATTCGACAAGCACGATGCGACACAGCTCCCGCGGCATCACGGCACGCAGTGCGGACGCAGCCATCCAGCCCGCCGTTCCGCCGCCGACGATCACGACTTTCCGGATACGATTGTCCGGATGGACATCTCTTGCGTTGCTGCCAGTGATCTCGGTCACGGCGCGGTCGCGCGAAAATGAACGCCGTAGATCTTAATTCTCTCGCCAGGGCCAGTTGCCATTTTTCGGCACCAAGGAAAAAAGCAACACAAGCGTCGCACGAAATTTCCGGGCCGACAATACGTCCGGCGTTTCAATACGATTTTGGCTGATCGAGAACATTTTCGGCGATGAAGGAGAGGATGAGTTGCTCCGTTACGGGAATGATGCGTGGGAGCAGGCTTTCCCGGAAGAGACGCTCCACCTGGTATTCACGCGCATAGCCCATTCCTCCATGTGTCATCACGGCCCGTGTCGCCGCGTCGAACGCCGCGCGCCCACCTAGCAATTTCGCGGCGTTCGCTTCCGCCCCGCAAGACCTTTTCGAATCGTAGAGCTGGCCGGCGCGCAAACACATCCAATAGGCACTTTCGAGCGCCGCCCAGCTTTCCGCGAGCGGGTGCTGGATGGATTGGTTCTGCCCGATGGCGCGGCCAAAGACATGTCGCTCGCGGGCGTAATTCGCGGCTCGGCGCAGTGCGTCACGCCCGAGCCCCACCGCCTCGATGCCGAACAAAATGCGCTCCGGATTGAGACTGTCGAGCAGATAGCGAAAACCTTTTCCTTCCTCGCCCACACGATCTTTGTCCGTGACATGTAGATCGTCGATAAACACCGCGTTCGAGTCGACGCCGGCACGGCCCATCTTCTCAATGCGCCGTACTTCGATCTTGGAGCGGTCCATGTCGGCGTAGAACAGGGTCATGCCGTCGATCGGTCGTTTGCATTCCGCGCGCGGCGTGGTGCGCGTGAGCAGAAGAATTTTATCGGCTTCGAGCGCGGTGGTCGTCCATATCTTGCGACCGCGAATGGTGTAGCCATCGTTTGTTCGCCGCGCGAAGGTTTCGATGCTGGTCGTATCAAGCCCGGCGTTGGGCTCTGTCACGCCGAAGCAGACTTTCTCACGGCCTTCGATGAGCGGCGTGAGCCAGCGTTTTTTCTGTTCCTCGGTGCCATGCACCACGACCGCATGCGGCCCGAACAGATTGACGTGAATCGCGGACGCTGCGCCGAAGCCGCCGCCTCCGCGGGCCACTGCATGCATCATGATCGCCGCCTCGGTGACACCGAGCCCCGCGCCGCCCAACTCGACCGGCATGGTGATGCCGAGCCAGCCCGCTTCCGCCATCGCGCGATAGAACTCCTCCGGGAACAGCGGGGTCTGATCGCAGTGGGTCCAGTATGCGTCGTCGAAGCGTGCGCAGATGCGGGCGACGTTTTCGTCAATGGCGCGATGTTCATCGGAGAGCGAAATATCCAAAGCCGAGGCTCCCGTGACGCAGCCCGCCTGGGCGAGCCTTCATTCAACCGGCCTTAACTCCCGATATAGTGGAATAGGGTTGCCCTGCCGGAGTGCTTTTTTTGCATCGCGCGCCCGAATCTGCAATTGCACGCTCAACCTTGGCGGCTAATATCGCGGCGTCGGGGCCAACCAGGGGCGCTGTGCGTCAGCGCTCCGGCGAGATGCGGCTGTTGATGCGTGGCGGCTGCGACGGAGACCGTGCGGACAGATGAGTGCAGTTCCGGCCGAAGGGCTGAGCCGCCCTCCCCACCCATTGGGAATGGCGCCAACCGACACCAACAATCCCGAATACTTCCACAAGGTGGTCGATTGCCAATGGGCCTGTCCGGCGCACACGCCGGTGCCCGAATATATCCGGCTGATCGCGGCGGGGCGCTACACCGACGCCTATATGATCAATTGGAAATCGAATGTGTTCCCGGGGATCCTGGGCCGAACCTGCGACCGCCCTTGCGAACCCGCCTGCCGGCGCGGCCGGGTGGAGAAAGAACCCGTCGCCATCTGCCGGCTGAAGCGGGTTGCCGCCGACAACAGGGACGAAGCCGACGTCCGCGACCGGCTGCCGCGGCCGGCGCATCAGAAGAACGGCAAGCGCATCGCGCTGATCGGCGCGGGACCGGCATCGCTGACCGTCGCGCGCGATCTTCTGCCACTCGGTTACGCCTGCGTGCTCTACGACCAGGACAAGCTTGCCGGCGGGATGATGCGGACCCAGATCCCGAAGTTCCGGCTGCCCGAACGCGTGCTCGACGAAGAATGTAATTACATTCTCGATCTCGAACCGGAACTCCGGCTCGGCGAACGTGTGGGCAGCCTGAAGGCTCTCCTGACAGAAAATTACGACGCCATCTTTGTCGGCTGCGGCGCGCCGCGCGGCCGCGAACTCGAAATTCCCGGCCGCAAGGAAGCGGCAGCGAACATCCATATCGGCATCGACTGGCTGGCGAGCGTTTCTTTCGGCCACACCGAAAAGATCGGCCGGCGCGTGATCGTGCTGGGCGGCGGCAACACGGCGATGGATTGCTGCCGCACTTCGCGACGCCTCGGTGGCGAAGAGGTGAATGTCGTCGTGCGCTCAGGCTTCGAGGAAATGAAAGCCTCGCCCTGGGAAAAGGACGACGCGATGGCGGAAGGCATTCCTATTCATAATTTCCTGGTGCCGAAGGAATTCCTGCATAAGAACGGGAAGCTGACCGGCGTACTGTTCGAAAAGGTCAAGGCGGAACGCGACGAAAAAGGCCGCCGCAATCTCGTGCCAACCGGCGAGCCGGATGTCGTGATGGAATGCGACGACGTACTGGTCGCGGTCGGGCAGGAAAATGCTTTCCCCTGGATCGAACGCGATATCGGTCTCGAGTTCGACCGCTGGGACATGCCCAAAGTCGATCCCGTCACCATGCAGTCCACCAATCCGAAAGTGTTCTTCGGCGGCGACTCGGCGTTTGGTCCCAAGAACATCATCTGGGCGGTCGCGCATGGTCACGAGGCGGCGATCTCGATCGATCTGCTGTGCAATGGCGAAGACGTGACCGTCCGCCCGCCGCCGCATGTCAATCTCCTGAGCCAGAAGATGGGCATCCATGAATGGAGCTATGACAATGATATTTCACTTGACCTGCGCTACAAGGTGCCGCACGCGCCGAAAGAAATAACTTTGCGCAACGTCAAGGTGGAGGTCGAACTCGGCTTCGACACCAAACTCGCCTGGCTCGAAGCGCAACGCTGCCTGAACTGCGACATCGAGACGGTGTTCGAGACCGGGCTCTGCATCGAATGCGATGCCTGCGTCGACATCTGCCCGATGGACTGCATCACCTTCACGCCCGACGCACCGGAAGCCGAACTGCGGCAGCAGCTGACTGCGCCCGCGCCGAACACGACGCAGGATATTTACATTTCCGATGTGCTCAAGACCGGCCGCATCATGGCGAAGGACGAGGATGTCTGCCTGCATTGCGGACTCTGCGCCGAACGCTGCCCGACCGGCGCCTGGGACATGAAGAAATTCTACTACGAAACCGCACAGGCCGATTGATGACTCGTCCGAGTATTGGTCCAAAAGGATTTGCACGCGGAGGCGCGGAGACGCGGAGAAAAAAATTGGAACACGAAGAACACAATGCACTACGAACTGTTTGCGCGCGGAACGCGCGCTTTTTACTTCGTGCTCTTAGTGGTGAACTATTCTTCTCCGCGCCTCCGCGCCTCCGCGTGCAAATTTTTGGAGAACGATAGCGCATGCCCTCGCCGCTCGTTGCGACCAACGATTTCGTTGTCAAATTCGCCAATGTGAACGGTTCGGGCTCGGCGAGCGCGAATGAGCTGTTCGCCAAATGCGTGCTGCGCAAGGGCGTTCCGGTCGGCACGCGCAATATTTTCCCCTCGAACATCCAGGGCCTGCCGACCTGGTACGAGGTGCGCGTCTCGGCGGAAGGCTGGCTTGGTCGCCGCGGCGGCGTGGACATGATGGTCGCGATGAACCCGCAGACCTGGGACAAGGATGTGGCGAGCATCGAGCCCGGCGGGTATCTGCTCTACGATTCCAGCAAGCCGCTGCTACCGTCCAAATTTCGCGAGGACGTGAATGTCATCCCCGTCCCGCTGACCGAAATTTGCAACCGCACCTACACGGAGGCCCGTCAGCGGCAGCTGTTCAAGAATATTCTCTATGTGGGCGCGCTCGCCTCATTGATGGAAATCGAGCCTGATGTCGTCGCAGGCGCCATCGCTGCGCAGTTCAAGGGCAAGGACAAGCTGATTGCGCCCAACGTACAGGCATTCCGGCTGGGCTATGATTACGCAGCGGAACACCTCGCCGGCGCCTGCGGATTGAAAGTCGAGAGCGCCGATGGCGTCGGCGACCGCATTTTCATCGCCGGCAACGACGCCGCTGCGCTGGGCTGTGTCTATGGTGGCGCGACGGTCGCCGCCTGGTATCCGATCACGCCGTCGACGTCGCTGGCCGAAGCCTTCAACGCGCATTGCCGCAAGCTGCGCGTCGATCCTGCGACCAAAGAAAACAAATTTGCAATCGTCCAGGCGGAAGATGAAATCGCCGCCATCGGCATGGTGATCGGCGCATGCTGGAACGGCGCACGCGCGTTTACGGCGACATCGGGTCCAGGCATCTCTCTGATGCAGGAGTTCTTTGGCCTTGCCTATTACGCCGAAATTCCTGCGGTGATTTTCGACATCCAACGCGGCAGCCCTTCGACAGGCATGCCGACGCGCACGCAGCAAAGCGATCTGCTCCTTTGCGCTTATGCGAGCCATGGCGACACCAAACATGTGATGATCTTCCCGGAAGACCCGGCCGAAGCCTTCGAATTCGCGGCGTTGTCGTTCGACCTTGCCGAGCGCCTGCAGACGCCGATCTTCGTGATGCTCGATCTCGATATCGGCATGAATGACTGGCTGTGCGCGCCGCTTAAATGGGAAGATTCCCGTCGCTACGACCGCGGCAAAGTGATGACGGCAGAGGAACTCGAAGCCGGCAAAGTCTTCGGCCGCTATCTCGACGTAGACGGCGACGCGATCGGCTATCGCACGCTGCCCGGCACGCATCCGACCAAAGGCGCCTATTTCACGCGCGGATCGAGCCATGACCGTTACGCCAAGTACAGCGAAGACGGCGCGGTCTATGTCGACAACGTCCAGCGCCTGTTGCGCAAGTTCGAAACCGCAAAGACACTGTTGCCGAAGCCCGTGCTGCGCATGGCGAAGGAACCCGCGCGCTACGGCGTGATCTATTATGGCTCGACCTCGATCGCGATGGACGAAGCACTTGCGGCCCTGGAAGCGGATGGGATTCATCTCGACACGCTTCGCGTGCGCGCCTTCCCGTTCCCCGAGGAAGTGCCAGCATTCATTGATGCGCACGAACAGGTGTTCGTGGTGGAACAGAATCGCGACGCGCAGCTTCGGTCGCTGCTCGTCAATGAGTGCGCGATTGATCCGGCGCGCTTTATCTCCATATTGCATTATGACGGCACGCCGATCACCGCGCGTTTCATCACCGGCGCAATCGCAGAACGCATGAATCTGGAATCACGAAAGCACGCAGCAGAATGACCTATATTGTCAAGCCAAAACTCCGGCATCCGAATCTTCCGACCAACAAGCTCGGTTTCACGCATCGGGATTATGAAGGCTCGATTTCGACGCTTTGCGCGGGTTGCGGACATGACTCCATCAGCGCCGCGCTGATCCAGGCCTGTTTCGAACTCGACATCGAGCCACATCGCGTCGCCAAAATGTCGGGCATCGGCTGTTCGTCCAAGACGCCCGACTATCTGCTGGGCAACAGCCACGGCTTCAACAGCGTGCATGGCCGCATGCCGTCCGTGCTCACCGGCGCCAATCTCGCCAATCGGGATCTCATCTACCTGGGCGTCTCCGGCGACGGCGATTCCGCGTCCATCGGGCTTGGCCAGTTTGCCCATTGCGTGCGCCGCGGCATCAACATGGTCTATATCTGCGAGAACAACGGCGTGTACGGTCTGACCAAGGGCCAGTTCTCGGCCACGGCCGATTACGGATCGAAAAGCAAGACCGGTGGCCTCAACACCGATTCGCCCATCGATCTCGTCGGCCTCGGATTGCTGCTCGGCGCAAGCTTCGTGGCGCGCAGCTTCTCCGGCGACCGCAAACAGCTTGTGCCGCTCCTGAAAGCCGCCATGTCGCACAAGGGCAGCGCCATCCTCGACGTGATCAGCCCCTGCGTGCAGTTCAACAATCACACAGGATCGACAAAAAGCTTCGATTATGTCCGCGAGCACAACGATGCGGTGAACCGTCTCGATTTCATCACGCCGCGCGAGACGATCTCCGTCGATTACGAGCCCGGCACGATCGAGACCGTTACGCAACATGACGGCTCGGTGCTCAAACTGGCCAAGTTGCACACGGATTATGATCCGCACGACCGCATTGCCGCGATGCGCTATCTCCAGGAGCGCCATGCTGCGGGCGAGATCGTGACCGGCCTTCTCTATCTCGATCCCGAAGCGTCGGACATCCACGTCCACCTGAACACGGTGAAGACCCCGCTGAACAAGCTTGGGGAATCCGAGCTTTGTCCCGGCGCGGCAATATTGGAAAAAATCAACGTGGCCTATCGCGCCTGATCCGGCCCCACAGACGTTCTCTTTCAGGCGAGGTTGCAGGCAGCACGGCGCTCGCTCTAGAATTCCTGCGGAAGGGCGCCTCGGCTTTTGAGGAAAACATCATGCGTTTGCTATTGGCATCGGCGGCCCTTCTCGGAGCGGCCGTAACATTGGGCGGCTGCTATCCGCCGCCACCGCCTCCCACCTACGGTCCCCCGCCGCCCGCTTATGGTCCCCCACCCGGAGCCGAGTACGGCCCGCCGCCGGGCGCCGAGCAGGGAGCGCCTCCACCGCAGGGCGATTACGGTCCGCCGCCGCAGTCCGGAGGAGCGACCTCCCAAGGACAACCCTATGGCCCACCCCCGCAGGGACAGGGCTACGACCAGGGTCCGCCGCAGGGTTACGGCCCTCCGCCGGGAGCTCAGGCCGGTGCCCAGCCGGCCGTGCCCTATGGTTACACCGCGCAATGGTGCGCCGATCACCCGCACAAATGCCGGAAACTGCTTCGCCAGCAGGAAAAGGCGCAGCAGAATGGATATCCGCCACCGGGCGCGGAAGGTCCACCACCGGGCGAAAATGGCCCGCCACCGGATCAGGGCGGTCCGCCACCCCAGCAGTGACATTTGCACGATTTGCACGCCGGAGGGGCTTTGCCCTCCGCGCGTGCGGATTGCACTTCAGTAAATACCGGGAAAGAGCCGCCAGCTCCGCGCGTGGTAGCGCGCGTAATCCTCGCCGAACTGTGCAGCCAAGAGGCGCTCCTCTGCCCGGATGCGGGCGATGAGCGGAATGAGCAACAGCATAGCGATGACAACGCCGAACGCCGAGCGGAACACAAGGGCCCAGCCGAGCGAGCCCACCAGCATGCCGAGATAGCTCGGGTTGCGGATGTGGCGATAGATGCCGGTTGTAACCAGGGCGTGGTCCTTCTGGATCGCCACAAGACCGCTGAAACGGTTCCCCAGCACGAAAACCGGCCACAGTCGCAGCACACCGCCCATCGCAAACAGCGCCACCCCGCCCCAGCGGAGTGCTTCGCCGTCGAAGGTCCAGATGCCGTGCCGATCGCAATAGGCCGGGACGTAGGCAAGCAGGAGCGCAAGCACGGCAAAGGCGCCAAATACCCAACGATTACCGCGATCCTCGCGCTCCCCCGGACTCAGATTGCCATGGCTGAAGGGCGCGACGACGATCATGAGAGCCGTGAGGACCGCCATCGCAACGAATTGCACATGGGAGAAGAAGGCCGCGGATCCGCCCCATCCCAGAATGGCAAGGCCAAACTGAAGGAGCACCGAAACAAGAGCGATCAGCAGAACCTTCATCCGCGGCGAGAGTGCGCAGGGCAGCCGCTGCAATGCATATCACGTTTGCGGGTTGTATGGGACGCCCGCATGGCCGGGGCAGCTAACGCGGATAGAGGTGCAGCTTGCCGGAATGGTCCCGCAGCAAGATCCCGTGAGCCGTATCCGTGTAGTCCGGTGACGCCATGCGCGCTTTGGCGTGACCGCCCGGAATGTCGAGTACATATTCCGGCTGGCAAAGACCCGAAGCCCGGGCGCGCAATTCGCGAACCAGTTCCTGTCCGCGTTCGACGCTCACGCGGAAATGCGAGGTGCCCGGCGCGAGATCGGGATGGTGAAGATAGTAAGGCTTGATCCGCGTCTCAACGAAGGCACGCATCAACTCTTCCAGCGTATCCACGTCGTCATTCACACCCTTGAGCAGCACGGTCTGGCTGAGCATCGGAATGCCGGCATCGACGAGCCGCGCGCAGGCCGCGCGCGCGGCGTCTGTCAATTCCCGCGGATGATTGGCGTGAAGCGCGACATAGGTGGCGCGTTGCGGCAGCCGGATCGCATTCGCGAGCCCGGATGTTATTTTTTCCGGCGCAGCCACGGGCATGCGCGTGTGCCACCGCAACACGCGGAGATGGGCGATTTCCGCAAGGCGCCGCGTGAGTTCGGCGAGGCGGCGCACGCTCAGGACAAGAGGGTCGCCACCCGTCATGATCGCTTCCCGGATTTCGGGATGCGCGCCCATATAAGCGAGCGACGCCTGCAATTCGGTATCGGACAGCGCGCCGTCACCCTCCGGTCCGACCATTTCGCGCCGGAAGCAGAAGCGACAATAGAGGGGACACGCATGCACGATCTTCAGCAGCACCCGGTCGCGATGCCGGTGCACCAGGCCGCGGGTGGGAGAGTGTGCGTGATCGCCGATCGGATCGGCGCGCTCCTCCGGCCGCACACGCAATTCCGCTTCGCTCGGCACGAATTGCCGCGCGATCGGGTCATCGGGATCGTCCTTGTCGATCAGCGCGGCGATGGCAGGAGAAATCGCGACCGCATAACGCGCGGCGACCGCCGAAAGTGCATCGGCTTGGCCGTGCGCGATCAGTTTCGCCGCGGCGAGGTCCTCCACGGTCTTGAGGGCTGATGTCATTCGCGCGCCTCGCTCAGGCGCCCCGCAATCTCGAACAGGCGCGGTATATCCGCGCGATGGACATAGCGGAGATGAAATTCGCCGGGGAGCGCTATGCCGTCGGGACGTTCGATATACGCCGTCTCCGCGACCGGTACGAATTTGTCGAGCATGCGGTTGACGCCGGGATTGCGCGTGCGGGTCTGATGGATCAGCCGCTCGAACGGCACGGCATCGAAATAGGTTCTAATCCGCCAGGGATAGAGTGCGCTCGAAAGACCGAGTGCACGGCGCCGCGGATCGCTGATGTGCCAGTGCGAATAATTGGTCAACGGGTCATGGCGATTGAGCAATGTATATCCGACGAATTCATCGTCGAGCGTGATCGCAAAAGCGATATTTGTTTGGTCGGCGTCCTTTGACGGTATCGCGCGGAGAAAGCGGTCCCGCGTATCCTCCCTGCTGCCGAGAAGGCGTCTGTCGATACCGAGGAAATCGAGATGCGAATCGCCGCTCTCAAACCAGTAGTAAACGATCTTTTCGACATCGCATTCTTCGAGATCGCGCAGCCGGGCAATTCCATTCCGTGTCGAGACCGAGGCGTGGACTGCGCTCACTGCAAATCCTCCCGCGGAGTCCAGATCACATCATCGATGCGCGGCGCTCCCAGCGCCAGCATGACGAGACGATCGAAACCCAGCGCAACGCCGCTCGCTTCGGGCATGATGGAAAGTGCGGCGAGAAAATCCTCATCGATCGGATAGCGTAGATGATATACGCGCGCTTTCTCCGCCATTTCCAACTCGAAACGGCGGCGCTGTTCTGCCGGGTCGGTCAACTCGCCGAAGCCGTTCGCGAGTTCAACACCGCAGGCATAAAGCTCGAAACGTTCGGCGACCCGGGGGTCGTGCGGCGTCGCGCGCGCAAGTGCGGCCTCGCAACGCGGATATTCATAGAGAAGCGTGGGGCGCCCGATTCCCAGCTGCGGCTCGATGCGCGCGACAAGCAGCTTGCTGAAAATATCGGACCAGCCGTCGTCGCTCGTGCTGGCAAATCCGGCAGCAGACGCAAGCCGCTCGCCATGGCCTTCGCCCGCTTCCGAAAGCGTCGAGGACAGGTCGATCCCGGCCAGGTGCTCGAAAGCTTCGGCCACCGTAAGACGTTCAGGCTCTGCAAACGGGTCACAGCAGCGACCACGAAACGCAAACACGCGCGACGGTACGGCCTCGGCCGCGATCCGCAGGACGTCGATACAGTCGGCCATGACGCATTGGTAATTCTCTTCCGCGCGATACCATTCCAGCATGGTAAACTCCGGCGCGTGCAGCGCGCCTTGTTCGCGATTCCGGAAGACGCGTGCAAAGTCGAAAATGCGCGTTTCCCCTGCGGCCAGAAGCTTTTTGCAGGCGAATTCGGGCGAAGTATGCAGATAGCGCATTTCGCGTCCCCCGCCCGGAGCGACGCGTTCGGTGGCGAAGGCATGGAGATGCGCCTCGTTGCCCGGAGAATCCTGGAGGGCGGCGCATTCCACCTCGGTGAAGCCACTCGCTTCGAAATGCCGGCGCACCGCCTGCTTGATGCGGCCCCGTGCGAGCAGGCTCGGGCGCCGATCGGCATGCCGGCGCGGATTCCACCATGGGTCGTGCGGCATCGGCTCTTGGCCCCGCATTGGGCGGCTGCTAAGACCCCGCGCGGCACGCGCAAGAGGTCGGTCGGTGGTTTCGGTTATTGCAAGCAATGTCCGCAAGGGCAATGTGATCGAGAAGGACGGCAAGCTCTATGTCGTTCTCACTGCGGAGAATATCCATCCCGGCAAGGGCACGCCGGTCACCCAACTCGAAATGCGCCGCATTGGTGATGGCGTGAAGGTCAATGAGCGCTACAAGACCACTGACACGCTCGAGAAGGCGTTCATCGACGAGCGCACTCACAGCTATCTCTACCACGATGGCGACCACTACATTTTTATGGATCCGCAGACTTTCGACCAGATATCGGTGCCGGAGAGCGTGATCGGCGAGGCTGCGCCTTATCTGCTCGAAAACATGGAAGTGCGGCTGTCGCAATTCAACGGCACGCCCGTTTCCATCGAGTTGCCGGCCCGGGTGACGCTGGAAATCACCGATACGGAACCTGTCGTGAAGGGCCAGACGGCCTCCGGCTCCTTCAAGCCCGCCATGCTGTCCAACGGCGTGCGAACGATGGTGCCGACGCATATCGTAACCGGGACACGCGTCGTCGTGCTGACGGCCGACGGCTCCTACGTCGAACGCGCCAAGGACTGACTCACCAGAAGTTTATGAAATAGATGATCGCGAAGGCGATCACGACGAGCGCAAGCCCGATACCCAGAACGTAGCGCACACCGTGGCCAACGGCGCCCTGGCGTGCGGGCGTGGCCGGCACTTCGACCGGCTGGTCCGCCTGCGCAATATTTTCTCTTTGCTGGTCGGGAATCATCTTGCCAGGTCCGTTGGCTACCAAGTGTCAACGATCCCTTGAAACGGCTGTTCCCATCGAAACGAGAATAGCCTGCCTCACGGCAAGCAATCGGTTCAAGAAGGAGGGAAAGCGAGCGGACAACCGATGCGGGGTGTCGAAGGGGCTGGGGCGTACCGGACCGGACATCCGCTCGGAGAATAGAACGCCCTTACGTCATTCCGGTTCCGGTTTTTTCTGCGGCAGCGTGAAAATCGTTCCCCTGCAGATTAAGTCCTTGGTGCCGAACTGATTTCTCCCTCGCGCGGCCTGAACTGCCCATTCCGGCGGGAAAAAAATTTTGCATGCCGGCCGGCTCAGGCGGGCGGACGGCTACGCAAACCGCCGGAAAAAAGGCTCACGAGCAGAAGAACAACGAAAACAATAAGCAGGACTTTCGCGATCATCGCCGCGAGCCCCGCGAGGGCAAAAAATCCCAAGGCGCCTGCGACGATGGCAAGCAAAAGAAAAATTAACGCCCAACGCAGCATTGCTTCACTCCTTAAGGGCCCCGGATTGCAACGCGACCGAGAAGGAGGGCGTTCCGAAAAATTTCAACAAAAGTTAGATCAACGCCGCAGGAAAATTGCGCCCAATATCGCTCCGACGCCAAGGGAAACGAGACAGGCCGTTAGTGGCTGGTCCCGGCCCCATTCGCAGACGCTGTCGACATTGTCTGATGTCCATTTTCCCACGCCCTGATAGGCCGCTTCAGCCGTGTCCATGGCGACGCCCGCTGTCTTGGACAGTCCATCCGTCAGGTGCCTGGCGTCCTTGCGGAGACTGCTCAGTTGCGATTGCAGTTCTTCCAGCTGCGCCGCAATCCTGTTCGCCTGCTTCCTGCTGTTGCGTCGGAAAATGCCCATAGGGATCTCCATTCGGCTCCGCCAGCGCAACGTTGCGGCCCCGATGGCGGTTCCTGTCGATTAGGCGGCCTTGCGCTTTATCGGATGAAAGAACAGCGCCTGGCCAACCGTCGCCTGAACCGTCTCCGGGAGGAACGGCTTGGCAATCAGATAGGTCGGTTCGGGGCGTTCGCCGGTAAGAAGCTTCTCGGGATAAGCGGTCACGAAAATCACCGGAATATCGAAGCTGTCCAGGATCTCGCTCACCGCGTCGATGCCCGAACCACCCTCGCCAAGATTAATATCGGCGAGGATCAATCCCGGCCGAGTGGACAAAGCGAGCTTGACCGCGGCATCACGCGTCGCCGCGGTGCCGACAACTTCATGTCCCAGTTCAGTGACCAAATTTTCGAGGTCGAGCGCGATAATCGGCTCGTCCTCAATGATCAGGACCCGCGAAACGAGTTCGGTCTCGATCGCGCGCTGCGCTTCCACGATCGCATTCTCCACCTCGTCGGGCGATTCGCCAAGCACGGCTCCCGCCTCATCGAGACTGAAGGATTCCACCGCCGTCAGCAGCAGTGCTGCCCGCCGCGAGGCCGAGAGCGCCAGAAGGCGCCCCTCCGGATTGTTGCTGTCCTCAACCGGCGTGACACCAATATCGTAATGCGAGGCGGGGCTCGCCCAGATCTGATGAAAAAGCCGGTAAAGCGCCACGCGCGGCGACAGGTCCGGCTCAAGCACATGTTCGCCCGCAAGCAGCGCAGTCAGCGCCGCCCGCACATAGGCGTCTCCACTGTTCTGCGATCCCGTCAGTGCGCGCGCATAGCGGCGAAGGTAGGGCAAATGCGGTGCGAGAGCGTGGGTAACGTTCATTGGCAATGCTCCTTCGACTACAGCTAGGCTGTAAAAGGGAAACGGTTGCAAGCTCAAAGAGTTCCGCCTTTCCCGGAACCAAAACCGTCGGCAGGCGTTTGCGAGCGTATGGCGGTACCGGAGAAGGTGGCGGCCCGTCCGTCTTGTGATTGCAATCGTTGGAGTGGCAGAAAGTGGCGACCGCGACCCAAAGGCGGGGTTGGAATATCGATTCCGTGGCAAACGATCAGAAATCGGACCTCGAAAAGGCCCGCCTCGTCCGAGCGCGCCAACGGGCGATTGGCCGCGAACTGAGGCGCATGTACGATAATGTGGCCAAAGAGCCCGTGCCCGACGACTTCCTCGAGCTTCTTCACAAGATCGACGAGATGGGGAGCGAGGGAGGCAAGAAAGGGTCGTGACCGCACCGCAACCTGAAACAGGCTCCGCTTCGCGCGCCAAGATGGAAACAAAGTTGGATACCGACGCGCAGTTCAAGGCCGATCTGCTCGATCTCATTCCATTCCTGCGCGCGTTTGCTCGTTCACTCTGCGGCAACCAGGAAACCGCCGACGATCTTGCCCAGGAAACGCTCGTGAAAGCCTGGCAGGCGCGCAACATGTTTGCGCCCGGCACAAATCTGAAAGCGTGGCTGTTTACGATCCTTCGCAACCAGTTCTACTCCGACCGTCGGCGCGCCTGGCGGCAAGCGCCGTGGGACCAGGACGCGGCCGAACGCATTCCGGGGTCGAGCGCGGAGCAGTCCTGGGCGGCAGAGTTGTCCGACACGGCGCGCGCGCTCTCGCAGCTCTCCGACGAGCAGCGCGAGGCGCTGATCCTGGTCGGCGCAGGCGGGTTTTCCTATGAGGACGCGGCCGCGATCTGCCATTGCGCGGTCGGCACGGTGAAGAGCCGCGTCGCGCGCGCGCGCAAATCGCTTCTCTCCATCCTTGAAGGGGAAGATCCGCTGCCCCCCGCTCAGCAACCGGTGGAAGGTGACGCGGCCGAGGAAATCCTGGCGCAACTCGATCGCCTTGCGCCGGACGTCTCGCGCGGCGATGGCGCGAGACGGCGCAGCAAAGGCATGCCTTCCGGCTGACGCGCAGCGTTGCGCGTCAGGCGAGAGGGTCGGCTGCCGGCGAACGCTGGAACAATCGCAGCGAACTGACGCAAGCCGCTCCGAAAGCAAAAACGCAGGCAATGAGGAGCGCGTAATTCGTCGCCTGCGCGGGAATCTGGCCAAATAACAGCGCTACCAGCGCCGCACCGATTGTCTGACCAAGGAGCCGCGCCGTGCCGAGCATTCCGCTCGCGCCGCCGCTGCGATGACGTGGCGCGGATGAAAGGAGCGCACGATTGTTCGGCGACTGGAACAGCCCGAACCCGAGGCCGCAAAGCACCATGCGCCAGACAATGTCGCCATATTCCGGTCGCTGCGGCAGGAAGGCCAGCGCGAGAAGTCCTGCTGAAAAGGTGAGGAGACCCACTCCGCCCAGAAGGCCGGCCGAATAACGGTCGGCGAGATGCCCGGCGATGGGGGCTGCCACGACTATCGCAAGCGGCCATGGCGTAATCAGCAGACCGATCTGCACGGCCGAAAATCCGAATTGTTGTTGCAGGTGGAAGGGAAGCGCCACCAGCGCCAGCATCTGCGCGACAAAAGAACAGACGGATGTCGCGACAGAAAGCGCAAAAACGGGATTGCGAAGAAGGTCCACCGGAAAAAGAGGCGCAGGCCGTCCGCGCTCGCGCAGGACGAGCAGAAATCCGCAGCCGAGCGAAATCGCGAACTCAGCAGCGACCAGCCAGCCACGCTGGCTGTGACCGCCTGCATCAATCCCGCCGATCAGAAAACCGAACGCGGCGGCGCTGAGCGCTGCCCCGCCAAAATCGAAGCCTTGTGTTGCGCGCGGTGTTTTCGGTAGCGCCCGCGAGCCTATTGCCACTGCTGCGATGCCCAATGGAACATTGACCGCAAACAGCCATGGCCAATTCGCGATCGAGAGAATGCCGCTCGCAATCGTCGGTCCGGCGGCCGAAGATATGGCGACGACGACCGCATTGATGCCGATCCCGCGACCTAACATGCGTTGCGGATAGATGAAGCGGATGAGCGCGGTGTTGACGCTCATGATCCCGGCCGCACCAAACCCCTGCATCACGCGCGACAAGGCAAGCAAAGTCAGTGTATGCGACAACGCACAGGCCAGGGAGGCGAAGGTGAAAAGCGCCAGCCCCGCGAGATAAACGCGGCGGTAGCCGATCACGTCGCCAAACGACGCAAGCGGCAGCAGCGAGACGGTGATCGCGAGTTGATAGGCGTTCACCACCCAGATCGAAAAGGCGGCATTGGAATGCAGATCATGTGCAATAGTGGGGAGTGCCACATTGGCAATGGCGCTGTCGAGCACCGCCATGGTGACCCCGAGCACAATCGTCGCAATCGCCCAATAGCGCTGCGGAACGGGCTGGCCATCGGTCAATTGAGTACTCATACGACTATCACTTCCACTCCCCCTCAGGGAGAGCACGGAATGTCTTCAAATATGCAGCGCGTGGCCAAGGGTGCGCAGCGCCGTTTCGTGGAAGGCTTCGCCGAGCGTTGGATGAACATGGATCGTGCCGGCGATGTCTTCGAGCAGCGCTCCCATTTCGAGCGCCAGCGCGAATTCGCCGGCGAGTTCGGACACATGCGCGCCGACCGCCTGGATGCCGAGGATGCGGTGATCGTCGCGCCGCGCGAGTACGCGCACAAATCCGCCTTCGTCGACCGCATCCAGCGTAAGCGCGCGGCCATTCGCGGCGAACGGAAACATCGCGCTCATTACATCGATGCCGTCGAGCGCCTTGTCGCCCGGTGCGAGGCCGGCCGTCACGATCTCCGGCTCGGTGAAACAAACAGCGGCAATCGCCACCGGATCGAAGCGGCGCCTGTGGCCGGCGATAATCTCGGCCACCATCTCGCCCTGGGCCATCGCCTTGTGCGCGAGTAGAGGCTCTCCGACGAGGTCACCGATGGCCCAGACATTGCGCATCGAGGTGCGGCACTGGTCGTCGACGCGCACGAAGCGCCCGTCCATATCCACGCCCATATTCTCGATGCCCCAGCCCTCCGTACGTGGCTTGCGGCCCACGGTGACAAGAACTTTATCGGCAGGAAGCGTCTCGGTTTTCCCGTCTTTCGTCTCGATGGCCAGCGCGTGCCCGGCCCCG
Source organism: Rhizomicrobium sp. (assembly GCA_035502355.1). GTDB lineage: Bacteria > Pseudomonadota > Alphaproteobacteria > Micropepsales > Micropepsaceae > Rhizomicrobium. The sequence continues at coordinate 12,788 of DATJUM010000218.1, read as the reverse complement.
TCGCTCACAAGGCCATTTGCCTTTGCACCAAGATGAAGGATGACGCCATTGCGCTCGAGCCATTTCTTCACCGGCAGCGAAAGTTCGGCATCGAAGAGCGGCAATATGCGGTCAAGCGCTTCGACGACAGCAACTTCCGAGCCGAGCTTCCGGAACGCGATACCGAGTTCAAGACCGATATAACCTGCGCCGATCACCACCAGGTTCTTCGGCAGCACATCGAGCGACAGCGCCTCGCTGGAAGAGATGACCGGACCACCGAAAGGCAGGAATGGCAGTTCTGTCGATACGGAGCCATTGGCGAGGATGACGTGCTCGGCCGTAATGGTCACGTTGTCCCGGCCTTCCACAGTACAGGTTTTCGCGTCGGAGAAATGCGCCAGGCCGGAAAGCACGCGCACCTTCGCGCGCTTGCAGAGCGCCGCCACGCCATTGCTCAATTTGCTGACGATTCCTTCCTTCCAGCGCACCAGTTCCGGCATGTCGAGCGCAGGCGGCCCGGACAGGCTGATGCCATGCCGGCCCTTTCCGTGCGCGCGGTGCATCGTCTCAAATTCGCCAGCCACGTGGATTATCGCCTTGGAAGGAATGCAACCGCGGATCAGGCAGGTCCCGCCGAGCCTGTCGCCTTCGACAAGCGTGGTGTCGAGCCCCAACTGGCCGGCGCGGATCGCAGCTACATAGCCACCCGGTCCGCCGCCGATGACGAGGACTTTGGTATTAATTACTTCAGCCATGACGATGCAGATTAATCCATAAATAGTGTGGCGGGGTGCTCGAGCAAGGCTTTGAACTTCTGGATGAACTCGGCCGCATCGTAGCCGTCGACCACGCGATGATCGAACGAAGAGGAGAGATTCATCATCTTGCGTACGACAATCTGGCCGTCGCGCACCACGGGTCGCAGGACGATGGCGTTGGGACCGATGATAGCCACTTCGGGATGATTGATGACCGGCGTCGTCATGATGCCGCCTAGCGCGCCGAGACTGGTGATCGTGATCGTGGAGCCTGAGAGATCGTCGCGCGACGCCTTGCCGTCGCGGGTCAGCTGCGCGATCCGCGTCACCTCGGCGGCGGCCTGCCACACATCGAGTGCCTCGGCGTGGCGCACCACCGGCACGATAAGCCCGTTCGTCGTTTGCGTGGCAATGCCGATATGAACCGCGGCGTGGCGGCGCACCACGCCCGCATCATCGTCGTAGCGTGCATTGATCTGCGGATAGGCTGGGAGCAGACGCACCAGGCCGCGCATCAGGAATGGCAACAGGGTAAGCTTGGGCAGATCCGGCGTGCGCGTCGCATTCAGATGCGCGCGAAGATCTTCCAGCTCCGTCATGTCGATTTCTTCGATATAGGCGAAATGCGGAATGCGGCGCTTTGCCTCCTGCATCTTCTCCGCGATCTTGCGCCGGAGGCCGATAACTTTGATCTCTTCGACGCCCTCGCGTTTTGCGTAGCCGCCCTCGCGCGCCATGCCTGTCTTACCGCCGGAGGCGATGTAACTATCAAGATCGGCATGCCCGATACGGCCCTCAGGGCCACTGCCCGGCACGAATTGAAGATGGATGCCGAGTTCTTCCGCGCGCCGCCGCACGGCCGGCGAAGCAAGCGGTTTTGCGCCCGGCGGGCGCGTGGTGAAAGCCGGCGTCTGCCCCGCATTGACCGGCGCCCTTCCGCCGCCGCTACCCCCCCCCGCCGTGGCCGGCGCCTCTTTCGCGTCCTGTTTGTTGGCCGGCTCCTTTATAGCAACCGGCGGCTTTTCCTTCGCCGGTTCACCTGTTTCCATTGGTGGAGAAAGAGCGCTTTGCTGAGCAGGTCTTTCCTGCGTCTTCGCAGCTGGCGCGTTGCCGGCACCTTCGACTTCAAGTTCGACCAGCGGCGCGCCGACCGTGGCCATTTCGCCCGGTGCGCCGTGCAGCGAAACGACCATGCCTGTTACCGGCGAGGTCATCTCGACCGTGGCCTTGTCGGTCATCACATCGACGAGATGCTGGTCTTCCGCAATTTTGTCGCCGATCTTCACATGCCAGGCGACGATCTCGGCTTCGGCTGTTCCTTCCCCCACATCCGGAAGTTTGAAGACATACCGTCCCATGTCAGCCCCCCATCACCCGGCGCATCGCGTCGATCACGCGGGCCGGACCAGGAAAGTAGTGCCACTCGAAGGCATGCGGATAGGGCGTATCCCAGCCGGTCACACGCTCGATCGGCGCTTCGAGGTGGTAAAAGCAATGCTCCTGGACCAGCGCCGCAAGTTCGCCCCCGAAACCCGCCGTGCGCGTGGCTTCATGCACAATCACGCAACGTCCGGTCTTCTGCACCGATTGCACAATGGCTTCGAGATCGAGTGGCACGATGGTCCGCAGATCGATCACGTCCGCATCGATGCCGCTTTCCTGCACCGCCGCAACGCCGACATGCACCATGTTGCCATAGGCGAGAAGGGTGAGATCCGTGCCCTCGCACACCATTGCGGCCTTGCCCAGCGGCACAGTGTAATAATCCTCCGGCACTTCGCCCGCCGGATGTTGCGACCATGGCGAGACGGGACGGTCATGATGGCCGTCGAACGGCCCGTTATAGATGCGCTTGGGCTCGAGGAAGATCACCGGATCATCGTCCTCAATGGAACTGATCAGGAGACCCTTGGCGTCATACGGCGTGGAAGGAATGACCGTTTTCAGTCCCGCGACATGGGCAAACAGCGCCTCTGGGCTCTGGCTGTGGGTCTGGCCGCCGAATATGCCACCACCATAAGGCGTGCGGATGGTGATCGGCGCGGTGAAATCGCCGGCAGAGCGATAGCGCAGCCGAGCTGCTTCCGAGACGATCTGGTCGAAAGCGGGATAGATGTAGTCAGCGAACTGGATTTCGATCACCGGCCGCAGACCATAGGCTCCCATGCCAATCGCGGTCGCAACGATGCCGCCCTCGCCGATCGGTGCATCGAAACAGCGCGTCATTCCATATTTTTTCTGCAGTCCATCGGTTGCGCGGAACACGCCGCCGAAATAGCCCACATCCTCGCCATAAACGAGCACGTCGGGATCCTTTCCGAGCATCACATCCATGGCGGAGTTGAGCGCCTGGATCATGTTCATCCGCGCCATGTCAGACTCCCGTCTGTTGGCGCTGGCGCAGGAGATGCGGCGGGACCTCCTTGTAGACGTCCTCGAACATGGTCTTCACGCTGGCGGTCCTGCCTTCGCCCAGCGTGCCATGGCCTGCCGCCTCCATATTGGCGGCACGCACCTTTTCGGCCGCCTCATTCTCAGCCTCCGCATGCCGCTCTTCGCTCCATTCGCCAAGCGCAATGAGATGTTTCTTCAGCCGCGCGATGGGATCGCCGAGCGGCCAGCTTTTCCCCTCTTCCGCCGGCCGGTAGCGCGACGGATCGTCGCTCGTGGAGTGGCCTTCAGCGCGATAGGTGTAAAGTTCGATGACGCTGGCACCGAGATTGGCGCGTGCCCGCTCTGCGGCCCATTGTGTCACCGCATAGACGGCGAGGAAATCATTTCCGTCCACGCGCAGGCCCGGAAGTCCGTAACCGATCGCGCGTGCGGCGAAGGTCGTTTGTTCGCCGCCGGCAATGCCCTGGAAGCTCGAAATCGCCCATTGATTGTTGCTGATGTTGAGGATCACAGGTGCACGATAGATGGCCGCAAAAGTAAGTGCGGAATGGAAATCGCCCTCCGCGGTCGCGCCTTCGCCGATCCAGGCGGCGGCAATGCGGTCGTCGCCTTTGTAGGCGGATGCCATCGCCCAGCCGACCGCCTGATCGAACTGGGTGGCGAGATTCCCCGAGATGGTGAAAAAGCCGAAATCGCGGCTCGAATACATGATTGGCAGTTGCCGGCCTTTGAGCGGATCGCGTTCGTTGGAATAAACTTGGCACATCATGTCGACGAGCGGGTAGCCGCGTGCAATGAGGATGCCCTGCTGGCGATAACTCGGAAAGCACATGTCGGTGCGGTCGAGTGCCATGGCCTGCGCGACGGCAATCGCCTCCTCGCCCGTCGATTTCATGTAGAATGACGTCTTGCCCTGGCGCTGCGCCCGGAACATGCGGTCGTCATAGGCACGGGTGAGCACCATGAATTTGAGACCACGACGCAGCGTCTCCGGGTCGAGCCGCGGATTCCAGGGTCCAATTGCGCGGCCCTTGTCGTCGAGCACCCGGATCAGCGTGTAGGCGAGGTCGGAGATTTCGTGCGCGCCGGTTCCGGCATCGGGGCGCCGGACTTCACCGGCTTCGGAGATCTCGATTCCACTGAAATCGGGTGTCTCGCCCGGGCGTGCCGGCGGTGCCGGGATGTGCAGCGAAAGCTTTTGGCGGTTCAGCATGGACGGCCCCGGATGGCGGCAGGGAGGAGCGAAGTGCGCGGCAGATATCGTCGCGGGCTGCTGCCCCGTCAAGCGGGCGTGCGGACCGGGCGTCAGACGAAGGGTGCCGCGAGCCTGAGGTCGGCCACGAAGAGTGCAAATTCGTGCGCCCTGTCATCGTCTTCGACCCGCAGCAGATAGGACGGATGCACGGTGATGAGCCCTTTCGAGCCCGTCTCGAGGTCGATCACCCGGCCGCGATTGCGCCCAATCGGCATCGCTTTCCCGAACACGGCCCGCGCGGCGGTGGCACCCAGCGCGATCACCAGCGCGGGCCGGATGATCGTTTTCTCGCGCGCGAACCACGAATTGCAGGCCCTGATCTCAGCCGTGTCGGGCTTCTGGTGCAGCCGGATCTTTCCGCGCCGTGCGAATTTGAAATGCTTCACCGCGTTGGTGACATAGGTCTTGTCGCGGGCAATGCCGGCCTCGGCGAGTCCTTGGTCGAGGATGCGGCCGGCCGGCCCGACAAAAGGCTTGCCCGCTATGTCTTCCTTGTCGCCGGGCTGCTCACCCACAAGCATCAGCGGCGCATTAAGCGGACCCTCGCCGAACACGGTTTGCGTTGCCGCCCGCCAGAGATCACAGGCCCGGCAGGAGCGCGCCGCCTCCCGCGCGGCTTCCCATTCCGCAAGCGCTTCGTGCTTGTCCAACGACCGGTTCATTCGTGAATAACGCGGAGGCGCGATCTTGCGGCAAAGAGAACACCTGGCAGGCCAAGGAATCTCGTGTTCCTGGCACCTTGGCCGTTCAAATCTCCTGGATGCTGGCCGCCGGCACGCGTCCGGTCACTTCCAGACCGAGGCTCCGAAGCTGGCCGTCCAGGAGGATTCGATCTGCTTTACGATGGCTGGCGGAAACGGCACGTAGTCCAATTTTCGCGAATCGGCCTCGCCATCATGAAGCGCCCAGTCGAAGAACTTCAGTATCTCGCTGTTCTTGTCGGCCGGATAATCCTTGCGCATCAGGATATAGGTCGCCGCAGTAATCGGCCAGCTTTGGGCACCGGGCTGATTGGTCAGGATCAAATAGAAATCCTGCACATGGCTGAAATCGGCACCGCCTGCCGCGGCCTGAAATGCCGCCATGGACGGCTCGACCCGCGCACCACTTGAATTCTTCATCGCCATGTAGGTCATGTTGTTCTGCATGGCATAGGCATATTCGACATACCCGATGGCGCCGGCAGTCTGGCGCACGTTCGCGGCTACCCCCTCGTTGCCCTTGCCCCCAATGCCCGTCGGCCATGACACCGACGTGTCGGAGCCCACATTGCTCTTCCATTCGGGGCTCACTTTCTGGAGATAGTCGGTGAAATTGAAGGTCGTGCCTGACCCGTCGGAGCGATGCACCACAACAATGCTCGTATCGGGCAAATTCACCTTGGGATTGAGCGCCTTGAGCGCGGGATCATTCCATTTGGTGACGTGGCCGAGATAGATATTGGCGAGGACTGGGCCATCGATCATGAGCTGGCCCGGCTTAATTCCCGGCAAATTCGCCACCGGCACGATGGAGATGACGACGACGGGAAATTGGACCAGATCGTTCTTTACGAGGTCGTCATGCTTGAGCGGCTTGTCGGAATTGGCGAAGTCGACCGTCTTGGCCTCGATCTGATGGATTCCCCCGCCCGAGCCAATGGACTGGTAATTCACGGCCGTGCCGGTCTTCTGGTCGTAGTGCTGGGCCCAGACCGAAAGCACGGGATAGATGGCCGTGCCTCCGGCTCCGTTCAGCGACACGCCCGCCGCGGCCGGCGAAGCAGTGATCGCCGCGAACAAGGCCAGCGCTGCAAAATATCCTCGAATCATGTGTCCCTCCTGACATCGTGGCGCCCCCCCGGCGCCTGAGCCGTTACCTGCTTCATGCGACAAAAAAATGACAAGGACCACCCCGGGAAGGATTGCAGTCCTTTTCGGGCTTGACGCGCGAGGGAGGAGCGGCGTGACAGGAATGCCTCTTGGAGCTTTTCATTTCGCACGATTTCACGCTTGGCTGAGCAAAGAAGAGGAGTTGGCGACCGCCATAAGCAACATGCGGCCATCTGTGGATGCTCACGCAGTATCGCTCGTGAGATAACCTTATCCTTGGCGATTTGCCGCTCGTCGAATGCATGCAGTGCCCTTATTCGGAGAAATTCGGGCAGAACAAACAAAGCTCTGTTGCCGGAATCGAGAAGGCGTGCGGCAGCCGCTACGTCGACAAATACTATTTCTTTGCGCTGGCGCGCATCCGGCATCGCGAGTGTTGCCCGATATACAACTTGATTGCCGCGCCACTGAACAGATGGGGCGAGTTCAGAACATCCCACCTTCAGCGGTCGATAAATGCATCGCGCCGAAAACAGTGAAGAAGACGCGCTCGCTCAAATGGCCCCGTCGCCGCGCGTCTTTGCTGCGAACGGAAAGCTTCTTCGAATTCATCGGCAATGCCGCGCTGTAATCGGCGGCTGGCTCCAATTCGCAGCAAGCGTGCTTTCCTTTGCTCCAGACGCAACGCAGAATATGAGATTCTCCCCCTCCAATATTTCTTGCGTCGGGCTGCCGGGCAAGCAGCTGGGGGTCGAATTCAGTTCCAGCATGTTAATCAGAGCAAATTCGAAATTGGTAGACCTGCAAGCAACCCGGTCGGGCACTGCCCTCGTCGCATGGGTATTCACGGCGACTGTACTGCCTTTCGGTACGACGGGATCACGGCGCCGCTGCCGTCCTGATTAGGCCTCAAACCAACGCAGTATTGCGGGCTAGCGTTTCTTCGATCAGCCTTTCAGCTTGCCTCACACCAAGGGATGTCATGGCGCGCAGCTTCCTGACCAAGCGTGGCTGCAGCTCGTCGCGTTCGTCGTGAAGTACCTGCTCAAGCTGCTCAGCAAACCGCCCATAGGTCGGTGATTCAAAGCGGGTCGCCAGCGGGATGCGCGCGGATCCAGCTTCGAGCTTTTCCTGATCCACGCCGATCAGACTGCAGATCCGACCGACTACCTCGTCGATCCCGGATTCGATTTCCGAATAACGGATGGTGGGAATGCCATTGGCAGCAGCCAACGAACTGACAACGATCTGCTCAGCGTGAAAGCGAAGGTATTCCTCCCATGCCGCGCCGCTTTCGAAAACCAGATTGTCCAATCTCGCTCGGCTCGCCTCGTCCAGTTCCCCGAAGAAATGCCATTTCTTCATCAGGAATGCGATGTAGCTCGAGACAACAGTCTCATTTAGTGGGCGCTCAAGATGGACAAACCGGTAACCACGGTTGACCATCCAGCGGACATTTGCCTCAATCTCAGCCATTCTGCGGTTCGATGCCTTGATCAGAAAAGTCGAGATGAGCTTTGTTCCGAATATCCCGTTGCGCTGCCCAAATCGTTCAAGCGCGGTGATCGCCGGCGCAAAGCCAAGCTTGCCTTCGGTGATAATGTTTGCAAGTGGTTCGCGAATATGCTCCTTCGGAGCGCCGATGCCCCGGTTGCTGAGCACGGCGGCCAGGTAACGGCTCCCGCTGCGGGGGATGCAGAGCAGGGCATACCGGGTGATATGTCTAACCGACAGGCCTGCCGCCGTTCCGTTCATGCCGCAAAGAATGGCGGGGAACACATGATGGTATAAACCGTACGTGCGAGCGCCTTTGTGCGCCCCGAGCAAATTGGTGATGACCTGCTCTGCCATCGCATCTCTTGTAACGACAAAGAAATTGCTTTTGCCTTCGGGTGCTTCGTCGGCCGACTGCGACCAGCTCGCCAGGAGCCCCTCGGCGTCAGCGTCAGCGCCCGCTGCCACCACCCGCTCTCGCACCCATTCCGGCGCAACGATGTGAGCACGGGGACCGCGACTGCGGAAAAAGGCTAGAACGTCGTTTTCATTTTCTGAGGTCAGAAGATTCTGAAGGGCGGATTTCAACGGCAAACGCTCCGTATCAACCGGCCCGCCAAACCGTGGCAAGTCACGAACCCCTCGTTCAGCAGGGAGACATAGCTGAATTCATGTTGATGCGTCCGTGCCACGCCTCCTCGATGAATCCGCGTTGCGAGCCAGAGACCGAGGAATGCTGCCCTCGCGCGAACGACTCTCCATGATTTCCTTTACGCCCCATCAACGGGCAATTGCAAGCTGATTTCGAACTGGCCGCACCAAGCGGCTTCGCTCCGGACCTTGAGATTCGGAGCGCGCAGTAGTACTGGCCAGTCTGCGCCCAAGTGGATCAGCTATTCTGGCCGGAGCTTGCAATCCCGCCGGATCGACGTGGAAAGAAAGAAACGTGAACCATCTGGCGATAATTGCAACCCACCATAAAACGGGCACGGTGTGGATGAACCGTATATTTCGACGCATCGCAAAGGCGCTTGGCGTACGCTTTGCGGCTGTCAGGGCATCGATTGGCCTCTCCCCCGAATCGGCAATTGTTCCGTCGATTCTGTTCAACGATCATTCCAATTTCGTCAAATGCGGCTGGCTGCTCGAAGACCCGCGTTGTCGTATCTTTCATGTCATCCGTGATCCTCGAGATGTCATTCTTTCGGCGGCGCACTATCACCGCACTGCGGGCGAATCGTGGTTGCATAAACGGAAATCTGCCTTCCGCGGGCTATCTTATCAGGAACAGCTCAACGGGTTGCCAGACGATCAGTCGCGCTATCTGTTCGAAATGCGAAATAGTGCCGGGCGCGTCATAACGGACATGAGGCAATGGCGCTATGGAATGCCAAATACGATAGAATGCAAGTACGAGGACCTGATAATCGATATTGAATTGGAACTCTTCGACAAGGTCCTGAGGCATCTCGGCTTGCTGTCCGACGATCCAGAGACCTGTTATGCAATCGTCCGAAACAATTCGCTTTTCGGAGAGCTAGGGAAGAAGGAGGTACGCCATGTACACTCAGGTCAGGCGCGTCAATGGCAGCGGTTATTCAACAGCGAACTGGCCGTAGAGTTCCTTGCCCTTTTCGGGGATGTATTGATCCGGCTCGGCTACGAATCCGATGATTCGTGGGTAACCCGGCTGCCGCCCTGGTCGGAGCAGGATCGCGCGGTCGAGGACATTCGGATCGGGCAAATCAACACGGCCAATAGCAGCTTCGAATAAAGCCAGAGCCCCTGGCGAATGCGTCCACGATCATGCGTCCATCTGGCCCTCTTCGTTGTCCGCTTCGACCCCGGGAGCAATTCCATTATCCTCCGGGTTGGCGGTTTTCGCGTGCGCTCTCTCCGCACGGTGGTCGGAAAACGGCGGCAACATGGAGGTTTCTGCTTCGTACGCCCAGCCAAGCATGTTGTGCTTCGCGAGAAACTCCCGCACATCGTCGGAATTTTCGAAGCGCGACACAATGTCTGAGGTGCGCTGTTTGACCTGCACCTTGCGCTGTTCGGATTCCACGATTGCCGAGTTCGGGTTGGCGCCAATGAACCGCACGAGGCTTCTGAGCATCAGCGGCTCATTTATATCCTCATACCTTATCAAGAAATATGGTTCGCGCCTTGTAACAAGCCGATTCAGGACATCACTATAGTAATCCATGTGATTATCGCAGAATTGCATGAATTCCCGGGTATCGAATTGCACCTTCTTCGTGCCCTCGTCTCGTTGCTTGCGTCCTCCCCATTGGCCTGATTCGCGGGCAGCGAGTTGCGATGAGTAACGCGCAAGAACGTTTCCACGCAGGAGGACCACCTTTCGAACAGATGAGTCCTTGATGATGCGCTTGAGAATTTTATCGTTTTGCCGGGGAAATATCTTGAATCCTGTGCATGGACGCCCGTGGTTCGTCGCAAATACGCGCTCCAGAAATGCCCAGGGTTTTGAATCTCTGAGCTTGTGCAGTTCGGCCTTGATTGCCGCGATTTCTTCTTGCGATTCGGTGTGGTTTTTAGGCCAGAACACGGGCAGCATCCCGGGCGCAAATACGTTCCCATGGCATGTTATTTCAGGATGACCGCCGAGCGTGTTCACCAGATGGCTCGATCCGCTCCGACGCGCTGCAATTATCATGAAATGCATATGGATAGAGGACCTTTTTGCTCGACGTATATCGTTGGGGCCAGTCCGGAATTTAAGTCATTCGCTTCTTCCTCGACGAAAATCATCAGATCTCGCGGCCTGTGGAGGACGCATCCACAAGATTGCCTGTGCCCAGAGCGGCCCACAGCAACGGTCATATCGAAACACCGCGCGTCGAAAGCTCCGGCAGCGCCTTCAGACCCTTCGAAATCGAGACATCCGGCTCGACATCACGCCTGCGGCCGGCGGGGGACTTGCACATGCGTTCCGCCGAGGCACGCCTGCCGGCACGGATGTCGTTAAGTTCGAGATTGATCGTCGAATGCGTCATTCCGCTGATGCGCGACATGGCGCCGCCCCTGCCGCGCCCCGGCGACAGCACTTCGGTTGCTGCGTGGCAGCACCAGCTCTGCCCGTCCAGAACCGGCGCCACTTGTCGATGACCTTCACCTGCTTGTGCGTAATTCATCGCCACGAATCACCTACGAACACTCCACGGTCAGACTTCCAGCTGAGAACACCCGCAGACCAAGTTCTTAACATCCGTGGAGGGAACGATTCATTTTCTATGGGACATAGCCCTAATGAAGAATGCGCGATGATGTCAACGGGCCGGCAAGAGTAGATGCGCCGGTAAATCTCTGTCCAAAAGGCGAATCAGAATGGCGGCTGTCTCCGCGATGCTGCATGAACCTTCGGGAATTGGGAGAACCCTACGCGACTTGAAGATCTGATAGGGTGGCTCCCAGACGCCGCATAGTGTAGCGTCTGCGGCGCATCTAGGAACGGGACCGGCACTCAACGCTGTTCAATCCTCGTCAGACGGGATCTGCCGCGATTGAGGCGAAAGGCGCAGCCGGGTCCGAAAGCTTTCCGCGCGGCTATCCTACCTGCGCGCGGTAGACCGCCCAGATTCCATCTTGACCAAGACTGCAACCGAGAGTTCGCTTGCTCGCGGCTGTGCGGCGAAGTATTCCAGAGTTCATGAAAGCCCCCCCTAAGCGCACTGACAATAGCCGCGCCATCACGATGGCGTTAAGATTTTTTCCCGATACGACTCCGCGCCTGATCCCGGAGGGAAACAGAGCGCTGATGCTGAATGCGGGCGCATTCACGAATCCGGCGCTACAGGCCATCCGCAACAATATACGTCGCGCTTTCGAGGAGGCGGAAACCATTGCAAAGGATTCAGGCAGAAAACTGGTTCCGACCATCGATTTCAGGGCGTTTGCCAACGACTTTTCGCAGCAGTTGTCCGAAGGACATCTTGAAGATGGAACCATTCAGCATTTGCTTAACATAGTTGGTGCGTATCGCGGACAGTGGAAAACGGCCGGAGGCAAGGAGACGTGGCGGGATGGTCCGCAATTTCCAGAATATGATGTCCGCCACCATTCCGCACTTCTTCGCTACGGAAACGTCGAATTGCGCGTTATCCAGGATTACCTGCTTTCCTCGGAGAATCTTCGGACGTTAACCGAGCGGGTCGCGCAAAAGTGGGGTTCCGAGCCCGAAATGTACGCACTTAACGCGGCAAGCGGGGTCCTTGCCCATGATGACCCCGATTGGAATATTCGCAGGCTCATGACAAATGCCGGATTCTACGTTGGAAGCGATCCTAACCGCGCGTGGGACTGTCTGGAAGATTGGGTGAGCAGATATATCTCTGCAATTTGCAATTCGCATCTGGTATGGGCTAATACAAAGGCCCTTTTCTTTCCCAGAATTCAGCGATCGCTTTACAAGACAAGAGCGTTTGTTCCGAGATACGTCCAGCTGCCAAGCGTACGTAGAATATACGAAACCATGAAAGACAAGGACGTGCTCTTCGTTTCTCCGATGGCCCACATCGTGAACGAGCAAGCGGCTTCCGGGCACATTTGGAGATTGTACAAGGACTACGACGTACCGTCATTTTCGGTTCGCGCCGTGCCGGCCTGGATCTCGACGTGGCCCCACAGACCCCACTCCGATTGGTCCGAAACGTTTTCGGCAATGTGCGAATCCGTGCAAACGGCGTATCGTGAGCGACCATTCCAGTATTTCGTCGCGGCATGCGGATGCTACGGCCTTCCCCTAGCGGATTTTGTCCGAACCGAGTTCGCGTGCCCTACCCTCTATATAGGGCACCAAGCCCATAAGCTATTCGGCATTCTTCCGGCCTCGTCCGCCCGGATCAACCGCGAGATGTGGGTGGAAAGCGACCTCGGCAGATATGAGAACATGGATCGCATCGACAAGGGGCGCTATCTGAATGTGGGACGATAGCGGGTTTTGCCGGATTTCAGCCTGGCCGTGGCAGTTTCCGGTGCCGCTCGGGCGGGCCCGAGCGTCCCCTGGGCGAATATTTTTCCACGTCCAGAACATACTCCGGCAGTGCAAGATTTATCTTCTCGGCAGGATCTTTT
>DATJUM010000217.1:0-19829 GCA_035502355.1 Rhizomicrobium sp. | reverse complement strand
AAGGCCGATCTTGGAACCAAACGCGTTTGTCCCAGCTGCAACGCGCGCTTTTATGATCTTCAGAAGCGCCCGATCACATGCCCCAAATGCGAGTTCTCCTTCGATCCCGAAGCCCTCTACAAACAGCGGCGCCCGCGCCAGCCCGAGCCGGAAAAGGCGCGGGCAGTGGAGCGCGAGGAGGAGGAACTTGAGGACGCCGAGGAGATGGAGGGCGCCGAAGCCGAGGCAGACGAGGCCGGCGTCGAAGATGAGGGCGTGACCGAGGAAGGCGCCGAGGACGAGGAGATCAGCGAGGACGAAGAGCCGGAAGGCGCCGGCATGTCGGTGGTCGATCCCGCCGCCGAGGAGACGGCGGATCTCGAGGATATCGAGGATGAGGAGATTCCCGAAGAAGACGTCGAAGATCCGACATTGCTCGAAGACGTGGGCGAAGAAGAGGACGATGTGAGCGGTATCATCGATGCCGATCTGGAGAAGGACGAACGATAGACGCGACGCAAAGGTATCGGGGCTGTAGCTCAGTTGGGAGAGCGCTTGAATGGCATTCAAGAGGTCAGCGGTTCGATTCCGCTCAGCTCCACCAACCTACGCTGCGCAGCTGCGGAGGTTGTCCCCCGCAACCTTGGCGAAGGCGGACCGGTCGACGTCAGGCGCGCCGCTTCGGTTGGCAAGCCAGACTTCACCCGTTACGCGTCATTCCCGCGCAATCGGGAACCGAGCAGCGCGATAATCCGGCGAGAGCCGCGATCTGGGTCCCCGCTTGCGCGGGGATGACAACACCGAGCTAATCTGATTCTCCCGCGTGGAGCGCGCGGAGCCTCGAAGTCGAAAGGTTGCGAGTTTGCGTGCGTTCCTGGATGCCCGCTCCGTACCCGCGGGCAGCACGATCAACACCGATCTCGCCATTATAGGTGGCGGACCGGCTGGAATTTCGCTCGCGCTGGCGCTGGCGAACACCCCGATAGGAATCGTGCTCCTGGAGAGCGGCGACACAAAGCCGGATGCCGCGACACAGAATCTCTATGCCGGCACCGAAACCGGAGTCCGCTACATCCCGCTCGATGCAACGCGGCTGCGCTATCTCGGCGGCTGCAGCAATCACTGGGGCGGCTGGTGCCGTCCCCTCGATCCGGTCGATTTCGAAACGCGCGACTGGTTCGCCCATTCCGGCTGGCCCTTTGCGCGCAGCGAGATCGAACCCTATTACCCGCGGGCGCAATCCCTCGTCGAAGCGGGGCCCTTCATCTATGACGAACCCGCGCGCTGGTCGAAGCCGCTCGGTGCTCCGTTGCGGCTCGGGCCAGGCGGGCTCTACACGACTTTTTTCCAGTTCAGCAAACAACGTGACAACGTGCTGCCCACGCGCTTCGGCGAGCGCTATGCCGACGATCTGAAGCGCATTCCGAATCTCGATGTGTATCTGCACGCCAATGTAACCGGGCTGCGCCTCACCTCGGACGCGAACAGGCTCGATCATCTCGATATCGCCACGCTCTCGGGCAACCGCTTCGTGGTGAAGCCGAGGCTGGCGGTGGTGGCCACGGGCGGGATTGAAACACCGCGCCTGCTTCTGGCTTCAAACGATGTCATGTCCGCGGGCGTGGGCAACACCCATGATGTGGTCGGCCGTTACTTCGCGGATCACCCCATTCCCGGACAGACCGCAACGCTTGTCGTCTTCGACGGCCGGATCGCGCCTTATTATCAGCTGATCCAGACGGCGAACGGTGCAAACTTCCGCGCCGCGTTTGCGCCCAGGAACGCTTACCGGCAGGCGCGCAGCGTCGCCGATTCGCTGGCGACGGTGGAAGGCGAAGTACAACTCGACAGCACCGGGCAGGCAGCCGTGGCGGAAATGGCGGCGATGTTCGGAATCGATGCTTCGGCCATGCGCGCATTTACCTTGGGCTGCGGCATGGAAATTGCGCCCGATCCGGACCGGCGACTGACCCTCACAGGCGAAAAGGATGCGCTTGGCATGCCGCGGCTCAAGCTCGAGATGCGCGTCTCGGACGACGATTTCCTGCGCTACCGCAACACGCTGAAAGAACTTGGCCGTCAGCTGCTGCTCGCGCGCACCGGCATGATTCGCATCCTGAACACCACGCGCGCGGAATGGCTGAACGGTCTGGATTGGGGCAATCATCACATGGGCTCGGCGCGCATGCACGATGATCCGCGGCGCGGCGTGGTCGACGCCAATTCCAAGGTGCATGGCGTGGGCAATCTCTACATCGCGGGCAGTGCCGTCTTCCCGACTTACGGCGCCTCCAATCCTACACTCAACCTGATCGCGCTGGTGCTCCGTCTCGCCGATCATTTGAAGGCACAATTCCGATGAGCGTGGCCGGCAAGGCGCATATTGCCCGGCGCCCTTTGCTCAAGGGACTGGCCGGCGCGGCGGGACTCGCGATCGCGGGCGCGGCCCTTCTGGAGGCGCCGAAACTGTTCGCGCCGCATTATCCCCCTTCGCCTTACGACGATCTTCTTGTCCAACTGCCCGATCGCGACAGCGCCGCGCGCCTCGGCGCCGCATGGCTCGGTGATCGCCCGTTCAATGCCGCGCAAACGGCGGCGAATCTGCGGCGGCAGCTTGGATCGCATTCCTTCGCCGCTCTCCTTGAAAACGACCTCGCCCGCTCACACATGGCCGAGGCGCATGGCTGGGTCCTTCCCGAGAGTTTGCTCGCTCTTTGTGCGCTGGCGGCCAAGCCGGGCTAAGTGAATTCCTTTTTTTCCAGCATTGCCCCGCCTGCTTGATCCGGACCCGGGACCACCCCACATTTGGTACGAAGGAGAAATGTCATGAGCGAGTTGGAAAATTTCACGGAATTCGCGGCTGATGTCCAGCAGATTGACCCGCGTATCGCCTATATCAAGCCAACACCCGCCGGCGAGGCGCGCCGGATGGGGATACTGCCGCCGGGAATACGCGTTCCCGATGAAGTGAAGCTCTATGTGCTGCATGCCAGTGACGGGCGTGTGCTGGGTTTCACGGACGCATATGAAACGGCATACGGGGCAGCAGTGCAGAACGAGCTAATGCCTGTTAGCGTTCATTGACATGTTTGATGCCGCTCCAGACAGCATCCGCCGTGCTTCGGCGGGGTCAGCATGAGGAAACTGCTGCCGGCAGCAGTGCCGACGCAGGTACAAATCTCCTCATCCTAAGCCCGCCGGAGGATGCGCAGTCCCTCTGCCGATACCTCAATCAGCCTCCGTTCACTTTCTCATTTCACGTCATCGCCCGCATGAAGCGGCGATGACGAAAAAGAACGATCAAATAAGAAAGAACCTACGCTGCCTGCGATGAACTCGCACCGCCATTGGTGGGCTCGGTCAGCAGGGCGTAAATGACCTCGGGCCTCGTGGCAGCACGGAGCTTTTCACACGTGCCCTGATTGCGCAGCAGCCGCGAAACGCGCGCGAGCGCCTTCAGGTGATCGGCGCCGGCGCTTTCGGGTGCCAGCAGAAGAAATACAAGATCCACCGGCTGGTCATCGACGGCTTCATAGGCCACCGGCGTCTCCAGCCGCGCGAACACGCCGCTGATCTTCGAAAGCCCGGCGATCCGTCCGTGCGGGATGGCGATGCCCTGGCCCATGCCGGTGCTGCCGAGCCTTTCACGCTCGATCAGGGTCTCGAAAATGCGCCGCTCGGGAATCTGCGTCAGCCGCGCGGCGTGGTGGGCAAGTTCCTGCAGAAGCTGTTTTTTGCCGGCAGCCCTGAGCGCCGCGATGACGGCTTCAGGCGCCAGCAGATCGATGATTTCCATGATGACCCGCCTGAATCAGGCGCCTGCTTCCTTGGGCAGTTTCGCCTTCTCGTGATGATTCCTGAGCTTGCGTTTGTGCCTGCGTATCTGCTTTTGCAGTTTGTCGAGCGCCGCCTCGAAGGCGTGGTGCGCGTCATGCGCATCGCCCTGGGCCTTCAGCACGACGCCGGTGTCGAGATGCGCGGTGCAATCTGCGCGAAATCCCGTTCCCTCATGTGAGAATACGACGTTCGCCTCCACGCCCCGGTCGAAATGTTTCGACAATGTAACTTCGAGCCGCTGTCGCACGTGATCGGGCAACGCCGAGCCGATCTCAATCTGTTTGCCTGAAACCCGAACCTTCATGAGCCCCACTTGCGCGGCAATCCTGTCCGGCTCGGCAGCACCGCCCGGCCCGGGCGGAGCCTGCTCGAAAAAAGCGGCGGAACATAGGTCCCAGCCCCTACCCTGTCAATTGCGGAAATCACGCCGGCGAGACCTGGATTTCCTGCGGCGGACGCGCATCCTGGCGGAGCCTGCGGCGCTCCACGGAGGACGGAATGCGCATTGCTTCGCGGTATTTGGCGACCGTGCGGCGCGCGATGTTGATTCCATCGCCGGTGAGTATTTCGACGATGCGGTCGTCCGAAAGAATCTGTTCCGGCGCCTCCTTCGCGATGAGATCGCGGATGCGATCGCGCACGGCTTCCGCGGAATGTGCTTCCGCGCCGTTCATGGCCGGAATCGCAGCGGTGAAGAAATATTTGAGCTCGAACACGCCGCGCGGTGTGGCAATATATTTGTTTGACGTCACGCGACTCACCGTCGATTCGTGCATCGAAATCGCTTCGGCGATCGTGCGCAGGTTCAAGGGCCGGAGATGGCGCACGCCGTGGGTGAGGAAGGCATCCTGCTGGCGAACGATTTCGCTTGCCACCTTGAGGATGGTGCGGGCGCGCTGATCGAGGCTTTTGACGAGCCAATTGGCGTTGTTCAGACATTCGGTCAGATACGTCCTTGAGTCTTTGTCCCGGGCATTGGCCGACACCTTGGCATAGTAACGCGCACTGACGAGGAGCCGCGGTAACGTCTCGGTATTAAGCTCCACATGCCAGCTGCCGTCCGGCGCCTCGCGCACGAACACGTCGGGCACGATGGGCTGCACCGGCTCCGAACCGAAGGCCAATCCGGGCTTCGGCGTAAGCTCCTTCAGCTCCGCAATCATGTCGGAGACGTCTTCCATGTCTACGCCGCACCTGGCGCAGAGCCCGGCCAGATCGCGCCGGGCAACGAGATCGAGATGGGAGAGAAACGTACTCATCACTGGATCTAAGCGCCCCCTCTCTTTCAATTGCAACGCGAGGCATTCCGAAAGGTTGCGGGCCCCCACACCCGTCGGCTCGAAGCCG
This sequence comes from Rhizomicrobium sp., assembly GCA_035502355.1. Taxonomy (GTDB): domain Bacteria; phylum Pseudomonadota; class Alphaproteobacteria; order Micropepsales; family Micropepsaceae; genus Rhizomicrobium. The sequence goes on along the minus strand of DATJUM010000217.1, from coordinate 14,666 downwards.
TGGATTATGTGCAGGACCTTTTCGACCGCGTCCCTTTCCGCGCCCAGCCGGGCGGCGACTTCGTCGATTTCCGCCCTGAGATAGCCGGCCTCGTCGATGCCATCGATCAGCGTCATGCCAATGAGCTGCGCGCCTTGCCCCAATCCCGCAATCGCCAGCTGCGCGAGCAGGTGATCGTGGAGCGAGGCCGGGGCCGCGAGCGTCCGTTCGAAACCGTTCTCGTCATCGATCTGGACTGTGGAACCGCGCAGACCGGACCAATCCGCGAGAGGCGGCGCGGCGGCGGCCGGCGCATCCTCGGCGAACACATCCTCGCGCTCGGCATCGAGATCATCGGCTTTGGAGAAATCCTCGCGGGCGAGCGCAGCCTCGAGAGGCTCGCCATTTGCAGCCGGCCCCTCTTCTGCATCCCGCGACTCGGAGGGCCCATCCCGGCTGTCGTCGCGCTCGAGCAGCGGGTTGCGTTCGAGCTCCTGGTCGACAAACGCAGCGAGCTCGAGATTGGAGAGCTGCAACAGCTTGATAGCCTGCTGCAGCTGCGGCGTCATAACGAGCGCCTGACCCTGGCGAAGCTCCAGCTTCTGCGTCAGCGCCATCTTTCCCGCCCGCCCCCTCGCGCCGCTAGAGCGAAAAACGCTCGCCGAGATAGACGCGACGCACGTCGCGGTCGCCGACGATCTCGCCGGGCAATCCCTCTTTCAGGACCTGGCCCTCATGGATGATGTAGGCGCGGTCGATGATCTCAAGCGCGTCGCGCACATTGTGATCGGTAATGAGCACGCCGATGCCGCGATCCTTGAGATGGCGCACCAGGGCGCGAATCTCGCCGACCGCGATGGGATCGATGCCGGCAAGCGGTTCATCAAGCAAAATATAGGAGGGATGCGTGGCCAGCGCGCGGGCGATTTCCACGCGCCGCCGCTCGCCGCCCGACAATGCGATGGCCGGCGTATCGCGCACATGGGCGATGCCGAACTCTGCCATCAGATCCTCGACGAGCGATTCGAGCCGGGACGGGTCGGATTCCACCAGTTCAGCGGTAGCGCGGATATTTTCTTCCGCCGTCAGCCCGCGGAAAATCGATGCCTCTTGCGGCAGATAGCCGATACCGAGCCGCGCCCGCCGGTACATGGGAAGCCTGGTCACGTCGTGGCCGTCGAGCTCGATCGTTCCGTAATCCGCCGGAACGAGTCCCGTGATCATGTAGAAACAAGTCGTCTTTCCCGCGCCGTTGGGTCCCAAAAGACCCACGACTTCGCCGCGCCGCAACGAAAGGCTGACCGAGCGCACCACAGGCCGGCGACGGAAGCTCTTGCCGATGCGGGTGACGACAAGGCCCTGGCCGCCTTCCACGACGCGGACGTGGTCGCGTTCGCGGCGCTCCTCGGAAAGTCCTGAAGACATCATGGTCATAGTTGAAACTCGCCCGTCCCCGTTTAAGGAATCGTGAACCTATTTCGGAGCGCCAGCTTTGGGGCCGTCCGCCGGTTTGGTTGCGCCGGCCGGCTTCGCGGCTGACGGTTGCTGCACAAACAATCCCTGCACGCGGTTGCCCGGCGAGCCCTGCGCCGTGAGATGCGATTCGCCGGTGACCATATTCACGGTCAGCATGGTGCCGTGCATCACATCCTTCTCCTTGGTGAGGACGACATGACCGGTCAGCGTCACCGTGCGGGGTGGGCTGAGATCGTAGACCCCGTTGTCGCCGGTGGCCGTGCCCGACGTGGATACAAACACCACGTGGCCGAATGCCTCGAACTTGGAAGGCTTGTTGCTTACGACATCCACCTTCACCCGGTCGGCACGCAGCTTGTAGTCGGCCTGGGTCACGATGACATTGCCGATATAGGTCCCGACCTTCGTCTCGAAATTCCCGACGAAATTGTCAGATGTCACATTGATTGGCGCGTTCGAATCGTGCTTTGCGAGCGCACCATTGGCGGCCGCGCCATGAGCGGGGGGCGCAGCACCGTCCGGCGCGGTAACAGCGCGCGCCGGCTGTATTGCACCGAACAGCAGCACGGGAAAAATCAGCAAATGGCGAGGACGAGAGAGTAACGATGTCGAATGAATCACTAGCCGAGCTTCCGCTTCGCCGTCTTGTGGTCGATGATCATATGGACGTTGCCGTAGAGGAAAACCAGGCGGGTGCGGCGGTCGATGCGAAAGCGGTCGGCGCGGAAGGTCCCCATCGGTCCCTGGCCTGACACCGCGCGATTGCCGGTGATGACGGCCGTGCGCATGTCCACACTCGCCGACGTCGTATGTATCTCATAACCGCTGTCGGAATAGACGGAGATGGCGCCGCCCAGCATGAGGTGCCGGCTGCGCGCGTCGAGCACGCCGCCCGGCGCAAGCGTGGCGATCCAGCTTCCGTCTTTGAGTGTCACATCGCCTTCCACATTCCTCAACGTGGCGCGCCGTGAATCCTGCTTGTCCTGGATGGCTTCCTCGGCCGTCACGACATACGGATCGCCTTCGTCGTCGGTTCCCGTCAGGCGCGGCTTCATCATGGCGAGATCATCATTGACGATGCCGAGCCGCTCGAAGGTCATTGCGACACGCTGGCTGTTCTCCTGCCGCGGCTGAAGGGCATAGACGAGAACGGCTGCCAGGAGCGCGGCGGCCGCCAGCGGCAAGGCGCGCTTCATGATCATGACGAAGCGCGAGTAACGTTTCGTCTGGCGGATCGTTGCGCGCGCGCGCGCCCCCCAGTCGCGCGAGGCCTGGAGCATCGGCGGACGGCCGAGCGGTTCGGCGACCGCGTGCCCGTTGCGCATCTGGCTCGCGCTCATTGCAATCCGGCCCGCAGACAATCATGCAGATGAATGATGCCGCCCGGACGCTGCGAACCGTCTGACGGATCGATGACAAACAACACACTGATGTTATGACGATTCATGCGAGCGAGCGCCTGCGCCGCGAGGTCGTTGGGCGCCGCGACTTTCGGTGCTTTCGTCATCACCTCCGAGATCGGCGCTTCACCCGTAACTCCGCCTACGCAGCGGCGCAGATCGCCGTCCGTGAAAATGCCGACAAGCCTGCCATTCGCGTCGACCACGCCCGCACAGCCGAAGCGCTTTTCGGTCATCACCTGCACGACGTCGCGCAGCGGCGCCTCTTTGCTCACGAGCGGCAACTCGTCCGTCCCATGCATGATGTCGCGCACACGCAGCAGCAGCTTGCCGAGCGAACCGCCGGGGTGGAGTTCCCGATACTGCTCGGATGTGAATCCGCGCCGCTCCATGAGCGCCACGGCCAGCGCATCGCCCAGCACCAGCATCAATGTCGTGGAGGTGGTCGGCGCGAGCCCCATCGGACAGGCTTCCCGGGCCGTCGGCAGGAGGAGTGCCACGTCGGCCGCGCGCAGCAGCGCAGAATCGGCTTTGCCTGCCACGCCGATCAAAGGGACCGAAAAGCGTTTGGCAAAAGTGATCAGGTCCTTCAGTTCCGGCGTTTCGCCGGAATTTGAAAGGATGAGAAGCGCGTCCGCACGCGTGACCGCGCCGAGATCGCCATGGCTCGCTTCTGCGGGATGCACGAAATGGGCGGGCGTGCCCGTCGAGGCGAGGGTCGCAGCGATTTTGCGCGCCACATGGCCCGACTTGCCCATGCCGCTGACGATCACCCGGCCGGGGCTGCGCATCAAAAGATCGACCGCCTCACTGAACGTACTGTTGAGCGTATCGTCCAGTGCAACCAGTGCCTCGGAGGCATAAGCAAGAACCCGGCGCGCGACGGCCAGATCGCCCGGAACAGCCGGAGAGGACGACGGGAGTTCGTTCAGGGCTGCCGCCGCGGCGCTGGAATGGCTGGAACGCATGCAGGACACCCTATTGTGATAGCGCGAAACCGCATCCTGCGGCATCGCAGCCCATCTTGAAGCGCCCCTGGATTGACCGCTCGCACGCAAAAAACCATGCCCGATCAGGCGGATTATGAGCCGATGCGCCACCGCATTCAAGCGGCGACATCGACCTGCCGACAATCCCGACCTGACATGCCCAAGAGACAAGGCGCCGCGCAGTCGCTCTCAATGCGCGAAAATATCGAGATCGGCCCACCCCGCCAGGTCCAGTTCGGCCCGCGCGGGCAGGAAACCGAAGCAGGCCTCGGCATAGGCCATCCGGCCCTCGCGGATCAGCATGGTGTCCAGCACCGCCTTCAGCCGGTGGAGAAAGGCCACGTCGTTGGCCGCATAGGCGAGCTGCCTTTCATTGAGCGAAGGCGCACCCCAATCGGAACTCTGCTGTTCCTTCGACAGGTCGATGCCCAGCAGCTCCTTCACCAGATCCTTGAGCCCATGCCGGTCCGTATAGGTGCGGGCGAGCCGCGAGGCGATCTTGGTGCAATAGACCGGGGCAGCCGTCACGCCGACATAGCGCTTCAGTGTCGCGAGGTCGAACCGCGCGAAATGAAAAAGCTTGAGCACGGAGGGATTGCCCAGCATCCGCATCAGATTGGGGGCATGAATATCGGCCGAGGCGAACTGCACCGCATGGCAGATGTCATCGCCCGCCGACATCTGCACAAGGCAGAGCCGGTCGCGGAACGGATTGAGACCCAAAGTTTCGGTATCGATGGCAACGATCGGCCCAAGGTCCAGCCCATCGGGCAAATCGCCATGGTGCAGCTTGATCTTCACGTCTGAGCGGCTCTCCTCACTGCAACGCCGTTCGGGTCTGGCCCAAACCAAGTCGTGATTGAATAGGCGTGCCCGGACCGCAACGCAACATTGCCATCATCAAACTGTCACGCGACGGGGAACATTATCGGTGTTCGTGTGGGCGGGAGATCGCAGGGGCGCGGCGGTATTGTCGGAATCGGATGTTTGTCGCACCGCTCATGGCGAACCGGAAAAATCATTGCAAGGCGCCAGAGAACGCGGCCGCGATTGCCGACTGGTGCCCAGAAGAGGACTCTTAGCTTGCCACCTAAGGCCTTGAAAGATCATGTGCGAGGGGTCTCTGATCCGCCCCGTACCCAGAAAATACCCATACTTTTCGCCCGATGATTCCCCGACGTGCCCATACGTCGGCGAACATTGCCATCGGAAGGTATCGAATGCAATCCAACCCATCGCCCCTCCCTCCAATCTTCACTTGACCTTCGTAGTTTTACCTGATACGTATCTCGTATCAAGCGATAGGTAGCGAATGATCCGAAGCTTTGAAGACAAGGAGACGGAGCGGATATGGCATGGTCAACATAGCCGAACGTTCCCCGGAGATATTCAGGATCGGGCCTTGCGCAAGCTGCGTCAACTGAATGCTTCCCTTACGCTGGACGACTTGCGCAACCCGCCAGGCAACCGTCTGGAGGCCCTCAAAGGCGATCGCAAAGGCCAGTGGAGCATCCGGATAAACGATCAATGGCGTATCTGTTTTCGATGGAATGATGGCGAAGCCCGCGATGTCGAAATCGCGGACTATCACTGAAGGAGCAATGAGACATGGCACTGCTGCACAACCCCCATCCCGGAGAAATCCTGAAGGCAGAATTTCTGGGTGAGATCGGCATGAGCCAAAACCAGCTGGCAAACGCCATTGGCGTTCCCTCCAACCGCATTCACGCAATCATTGGCGGAACGCGGGGGATTACTGCCGATACGGATTTGCGGCTCTGCAAGTTCTTTGGCCTCTCCGAGGGATATTTTCTGCGTCTTCAGAACGCTTTCGACATGCTCGAAGCAAAGCGTCAGGTGTCCAAGGATCTCGCCAAGATTAAGCCTTACAAGCCGCAGCCGCATAAGGTAGGGCAATACACCCAGCGATAAACCTTAGGATGGTCCTTCGGCTCGCGGGCCGGTTGCTAATTCGTTTGTTGCGCAAGCAACTTGGAAACGACGTGATCGCGAAGACAGCCGTTCCTGCTGTTCGGAGAATAGTTCGCGAACCAGCCGCAAGGAATGCACCAGCTCCAAGGCCCGCTCAGCTTGATGCCGCAAATATCCATTTAGCCGCATGACAGGGCAACGGAGATTTCCGGATTATGTTGTTGCGCGCCGGATTGTCTCGGCATTCACCGCGGGAAGGATCTCGCAACGGTCCAGATTATTTGGAACGACAGCCGGATGTCGGCATCGCTCGGCCTTGCGCACGAGGTGACCATCGATCCCGGCGAATTCAGGATGGAAAACCGGTCGTTCGGCAACGGAGCGGTGCGATACGCGTCACGGCCGGGATTGCGGCGATTGCCAACTGGTGCCCAGAAGAGGACTCGAACCTCCACGCCTCGCGGCGCTAGTACCTGAAACTAGTGCGTCTACCAATTCCGCCATCTGGGCCGGGGCGGCGATGTGTAGGAGCGCCCGCCTGCCCTGTCAAACCTTTAGGGATTTCGCGATCGATTCCGGGCATAATGGTATCGAAACGGGCTCAGGGAGGCGTGCCATGCTGGTGGCGACGACGGAACGGGTTGCGGGCTATCGGACCAGGCAGGTGCTGGGACAGTGCTTCGGGGTTGTGGTGCGGTCGCGCGGACTGGGCGGCAATATCATAGCCGGCCTGCGCTCGATCGTGGGCGGCGAGATCCACGAATATACCGCGCTGCTGGAAGAGGCCCGGCGGCATGCCGTGGACCGGCTGGTAACGAACGCGACGGTGATGGGCGCCAATGCCGTGGTGATGATGCGTTTCGATTCCGCCGAAATCGGTCAGACCATGAGCGAGATCGTCGCCTATGGCACGGCCGTGATCCTCGAACCCGAGGACCCGAACGCGCATGCTGCGTAACTTCGTTCTCCTCCTGAGCATAGTCGCGCTCGCGCTGGGCGTGGTTTTCCTGCTGTGGCATATCGATCCGCCCGCTTTCACGCTGCTCATCTGGGGCGGGGTCCTGCTCGCCGCGGTCGTTTATGAACGGTTTCGCTACAAACCTCTCGAACCCAGGCGGCCGGGCCCGGACTGGGAGCGGACCAGTGAGCGCTTCGTCGATGCCGAGTCGGGCAAGACGGTTACGGTCTATGTCGAGCCCAGGACCGGCGAACGGCAATATGTCGAGGAGTAAGCGTCTTTCGCGGCTCGTGCGTTCGGGTTAAGAGGCCACGGATTTCGTGAGTTCGTATGGCCATGCTGGTTACGGTTTTCGGCGGATCGGGATTTCTCGGCCGTTACGTAGTGCGCGCATTGGCCGGCGCGGGGCATCGCATCCGCGTCGCCGTAAGGCGGCCCAATCTCGCGAACTACCTTTTGCCCATGGGTCATGTCGGGCAGATCCAGATCGTCCGGGCCAATGTCACCGATGCAGATCAGGTCGCGCCGGCGCTGAGAGGCGCAAAGGCGGCCGTCAACCTCGTGGGCATCCTTTACGAGTCCGGCCGCCAGCGTTTCCAAGGCGTGCATGCGGAAGCCGCTGGCATCGTGGCCGAAGCAGCCCGGCGCGAAGGCTTGCAGTCGTTCGTGCATATCTCGGCCATCGGGGCCAGTGCGGAGTCGGAATCGGCTTATGCGCGCAGCAAGGCCGAGGGCGAGTCGCGGGCGCGCGAGGCATTTCCCGACGCGGCATTACTCCGGCCGTCCATCGTGTTCGGGCCGGAGGATGATTTCTTCAACCGCTTCGCGGCGCTGGCACGTATCTCGCCGGTGCTGCCGCTGATCGGCGGCGGCCACACGCGCTTCCAACCCGTCTATGTCTGCGACGTCGCCGAGGCGGTGCTGCGCTGCGCAACAGAATCGGAAACGGCAGGCCGAACCTACGAACTCGGCGGCCCCAGCATCTATACCTTCAAGGAGCTGATGCAGCTTGTGCTCGCCGAAACGCATCGCCGCAGGCTGCTGCTGCCGATCCCGTTCTCCATCGCGATGCTGAATGCCAGCGTTCTCGGCTTATTGCCAAAACCGATGCTCACCCGCGATCAGGTGCGGCTGCTGCGGCAGGACAATGTGGTTTCGCCCAACGCGCGCACGCTGGAGGATCTGGATATCGAACCCGACGCGGTCGAGGCGATCATACCGAACTATCTCTGGCGTTTCCGCCGCGAGGGCCAATTCGAATCGCCGCCGCCGGAACCGGCTAGCGCATGAAGATATAGCCGAACAAAGCCAGCGCGGCCGCGATCCGATACCAGCCGAAAGGTTTCAGCCCGTAGCGGCCGATGAAGGCGATGAAGGTCTTTACGACGCCGAAGGCGACGACGAACGACACCACGAATCCGATGGCGATAAGCGCCTCGTCGTGACGCGAAAGCTTGGCGCCTTCCTTGTAAAGCTCAAAGACCGTGGCGCCGAGCATCGTCGGTACCGCGAGAAAAAACGTGAATTCCGCGGCCGCCTTGCGCTCCACGCCCAGCAGTTCGCCGCCAAGGATCGTCGCACCCGAACGTGAGACGCCTGGCAACAATGCTAGGCACTGGCAGAACCCGATCTGCAGGCATTTTCCCAAGGGCAGATTGTCGCTCTGCGTGAAACGCGGTCTGGGCGCCGTCCGCTCGAGGAGGAGAATAATAATGCCGCCCAGAAGCCAGGCCGTGGCGATGACTGGCAGGGCGCGCGAAGGGTTGAGCAGCACGTTATTGATCGTCTTGATCAGCAATGCGCCGAGAACTGCCGAAGGGATAAAGGCGACAATGACCATGGCCGCAAAGCGCCGCGCGGCGGGATCGCTCGGCAGGCCCACCAGCGCCGCCCACAATTTGCGCCAATAGACCACGACCACCGAAAGGATCGCACCCAGCTGGATGACGATGGTGAAGACATGCCAGCGATTGTCGTCAAGGCCGAGGAGCTTTTCCGACACGAGCAGGTGCCCGGTCGAGGACACCGGCAGAAATTCCGTCAGCCCCTCGATGAAGCCCAGAATGACGGCGATCCAGCTGTCATGCATGCCCGCGCGCGCCCCGCGATCGATTCGTTGCCGATAGGCACGCCTAGCACGAGGCAATTGGCTATAGCCAATTGTCCGCCGCCTGGGCCCTAGGAGCGGAGCAATTGTTTCTTTAGATTGTGGACATGCGCCGCCTCGTCCAATTGCTGCTTTCCCCACCGTCGCGTTTCGCGCGGCTGATGATCGGCGAGAAACGCCTCGCCTGCGATTGCCCCGCACCGGAGGACGCGACCGAACATCTTCCGGTCTTCATCGATCTCGATGGCACGCGCTGCATCGGGCTCTGGGCCATCGTCGACCATCTCGAAAACAATTATCCGGATCATCCACTGGCGCCGGAAGATGCTGTTCAGCGGGCGGAGTCGCTCCGGTTGCTCGATTGGGCCATGGGCCCGCTGCACGAAACGGTGACGAAGCGCATCGTCTACGAACGCGCCTCGCAGCGCTTTACCGGTGCCACGTCCCGGCGGGCGCCGGACATGGACATCGTCCGCCACGGCCGCGAGGCGTTGAAAGGTGCCCTCGCCTTTATTGGCTCCAGCGCCGAGAGCAATGGCTATCTCGCCGCGCGCGACTGCACGCTGGGTGATCTCGCGGTCGCCGCGCATTTCTCGGCACTCGACTATTTTGGGGAAGTGCCATGGACGGATTATCCCGCGGCCGCAGAATGGTACATGCGGATGAAATCACGCCCGTGCTTCCGGTCGCTGCTTGCCGACCGTGTACCCGGGCAGCCCCCCGTCGCACATTATGCAGATCTCGATGCCTGAGGCCGATCCGCGCGGGATCATCCGCGCGCGGGCTCGAGAGCTGGGATTCGACGCAGTGCGATTCACCCGCGCGACGCTCCCCCACAGCGCGGGCGACCATCTTGAACAATTCATCGACCAGGACCGGCACGGCACGATGGACTGGTTCGCACACAACGCCGATCGCCGTGCGCGGCCCGATGCGCTGTGGCCGGAGGCGCGCTCCGTAATCGTTCTTGGGATGAATTACGGCCCGCCGGACGATCCGCTGAATCAAATCAACAGTGCCGATCGTGGCACGATTTCCGTCTATGCGCGCGGCGACGACTATCACGAAGTGATAAAGCCCAGGCTCAAGGCGCTCGCCGGATTCATCGCGGAAAAATTTGCTGCCGAAGTGAAAGTGTTTGTCGACACGGCGCCCGTCATGGAAAAGCCGCTGGCGCAGCAGGCGGGTCTCGGCTGGCAGGGCAAGCACACCAATCTCGTCTCGCGTGAGTTCGGTTCCTGGCTGTTCCTCGGCTCGATCTTCACCACGCTCGAGCTTGGGGCCGACCCACCCATGCAGGACCATTGCGGCAGCTGCCGCCGCTGCCTCGATATTTGTCCCACCGAAGCTTTCACTGCGCCCTGGCACATCGATGCGCGGCGCTGCATTTCCTATCTCACAATCGAGCACAAGGGACATATCGCGGCGGAATTCCGCGCCCCCATGGGCAACCGCATCTATGGCTGCGACGATTGCCTGGCGGTATGCCCCTGGAATAGCTTCGCGTCGGTTGCGCGGGAAGCGCGGCTTCTGGCGCGCGCAGATATCGTAGCGCCAAACCTTGCCGAACTGTCGCAGCTGGACAACACCGGCTTCCGCGCACTATTCCGCAAATCGCCAATCAAACGTATCGGCCGCGACCGCTTCGTCCGCAACGTGCTGATCGCGATCGGCAATTCCGGCGATGCGCGGCTCGCCGAACATCCGCGCCGCCTGCTGACGGACCCCTCCCCGCTCGTCCGCGCCATGGCCGTCTGGGCCCTCAGCCGCCTCCTGGACCAATCGCAATTCGACGCGCTGCGCGACAATTACTTTCCGTTGGAGAGCGACGCGGGTGTGCAGGAAGAATGGGCACGCGGAGCCGCAGAGAACGCAGAGTTGTTTCACCACGAAGAGCACCCAGAGCACCAAGAACTCTTGCGCGCGAAGCGCGCCATTTTCCTTCGGGTTCTTCGTAGCGAATAATTTTTTTCTCCGCGTTCTCCGCGACTCCGCGTGAACCTATTTTTTCCGGCGATCCAACGCTGCAAGCTGGGCGAGACGGGCGCGGGCGGTCATGCCGGCGTCGCTGTCGGGTGCTTCGCGCGCGGCGGTCTGCCAGTCGGCCCGGGCGCCGGCGCGATCGCCCGCCTCGACCCGCATGGCGCCGCGCTCGACCAGCGCCTCGGGATAATCCGGATAGATGTCGAGGGCATGCGCGATATCCGCCAGCGCATCGCTTCTCTTGCCTTGCGCATGCAGCGCGCTTGCGCGCAGCACATAGATGTCGGCGCGGTTGGAATCGAGGGCGAGCACGGCAGTGAGGTCCGCGAATGCGCCCGCCCAGTTCTTTGCGAGTCCGCGCTCGCGCGCCCGATCCGAAAGAATATCTTCATTTTTCGGGTCGAGCGCGAGCGCCGAGGTCAGCGCGGCTTCCGCTTTTTCGGGATTGTCCGCGAGCAGCCAGGCATTGCCGGCCTGGTCGAGCAGTTCGGCGCGCAGGGGCGGCAATACGCCGCTCGACGCCGCGTCTTCGAGCTTCTGCGCAGCGTCCGGATAGCGCTTGAGGTCCGCAAGCGCGAGCGCTTCGCAATGCAACGCCGCTGCCCCGCCGCTGGCAGCCGCCCACGCGCCTGCTGCGGACGCGGCCTGCGTCGCATCGCGCTTGACCAGTTCCAGACAGCGGTCGTAACGGTTTTTTCCTGCGAGCGCCGGATTGTCCAGCGGAGAGCTGGAGGCGGCGGCGGCCGTCGCAAAGGTCATCGCGGCTGCAAGGATCGCGACCGCATTCCGAAACCGGCTTTCATCGATCATGGGCGGGTATGCTCCACGGACTGCGACGGGAATGAGCGAGAATAAAGCGAGCGTCGCCGAGGGGCCAGCAATCCTGCAGATCGTGCCCACGCTCAATTCGGGCGGCGCGGAGCGCTCGACAATCGAGATCGTGGCGGCGCTGGCCCGGGAAGGCTTCCGGCCGCTCGTCGCTTCCGAAGGCGGCCGGATGGTGCCGGAACTCGAAGCCAGCGGCGGCGAATGGATCCGCATGCCGGTGAATGCGAAATCCCCGCTCGCACTTCTTGCCAATGCGCAGCGGCTGCGCGACTTGATCCGTGGACGGAACGTCCAGCTGATCCATGCACGCTCCAGGGCACCCGCCTGGAGCGCGCTGTGGGCGGCGCAGGGCATGGGCACGCCATTCGTGACCACTTTCCACGGCGCTTACGCGGCGGATTTTCCGCTGAAGCGACTCTACAATTCCGTCATGCTGCGCAGCGACGCGGTGATCGCCAATTCGCAATGGACGGCCGATCATATCCGCAGCGAATATTCACTGAAGCCGAAGCGGCTGATCGTGATACCGCGCGGCGTGGACGTCGACGGATTCGACCCAGCTCGAATCCCACGCGCGCGCATTCAACACTTGCGCGAAACATGGGGCGCGAGCGCTACGGAATGTTGCATTGTGCTGCTTGCGGGCCGGATGACGCGATGGAAGGGACAGCTGATCCTGATCGAAGCTGCGGCGATCCTCGCGCGAAATCGTGGGCCGAGCGGTTTTCGGGTGGTATTTGCGGGTCACGCGCAGGGTCGCGATGATTACGCCACGGAGGTCGAACGCGCGATCGAACGTCACGGCCTAAACCGACATGTCACAATAGCCGGTCACATCGAGGACATGGCGGCGGCTTATCTGGCCTCTGATATTGTCGTTTCTGCGTCCACCAAACCGGAAGCTTTCGGCCGCGTCGCCGCGGAGGCCGCCGCGATGGCGCGGCCCGTGCTCGCGACCGACCACGGCGGCGCGCGTGAGACCGTGCTTCCGGGCATTTCGGGTGTTCTGGTGCCGTCAGGCGACCCGGCCGCGCTGGCTGCCGCGCTGGAAAACATGTTAGAGGCGGGACCGACCATGCGTGCCGCCATGGGTGCCGCGGGCCGTGCTCACGTCCAGCGCCATTTCACGCTGGAGCGCATGACCGGTCAGACGCTCAGCCTTTACCGCGAGCTTCTTGGTCCAATCGCCGCGAAATGACTGCCGCGACGAAAGATCAGCTGCTAGATTTGCCGTGCAGATCGTGCCGGAGAGCGTGATGGGCTGGAGATGCGGAACGCTGGGCACGGTCATTCTGGCCCTTGCGCTGCTGTTCGGCGGCGCGCGCAGCGCCGTGGCACAGGCCGATCTCCGGGCCGCGCCGGTCTCGCCCATCACCGTTAGGAGCCTTCCCGCTACGGTGCCGGCCGCGGCCGCAGTAATCAAATTCGATCCGGTAAAGGCAACCAACGCCTATCTCGCGCGGGTCTCGGGCGCGGCGCGCGAGCGCTCGGATTCCTATTTCGAGGGCGGCTATGTGCTCATCCTTGTCGATGCGCTCTATTCCATTGCAATTTCTGCGCTTCTGCTCTGGGGCGGGATTTCCGCCAGGATGCGCAACTTCGCGCAGAGCCTCACCCGCTCGCGTTTCTTCCAGGTTCCGATCTATGTGGGGATGTTCATCGTCATCACGACGGTCCTGACTTTTCCCCTGAGCGTCTATGAGCAATTCTTCAGGGAGCACGCCTACGGACTTTCGAACCAGAATTTCGCGCAATGGTTCGGCGATTTTGCGACCGGCTTCGCCGTGCAGTTCATCATTTTCGTGGTTGCGCTTACGCTGATCTATGCCGTGATCCGCACGACGCCGCGGCTGTGGTGGGCTTGGGGCACCGTCGTTGTCATCGTTCTGGCCGGAATATTTGCCACCGCCGAACCGGTCTTCATCGCGCCGCTTTTCAATCATTACCAGCCTTTGCCGGAAAGTCCGATCAAGGAAAATATTCTCGCGCTCGCGAAGGCCAACGGCATTCCCGCCGACAATGTCTACGAGTTCGATGCCTCGCGGCAGAGCAAGCGCATTTCGGCCAATGTCTCGGGCCTGTTCGGCACCACGCGCATTTCACTCAACGACAACCTGATGAAGCGCTGCTCGCCACGCGAGATTGAAGCGGTGCTCGGGCATGAAATGGGGCATTACGTGCTCAGCCATGTGGTTATCGGGCTGACCTGGTTCGGTCTGGTGATCCTGGTCGCGTTCCTGTTTCTCGACTGGGGCTTCCGTGCCCTTGTCGGCATTTTCGGCGGCAACTGGAACGTCCGCAGCATCGATGATCCGGCCGGCCTGCCGGTGCTGACGGCGCTGCTCGCGTTTTTTCTGCTTATTGCGACTCCCGTCACCAATACGATCACGCGCACGCTGGAGGCGCAGGCGGATATTTTCGGTCTCAATGCCACGCGCCAGCCTGACGGTTTTGCGACGGCCACGCTCAAGCTCGGCGAATACCGCAAGCTCGATCCCTCGCCGCTCGAGGAATTCATTTTCTACGATCACCCCTCGGGACGCACGCGCATCTGGACGGCCATGCGCTGGAAGGCGTGGCACATCAACGATCCCGATATCAAGGCGGGGCCCGTATCGCCGCAATGAGAGGATTTTCGCTCAGTGTCGGCGCGCCGGGCGCCCCGCTTCACGCTGCCGCCCACAGCCACCACCCCTGGCCTGACGTGACGCTCGGTGCGCAGGAACAGGCCTGGCGCGATGCCGCGCGTCTGCTCGATCGCAAATGGCAGCACGTGTTCGGAAGCGTCATTCCGCAGGCGCAGGCCCATGTGGCGCGCGTGCTGCATCTGCCAGATCCCGGAACCATCGTCTTCGGTCCGAACACACATTCCTTCGTGACACGGATCGTCTCCTGTCTGCCGCCCACGCGTCCAATCCGCATCCTGACGACCGGCTCGGAATTCATGAGCTTCGCGCGCCAGATTGCACGACTGGAGGAAGACGGCGCGGCTATCGTGACCCGAATCGCCTGCG
>DATJUM010000216.1:0-27250 GCA_035502355.1 Rhizomicrobium sp. | reverse complement strand
TGGTCTCGATCATAATGAAAGCCGTTCCTGGCATGGATGGCACCGCCACGTCTCGCTTGTCATGCTTGCCTTCGCGATGATGGCTGTCATCCGTCATCACGCCAACGCGACGGCAGCTCCCAAAAAAACGCTGCCGCGCGCGACGACGAACAAACGGTCTTCATCCGTTGGTCGGTTCAGGAAATCCGCCGCATCGCCATAAAGCTTGCCCAGCGACGCATCGAGCCCGCCCAAATCCTCGCGTGGTCGTTCTGGCGGCGCGCGCATCAAGCCGCGGCCCGCCTTGCACACATCAGGCGAACAAAGCTCAAATTAAAAACGCAACTGTAATGCTAGGCTATTTGTTGACCGCCGTCGCCGCAGCGACGTTCGCAAATTCTTCGCCCGCGAATCAACCGCAGGTCGAACCGCCGACCGTGGCGCCGATATCGGGTTCATACTTCGCGATGGACTATGTGCCTTCCACCGAAGGCAGCGGTTGCGTCGTGGCAAGCGGTTCGCAGTTGCTGTCGGAAGTCAGCTATGGCGGTGTGAAAGGCAAGACCTTCTTCATCAAATCGCCGTATTCCGCCTCAAACGGTCAGGTTGTTTCCATACAGATTCTGACCGTGACGAGCGGTCTTGGCTCGCTCGCACCAAGCGGAACGTTGGAATGGACAGGTTACGGATCCGCTAACTGGAGCGTCAGCGGTACATTTACGGCTGCGATAACGGAAGTGGGCACGCACGCGTTTATGCTGAGCCTGTCGGAAACCTTCGGCGATTGCACGGAAAAGCAGGAGTTAAGTCTCGTACGAATGGCTGTCGATAACGACTGATGCCTCCATTTCGGCGTTCGCGAAGTGATGTCTTCCGCGCGTTGCGATGGCATCTGCCCTACGAATGCACCTTCTGCGGCGACTGTTCGCAGCGCATGGAGAATCGCTGCCCGAATTGCGGCGGCGAACTCGTACGGCGGCCCCGGCGTGTTGCGGGAGAGAGTTCGCCGCCGTAGGATTTCGTCCGACAGAACGGAGACAGGTCATGCGCCGCTTCATCATCGAACGCGATATTCCGCAGATCGGCAGCGCCGAACGCGATGCGTTGCGCGCTGCTGCGCAGAAATCGAATGAGGTGCTGGCTCAGCTCGCGCCGGACATCCAGTGGGTGGAAAGCTATGTCGCGGCCGACAAGACGTTCTGCGTCTACCTGGCCACGGACGAGGCGATCATCCGCAGGCACGCCGAACTGAGCGGTTTTCCGGCAACGAAGATCACCGAGGTCTCAAAGACGATCGACCCCACAACCGCGCGCCCCTGACGCACAGGGGCTCTGCCGATCAGTCGCCGGTCGGGATGATTCCCGTGTTCTCGATCATCAGGATGATGCATTTCTCGGGCGCGCGAGTGCGGTGGATCGTGCCTTTTGGGACCACAATTCCCTGCTGCGGGCCAAGCGCAACAGTGTGTGTTTCGAGATCGACCAGGAATTCGCCCTCAAGGCAGAAAAAGAATTCGTCGTCATCGTCGTGCTTGTGCCAGTGGTACTCGCCCTGCATCACGCCCAGGCGCACGACCGAACCGTTCACCTGGCAAAGCGTCTGATTGTACCAGCGGTCTTCGACCGTTCCCGCCAGCGCCGCCACATCGATCTTTTCGAGCTGGGGAAAAAGAATGTTCAAATGCGTGGCATAGGGGAATGCCGCGATGCTGTCCTCTCCTGAAGTCGTCATTCGCCCCTTCCTTGCACTGCTCACCGCTTCATAGATACCGAAATTGTCCTTCGCAGGCGACCGCCGGCGCTTTTGGCAGCCCGGAATCCGTTCCCTTGGACGGGAATCCGGCGGAATGGGCGCGCGAGATAGCGCACCTCACGTCTGCCGGCCTCGGGCAACCGGCTCATCCTGCGCCGCGCCGCCGCCTTAGGGCAAATGCGGTCGGACGCGGCTAGAGAACGATCTTGCCGACGACGATGCCGACGAGCAGCGCGATGATCATCGCCTTCAATGGCTTGGCCCGGATATAGGACTCGATCTCGTCGCAAATGTCCTCGCCGCCGGGAAGCCCGTCCGCAATCGGACGATGAGAAGTGTCCCTGCTTTCGTTTTCGTCGGGCATGACCATGATCAAGCTCCTGTCTGGGCTCCGTTAACGGATAATGGCTCGCGCTGTTCCGGCAATTGCCATGCTTTTCCGGCCGGAGGCAACTGCCGGCGGCGGGCGCATCCATTATCGGACGTTTGCCTTCTGTGGCCATTATGGAACCGCCGTTCGCAGGCGAGGCTGCGTTTGAACAAAATGTGTTTTTTCATGGGGGCGTCGGCATTGCCGTGGGAATGCTCTCCTTTCTCGCGCTTATGGGCATGCTGCCAACTGTGACCCGGTCGCCGAACGATGCGCCCGATTGGTTTGGCATCCTGTTCGATCTGGCATTCCTGTTCGCCGGAATCGTAGCGATGATGAGGAGCTTTGCCGGCACCGATCAAGACGGCAATCTCCTTGCCACCGCGCCGCGCAGCGTCCGGTTCGTCAATGAAGGGTCGGGCCTGCTGATTGTCGTGTCACTCGCGACGTTGTTCACCTGGGTCGCATTCGGTCTCGGCGAACGTCATTTCATAATTTCGGCCGGTGGATTTGCACGACCGGCAGGCACCGGAGGCGACATGGTCGGACGCGCGATGTTCGGAGTAGCGCCATTTTTGGCTGGGTTTTGGTCGGTACGATGGTTTTCTTCATGGCGCGCCGGCAGCGTTCGCCGGGCCGGGAATAATGACACGGAACTCATTTGTTGCGGGAACGCGAGTACAAATCGCGCGGAACGGGTGAAATGATTTCCGCGTTCACGTTCCGTCGAGCGGGCCCAGGAGAAACTCATGACCAACTCTTCGCGCAAAATGAAACTTGGTTCCGCGCTCGCGGGACTTTTCGCCGCCGCCGCGCTGGCAGGCTGCGCCTCCAATGCCGCTACGCCTCCACCAGCACCGCCGCCCAGTCAGCAATCCTACAATCAAACGCCACCGCCTCCGCCGCCGGCTGAGAATCCCGCGCCGGCGACCAATATGAACGCGAATGGCGCAACCTCCGGCGGAGCTGCATCCGGCGGAGCAGGAACCGGTGGCACACCCCAATAGCCGCTACGGATAAAGACTTTCGTGGTTTCTCCGCGCTTGGTTTACGGCACGGAGTATTGGGATATTTTTTGACACGCGGAGGCATGGAGTAGGCGGAGTTATTTGGCCCACGAAGAGCGCGAAGCACTCCGCCCTCCGCGTGAATCATTTTTCCGGCCGGCGCAGCCGCTGAACGAGGCCGCGCAGCGGGGCTTGGCCTGGTGCGGCTGCAGACCTGGCGGGCTCGGAAAATCACCGAAAACTGAACCGTTCGCCGTACCGTTCCAGTGGCGGGGGCGGGAATCTCCGGCTAAAGTCAATAATTCACCTGCCTTTTCCTCGGCGCCGCTTCCTCGAAGGGACCTCCCATGCCTCGCTTGCGTACGCTTTGTCTTGGCGCTACCGCATTTTTCATGGTTGCCGCCGTCACTGCCGCCGAAGCTGCTCTTCCAGATTCCAACCCGTTCGCGCGGGAAAGCACCCTGCCTTATCAGGCGCCGCCGTTCGACCGGATCAAGGACAGCGATTACCAGCCAGCCTTCGAAGAGGGCATGCGCCAGCAGATCGCCGAGATCGAAGCGATCGCCAATGATCCCGCCCCGCCCGATTTCGAGAACACGATCGCGGCGATGGAGAAATCGGGCCGGCTGCTGGACCGTGTTTCGCTCGCTTTCTTCGGCGTGGTGCAGGCCAACACCAATGACGCGCTCGACAAGGTGCAGACCCTGGAAGCGCCGAAGCTGGCCGCGCATCAGGATGCCATCTTCCTCAATCCCAAGCTCTTCGCGCGGGTCAAGACAATCTATGACGCGCGCGATTCGCTGCATCTCGATCCGGAATCGGCACAGGTGCTGAAGCTTTATTACATGCAGTTCGTGCATGCCGGCGCGCTGCTCTCCGATGCGGACAAGGCAAAGCTCAAAGAGCTGAACAAGCGCGACGCCGAGCTTGAGACGGCATTCCAGCAGAAGCTCGTTGCCGCCGCCAAGGCTGGCGGTCTTGTGATCGACAACAGGGCCGAACTCGCCGGGATGAGCGATCAGGAGATCGCGGCGGCCGCCGAATCGGCCAAGGCGCGCAAGCTTGACGGCAAATTCGTCATTCCACTGCAGAACACGACGCAGCAGCCGGCGTTGACCGATCTGACCAATCGCGACGTGCGCGAAAAACTGTTTCACAATTCCTGGATCCGTGCCGAGAAGGGCGACGCCAACGACACGCGCGACATCATCGCCGAACTCGCGCAGCTTCGCGCGCAAAAGGCAAAGCTGCTCGGCTATCCGAACTATGCGGCCTATGTGCTCTACGACCAGATGGCCAATACGCCCGACAAGGTGCTCGATTTCATGAACCAGCTGGTTGGCCCCGTCGCCGCGAAATCCGCCGCGGAGGCGAGGGAAATCCAGGCCGCGATCGACGCCTCGGGCGCGCATTTCGACCTGAAGCCATGGGACTGGGAGCTGTATTCGGAGAAGGTGCGCAAGGCGAAATACGACGTCGATGAAAGCCAGGTCAAACCGTATTTCGAGCTGAACAACGTACTCGAGAATGGCGTGTTCTATGCCGCCAACAGGCTCTATGGCATCACGTTCAAGGAACGAAAGGATATTCCGGTCTATCAGCCCGACGTGCGCGTCTTCGAGGTATTCGACAAGGACGGCTCCCCGCTCGGGCTCGCCTATTTCGACTATTTCAAGCGCGACAACAAATCCGGGGGCGCCTGGATGAGCAATTTCATGGAGCAGTCGAAGCTCAACGGGACGAGACCCGTCATCTACAATGTTGCGAACTTCACCAAGCCCGCGCCCGGACAGCCCGCGCTGCTCACCTTCGACGACGTGACCACCATGTTCCACGAATTCGGGCACGGATTGCATGGGCTGTTCGCGAACCAGACCTATCCGCTGATTTCGGGTACGAGCGTCGCACGGGACTTCGTGGAATTCCCCTCGCAATTCAACGAGCACTGGGCGCTCTATCCCGAGGTGTTGAAGCACTACGCCCGCGATTACCGCACCGGCAAGCCGATGCCGCAGGAACTGATCGACAAGCTCAAGAAAGCCGCGAAATTCAACCAGGGTTACGCGCTGGGCGAAGTGGTCGCCGCGGCCGAACTCGACATGCAATGGCACATGCTGTCCGCGGACGCGCCGAAACAGGATGTCGATTCATTCGAGACGCAGGCGCTCAAGGCCGCGCATGTGGATTTCCCTTTCGTGCCGCCGCGCTATCGCTCGAGTTATTTCCTTCATATCTGGGCGAATGGCTATGCCGCCGGCTACTATGCCTATCTGTGGACCGAGATGCTGGATGACGACGCCTTCGCCTGGTTCAAGGCGCATGGCGGGCTCACCCGCGAGAACGGCCAGCGCTTCCGGGACATGATTCTGTCGCGCGGCCATAGCGAGGATTACGGTCCGATGTTCCGCGCCTTCTACGGCAGGGATCCGGACATCCAGCCCATGCTCCGCCATCGCGGCCTGGCGCCGGGCGAGGATTGAGCAAGCAAGGCTGCATACCTCGATCCTCCCCCGCTTTGCGGGGGAGGATCAGCAGGCGCGTCGTTTGTAATTACTATGATTACGCGATCGAGCGGGCAGGTTCGGCGGGCTTGGCCGAAGAATAGTTCTGCGACGCCGTCGCAGGCTTCTGGATGGCGTGCGCCTTGCCGTCCGGCTTGCCGTATTCCGGCCGGCAATGGCCGTCGATATAGGCGCCGGACTCGATGCGGATGTCCTGGTGGACGACATCGCCGCTCATATGGCCGGTGCTGGCGATCACAACTTTCCGGGCCTCGACCTTGCCGATCACGGTGCCCGCGACCTCGACCTCTTCGCCATAGACCGTACCTTTGACCTTGGCGTTGTGTCCGATCTTCACGCCGACACCGCGGATGTCGCCATCCACTTCGCCCTCGATATGAATGTCTTCGGTGCTTTCGAGCTCGCCGGTGATCTTGAGCGCCTTGCTGATGACGGAAACCGACGGCGTGCCATGCGGGGACGGAGCCGGAACGCGCCGCGTTTCCATCGGCGCCGGAGCGGACTGCGGCGCGGGCGGGGCGGGATTGATGGGCGTGGCAGTCGCCACCGGCTTGGCCGCAGGCGTGGGCTCAGGCGTCTTGTCGTTGCGCGAGAACATTGTCATGGTTGCGTCTCCGGGATTTGTTCGAGCGTTTCAAAGAAATTGAGCGGCCGCCAGGGCATTCGCGCATCCACGCGCGCCCCTCTTGCCACCTCTACGGTGTGATGAAAAATCCGGCCCGTAATATCGGCCGTGCTGTCGACCGTCACATTGAGGGCAAACACCCGTCCATTGACGCGGCCGCAGATGCGTGCGTCCCGCGCGACGATGTCCCCTTCCACTTCTCCGTCCGTAGCCAGAACCAGCCGATCGGCGCGCAACGAGCCCTGCACCCTGCCATGCACATGCAGTTCGCCTTCCGTATCGAGATTGCCCGTGACCGTAAGGCCATTTCCGATACGCGATACCGGCAAGGCAGCGTCGCCGCGGCGAGGCTGCGTACGGATAAGCGCGCGTTGGGGCAAAGCGGACATGCGTCGCCATTCCCTGGTTCCAGTTCAGAACCCCCGTCGTAGGTTCATCATGGCGCAGAAACATGGGGCAGGGCAAGCGAGCCGGGCCATTGCTCGAAAACGGACCTCCGCGCCGGGAACTTTTGAATGAACTATCGCCATGCGTTTCACGCCGGCAATTTCGCGGATGTCATAAAGCATATCGCCCTGGTTGCCGTCATTCTGCACCTCCGGCGCAAGGAAAAGCCGTTTTGCGTCATCGATACCCATGCGGGTGCGGGCATTTACGACCTGGGAAGCCTCGAATCCGCGCGAACCGGCGAAGCGGCGGAAGGAATTGGGCGTCTCGGCGGAGTGAGCCGCGATCCACACTACCCGGAAGCGCTGAGAATCTATCTCGATTGTGTGAACGACGAGGGCGAAGGGCGTTATCCGGGATCGGCACGCCTGGCTTCGCGTCTGCTCCGGCCGCAGGATCGCCTGATTGCCATCGAAAGAAGCTCCGAGGCGGCAACGGCGTTGCGTTCGGCTTTGGCACGGTTTTCTAATGCCCGCGCCATCGAGGGCGACGGCTATGAACGATTGCTCTCACTCCTTCCGCCTCCCGAACGCCGCGGCGCGATACTCGTCGATCCGCCCTATGAATCGGATGACGAGTTCAAGCGGGCCGCCGATGTTTTGGCACGCGCCCACCGGCGTTTTGCGACGGGGATTTATCTGGTCTGGTATCCGATCAAGTCGCGCGCCGCGGCAGACGCGCTTTACGGCGAAGTCCGCGCGCATGGAATTACGTCTGCTTTATGCCTTGAAATCGACACCGGCCGGCCGGGCACAGACAGGGAACGTCTCTCCGCGGCCGGCGTGCTCGTTGTCAACCCGCCCTTCGGATTTGACGAAGCGATGCGGGAAGTGGCTGCCGTTTTGGCGCCGCTTCTGGGGCCTGCGCCCTATAAACCGGCTTGCATAACGCTGGTTTCGACGCCCCCGTAATCATGGCCTCCGCCGACTTTTCCGCCCGCTCCGCGTTGTCAAGAGGGGGAGGAACGCGAGCGAGGAGCAGTTCCGATGACCGCCATTGCCGTGTCATCAAAGCGACCATCGCCGACCAAATCTGCAAATCGCGGGCTACTGCGTCTTTGGCTCGTCTGGACCGCCCGGATCGGTGTCGCGATTCTGGTGGTCATCGTCTCAGCCGTGCTCGCGCTCTATTTCCTGGATTGGAATACGATGCGGGGGCCGGTTTCACACTATCTCTCGCATCGGCTCGGGCGCGAGGTACGTATAACGGGCAACCTCAGGGTGAACCTGTTTTCCTGGCAGCCCCGTGTGGACCTGGGCGGGCTTTGGATCGCCAATCCGAAATGGCTCGACAGGCAACCCGCCGCGGACGTCCAGCATCTGACTTTCGAATTCCGTCTCCTGCCGCTTCTGTTCGGCGGTCATTGGATATTGCCGCTGGTGAATCTCGATCATCCCCGCATCGATATTGTGAGGCAGGCCGATGGCCGGTCCAACTGGCAGTTCGCGAATAAGTCCGAGGGCATCGATTTTCCGCCCATTCAACGATTTCTGCTCAATGATGGTTCGGTCCATATCGAAGACCAGGCGCGGCACCTCACTTTTGCCGGAACTGTTTCCTCGCGCGAAAACGAAGGAACAGCAAAAGCCGCCTTCCAGTTGTTTGGAACCGGAACGTTAAACGGCAAATCCTTCAACGCTGATATCCGCGGTGGTCCGCTGATACATGTCGATGTGACCAAGCCTTACGCATTCAATGCCGATATTCGCGCCGGCGCCACGCATGCCGTCATTGCCGGGCAGATTACCAAACCATTCCAGCTCGGTCACTACGTCGCCCGCGCCACAGTGAGCGGGAGCAATCTCTCCGATCTCTACGATCTCACTTCGCTTGCGCTGCCCGGGACGCCGCCCTATCGAATCTCCGGCATGCTCACGCGCGACGGCGCACTCTACACGCTGACGAATTTCAGCGGCACGGTCGGTCAAAGCGATCTGCACGGCGATGCTTCCGTCGATGTATCCGGCAAGTTGCCGTTTCTGCATGCGACGGTGGCATCGCGCACGCTGGTGTTTTCCGATCTCGGTCCGGTCGTTGGTCAATCTGCGTCGAAGGCGGCGGCTGCAAAGAGTCTTCTGCCGGACACGCCGCTCCGCGTCGGCCGGTTGCGCGGAACAAATGCGGAAGTGGACTATACGGCGGATACCATAAAGTCCCGCGATTTCCCGCTGCGCAAGCTCGCCACGCATATCAGCCTGGAAAACGGGGTGCTGCTGCTGAAACCCCTGGCGTTCGAATTTTCCCGCGGCAAACTTTCCGGTTTCGTTCGTATTGACGCGCGCAGGCCCGCGACCGTCACCAGCGTGGATGCGCGGCTCACCCATGTGCGCATTGAACAATTCATCAAGAGCGCGGAAAAACCTTTGTCCGGAGAGGTCGAAGCGCGCGCCGTGCTGAGCGGGGTAGGCAATTCGGTCCGCACCGCAGCCGAGGATGCAAACGGTGCGCTGACAATTGTCATTCCCGAAGGACGCATGCGACAGAGCCTCGCGGAATGGCTGGGCGTGAATGTGATCAGCGCGCTTGGTCTCACGATCTCGGGCGATACGAGCGACACCGGACTGCGTTGCGCGCTGGCACATTTCCGGGCGCAGCATGGTCTCTTCACCGCACAGCAATTGGTGTTCGACACCGATCCCGTGCTGGTCACGGGGAGTGGCGATATCGATCTTCGCAATGAGACGATAAATATGACTGTCGCCGGCAAGCCCAAGCATTTTCAGCTGTTGCATCTCAGCGTGCCGGTCACGATACAGGGATCGCTCGCGCATCCCACACTGGGTGTCAAACCCGGCCATGCCATCGCCCAGGCGGGGATTGCCGCGGCGCTCGGCTTTCTGTTTCCCCCTGCGGCGATTCTGCCGTTTGTCGACGCCGGTCTCGCGAAGAATGCGAATTGCACGGCGCTGGTCGCGCAGGCGGGCACAAAGAGCGCGCCGGTAAAGGTCAAGACACCGCACAAGCAGGCAAGAGCGGCGTAAAGGAACCGCAGACTGCGGTCGGTTCGGACAATACGAGCGTCATTCTTTGACGTGCCCGATGTGAAACTCACTTCTGGCGGTCGCAACGGATCTCCAATTGCGCAAGATCGCGCCAGCCATAGGCGACTTCGCTGCGTCCGGCGTGGACTTCCGATCCAACCTGTTCAAGCAGGAATTCGCCGCCGATGCGCTCGTAAAAGCGCCGCGCTTCGACATTGTCCCTCAAGCACCAGAGCGCCGCCGCAGTGATTCCGTTTTCCGAGGCCGCCGAAGCCAGGCTGCACATGAGGGCCAGGCCGATCCCGCGCCTCTGAAATCTCCGGAGCACGTAGACGGCACTGAATTCGCCCGCGAATCCCAATTCTTTCAGGATTGCCGTCCGTTGCCTGCCACAGGAGGCAAAGCCGCAGATGTCATCTCCGCATCGGGCGATAAAGACAGCTATCGTGCCGCACGCCGATTGTTCGTCGAGGATATTTTTCCAGCGTGATGTTCTTTCCTCCACCGTCCGCGCGGCCAACCATTGGGCCGGCATGAGGCTGGTATAGGTTTCGTGAAGGCAGTCGACATGGACCTGTCCGATTGCAGCCGCATCTGCCGGCATTGCGCTGCGAATGGAGATTCCTTTCCGCATAACAACCTTATTCGTTGCTCTTCCGCGATAAAGAAATAGGTAACCAAGTCGTGATAACCATACCGGAACGGCGCAGGTCATCGGCGCCCGTTTCAGCCCGCCACGGAGGTTTAGAGCGTGTCGTATGCCGCCCCGGCCGCGCCGGTCCAGCAGTGCGCAATTCTCGATCCCGCCCTTGCGCCTGTCGTCACGGATTGGGAACTCCAGTTTTCCCGGCCGTCGACCCGGCGCGCCTGCGACTACTGGCTCTCCCTGCGCGGCGATCGGAAAATGCCCCGGCGGCACGAGCTCAGTCCCGCAAGGATGCGCGACTTTCTTCCACATGTGAATTTGATCGACGTCATTCGCGACGCCGGCAGCAGCGAGCCCGATTTCCGTGTGGCGCTGCAGGGACAGCATGGAACGGACGTCTATGGGCAGATCGCGCACCAGCCGCTTGAACAGGTTCTGCCGCTTCACGTCGCACAGCGGTGGCGGCAGTCGTTCCTGACCTGTTTTCAGGCGGTGCGTCCGGTTCGCTTCTGCTCGCAGATGCTTATCGGAGGCCGGACCTGGCTCGAAGGCGAGGCGCTGGTCGCGCCGCTGGGAGATGAGACAGGCATTCAATCGCTGTTTGCCGTTTTTGCCTGCTGGCAGGCGTACGGGTTCGTCGGATCGCAGACACCCCTGCCGGCCTGAGGCCGCGCCGCAAGGCCGGGAGGCCGTCGTCGCGGCTTCCGGTCAATCACCCAAGACGAGCGCCGGTTCGGGCACGATTCTGCTCGCGTTTTTGTTCCCAGCTCAAGGCAAGCCCTGCCCGTCGTCACAAATACGAAATCAAACTGTCTTCAATCCGCAAAATTAAGATCAACAAACCGCTAACCACTTTTGTTAGGGACTGGACTCCCACCACCTTCGGATGGCCTTGGTGCGCGATACCGCGTCCTGAACTCGGCGAAGGGGGGCGGGTAACCGCACTTATGAAACCCTGAAGGGGAACACAATGAAGCTCTCTCGAACACTTTCGGCGCTCATGGGCGCCACGGCACTGGCACTCAGCGCAAGTTCGTATGCGCTCGCCAAGGAGGTTCGCACCGCCACGCCCATCAAGCATCTGGTGGTTATCTATAACGAAAACGTATCGTTCGATCACTATTTCGGCACCTATCCATACGCGACGAATCCCAAAGGAGAACCGGCGTTCCATGCCAAAAAGAACACACCCACCGACATCAACACGACGGAAAACGCGGGGCTTCTGACCAACAACCCCAACTATACCAATCCGTTAAACGGCGCCGGCGCGGCCAATCCGTTCCGTCTGGATGTCACCCAGGTGGCCACGGCGGACCAGAACCACAGCTACACACCCGAACAGCAGGCGGAGGACAACGGCGCCGCCGACCTGTTTCCGCTCTACACCGGTGCTGGCACGTCTGGCGGTCAAGGCGCGTTCGGTACGACGGGTCAGGTGATGGGTTACTATGACGGCAACACCGTCTCCGCGATGTGGAGTTACGCCCAGAACTTCGCGATGAGCGATAACGCCCGCACCGACACTTACGGTCCGTCGACCCCCGGGGCAATTGAAGTCGTCTCCGGTCAGACCAACGGCCTGCAGATTGGCGTTGATACAAACGGCAAGACCAGCTTCTACGTGGCAGACGGCCAGGGCGGCTATACCGATATCGGCGACGTGGATCCCGCGAACGACGTCTGCTCTAGCACCACCGACACGGCCTATATGACAGGCCAGAACATCGGTGACCTGCTGAACGCCGCCAGCATCACCTGGGGTGGCTTCATGGGCGGCTTCAACCTGTCCCTGACCAATCCCAATGGCACGACGGGCTGTGCTCGCTCGACGACTTCGAACTACACCGAAGTGACGGAGACCGATTACATTCCGCACCACGCCTGGTTTCAGTATTATCAGTCCACTGCCAATCCCAGCCATGCACGGCCGAACGGAGTCCAGGATATCGGGTACACCTATGATCCAGGTACGAACATCCTCGATCCGGCCAATCATCAGTATGACGTCGACGATTTTTATGCAGCCCTCGAGGCGGGAAATTTCCCCTCCGTGTCCTACATAAAGGCGCCGGCCTACGAGGACGCCCATGCCGGCTATTCCGATCCCGCCGACGAACAGGTTTTCCTGGTCGACCTGATCAATTTCCTTGAGCAGCAACCGGAGTGGAAGGACACCGCCGTGATCGTCACGTATGACGATTCCGACGGCTGGTACGATCACGCCTATGCGTCACCCATCAGCGCATCCTACACTTCGGCGGACCAGCTGAACGGGAACGGCATTTGCGGCAGCGGCACGCAGCAAAATGGCCTGAACGGTCTACCGGTTAACGGGCGCTGCGGCCAGGGCGTTCGCATCCCGTTCATGGTGATCTCGAAGTGGGCGAAGAAGAACTACGTCAGTCATGTGCCGATTTCCCAGGCCTCGGTCGTGCAGTTCATTGAGGACAATTGGCTGGTCGGCCAGCGGCTTGGCGGAGGCTCGTTCGACGCCACCACCGGCAGCATCAACGACATGTTCAAGTTCCAATGACGGGAAAGCGGCAAGTCCGCGATCTGACTTGAGGCTGACAGCTGCGGCACGTCGCAGCTGATCGTAACACCGGTACGCATCCCTTTGCGGGATGCGTACCGGTTTTCGTGCAACGAAATTCGCTTCCGATCGGGCTCGATCAGGATCAGGGACAGACGATTCAGTGAATTGTTCACGCATGTGCAGGCAGAGGCGTCGCTGGCTGTCGATAATGGCCCTAGCTCTTGTGATCGGCACTCTTGCGCCGATGGGCAACGCGGCCGCCGCGCCGCAATCCGTTGAAACTCCGGGCCGGCAACCCGATTCGGTTTTGTTGGCGCAGGGGATCAATCCCCACCCGGTCAAACTGATCATTCCACCAGCCCGGCCGCTTTCGGCCATGGCGCTATTGGGACAAAAGCTGTTCCACGACCCTCGACTCTCGGGTTCGGGACAAATGTCCTGCGCCTTCTGCCATGACGCCGCCCATGCCTATGGCCCGCCGAGCGCGGTTTCGGTGATCATTGGCGGGCTCGATATGCACACGGCCGGTTTCCGGGCGGTGCCTTCGCTCCGCTACCTTTATCGCCAACCGGCATTCAGCATCGGGCCGGATACGGCATCGGGTGACAACGACGCGGCGCCGAACCTGCAACATCAGGCGCAACAGGCCCTTGGTCATGACAAGGTTCTGAAGTCTGCGCTGACGCCGCAGGCTGCGGCCGCCAATCTGGTACCGCAGGGCGGCATATTCTGGGATGGGCGCGCCGATACCCTGCAACAACAGGCGAGCGGCCCGTTGTTCAATCCGGCGGAAATGGCCGCGACCTCGACCAATGCGGTGCTCGACGTCATCAAGCGGGCGGAATACGCGGATGACTTCCGTGCCCTGTTCGGCCCCAATATCTTCCAGGAATCGCGGCTGCTGATGGCGGAAGCGATGTTCGCCATCGGCCGCTATCAGATCGAGGATCCGAGCTTTCACCCCTTTACCAGCAAGTTCGATGCGTGGCTGGAAGGGAAGGCGCGCCTCAATGCCGATGAAATGCGCGGCTATCTCGCGTTCAACGATCCGGCGAAGGGCAATTGCGCCGCCTGCCATCTCGACAAGCCGACGCCGGACAATCTGCCGCCCCTGTTCACCGACTTCCAGTACGAAGCCTTGGGCGTACCCCGCAACGCGTCGATCCCCGCGAACCGCGATCCAAATTATTACGACCTCGGCATTTGCGGTCCCTACCGCAAGGACATGCATGATCAGGTCCAGTATTGCGGGATGTTTCTGACGCCAAGCCTGCGCAATACCGCGACGCGAAAGGTCTATTTCCACAACGGCGCATTCCATTCGCTCGCCGAGGTCCTCGACTGGTATGTGAACCGCGATCTTGAGCCGGAACGCTTCTACCCGAAGGATGCGAGCGGAAACGTCGTGAAGTACGACGACATCCCGGCACAATACCGGCACAATGTGGACACCACCGATGCGCCGTTCAATCGTCACCCGGGCGACCAGCCCGCGTTGAACAAGCAGGACATCCAGGACGTCATCGCCTTCCTTCACACGCTGGACGACGGGTACAGTTCCAAATCGCATTAAACGGTCGAAGCAGACGGGAAGCTTCGCACCGTCTTCCATCAAACTTACGCTGGCAATACCGCCTGCGATACCGGGAAGCTTTTCAATCAGACCATGCTGATCAGGCTCGCACCGCCTCGTCGGGGTTTTCGTTTGCCGAGCCCGATAGCCAGCTCGTGCCGCTTCAACAGGGGCGATGCGCGCTTCCGAGCTTGGGCTGCTGGTCCCCGACCACATTGCCGGATGATGGCGTGCAGGATCACGCCGCGAACCCAGAGATATCGCTCGCGATTTCGAACGGCATCTGGCGAACGCCTTTGACGGTCGCGAACGGGTTTGCGCCCTGACCGAGGCTGAGAGGTCGCTTCCATCGTGCATGAATCCCGGCGAAGTATTCCGGCACGTCCGGATAGCACGCAAGCACATAGCCAAGCTCTTCTTTCAGAGGATCCAGCCAGGGCTCATAGTGGCGCCACTGCTCTCTTCCCGTTCTGTACAAAGGTGTGCGCACCTGTTCCTGACTGAGTGTCGCCACGAAGCGCCTGTTTTCGTGGAAACGAAGGCACTGTTCCTCGAACGGCAGTCCGATATGGTCGAGCAGCCGCCGCACTTCCCGTTCGGGATCGTCGACGAGGTGTTCGTAGATGATCCGGTGCGCACGGCCGGGCAGGAGCTGATCGAAAAACGCCATGAGTTCGACGTAATCTACATAGCTGCGCCCAATATCGCGCAAATTGGTGGAGAGTGGCTGGCCACCGGGAAAATAGTGCTTGAAGCAGGAAAAGCAGCAGTCGAGCGGATGACGGCGAACGTCAATAATTTTGGCATTCGGCAGAGCGAGATGGATAAATTCCACATGGGTATAATTTCCAGGCATCTTGTCGGTGAAAAACGGCTTGCCGGTCTGGCGGCGGCATCGCGTCGTTTCGAGATATTCTTCGCCTAAAGACCGAAAACGCTCCGCATCGATATCTCTTAACAGAACCGGATAGGGCGGCATCTCCTGCTCCTGCCCTTCCTTCTCCAATCTTCGGGTAATTTCTCCCAGGTCGGGCAGTTCACCCAATCCTTCGATGCAGGAGTGGCTTGCGAGAATTTGCTCGACAAGCGTGGAGCCGGCCCGCGGCAGTCCCACAATGAAAATGGGATCCAGCGCCGGGTGCCCCCAGCCTTGACGTTCCTGAAAAAACCGCGGCCTGAAGAAACGTTTGACCCGCTGCTTGAATCGGGTGCTTATTTCCGCGCCGAAATTGCGGCTCGTACAGAGGATATCGTTGCTGACCCGGTAATGCTCGAACGATTCCCTGTAACACTTCATGTCTTCAAGCGCTTTGCCCAGCGCAAAGTGCAGGCGCGCGCGATCTTCGTAAGAGAGTCCGGCGCGCGAGACCAGCGCAAGAACTTCTGCAACAAATGTTTCGTCCAGCTTGACGGATTTGCTGAAGGCAGCAGCTACATATGCATCGACATAAGATGGAACGAGTTCCGTCGCCTTGCGGATGGCGGCCAGGATGTCCCCGCTCTGTTCGCTCCTGAGCAGACGCGCGTATTCGAGCCAGAGCCCGGGCTGGTCCACGTGGCCGTCGCCCACGGCCTGGAATTCGGCGGCTGCGCAATCGGAATTGTGGCTCCGCGACAGGCAGACGAACCTCATCGCCCGGTACAGCTTGCTCGCGGGATCACGCTTTCGAAGTTCGTCGATGTGCGGCAGCGCCTCCGTGAAGTGCGCGTGCGCGAACAGCATTGTGGCACAGCGAAATCGCGCGGCGTGCGAGTCGGGCGCAAGTTCAACAGACTGTTCGAGCAGCGGTTTCGCTTCCGCCCATCTGCCCATGCGGACAAGAACGTCGCCCAAAAATTTCAGGATTGCCGCATTGTCCGGTGACGCCGCCACAAGCTGTCGCAGAAGGCGTTCCGCGTCTTCGAGCCGTTCTTCCAAATAGGCTGTTCGCGCGTCGTTGACACGCTCGTCATCCGGAACTGCGGCCGCGCTTTCTCCAAAATCAAGAAATTCTCCCAGCCAATACCAGGCGCTGGTGTCGTGGTAACGAAAGTCGATCGCCCGCCGCAATGCCGCAATGCCCTTCTCGCGCTCCCCAAGCCATAAGAGCGCCAAACCATATTCGCGCATCGCATCGTTCATGTGAGGCGCGGACGCGACCACCGGCTCGAGCACCGCTCGCGCCTCTTCATATCGCTTCTGCTGGCGTAAAGCTCCGCCGAGAAGTGCCCGGGCCTGCCAATCTTCGGGATCCGCAGCAAGCGCTTCGCGCGCGCGCCCTTCAGCTTGTTTCGAATCGCCCGCAAGAAGATCTTTCGTTTCTTCCTCGGTCACATAGCGGGACGGCTTTCCTGCGTGCGCGAACGCAATTTTTTCCACCCGTGTTTCAACGATCCAAGGAACGCTGAGCGTCCAGGCAAGCGGGCAATCAGCCATAATCAATTCCATGACCAGAGCGCATAGCAAACTGCGCCGATCGCAGGTTTATTTCCGCGTGGCAAATCGCCGACTGCGAGGCGGAACGATGCCGCCTGATAGCGCGGTTGACAGCCGATGAAATCAAATTGACACATACCTTCCGTTGACATGGGGTCCAGACGGGTGCACAATTAATTAACCGGCGATTAACTGTAACGCGGTGCGCCGGTGCGAGGAAGCCGCCGCGTCCAACCTTCGGTACTAAAAGGGGGATATCAATGAAACACATAGCTACCGGCACATTGCTTGCCGGCGCCGTTATTGGTCTTTCCGCGACCGCCGCCGTTGCAGCTGCGCCCGGTGCCCGACCGGGTGATAACGTGGCGCAGATTCGCCCGGCGCCAGCGGTACACGGGACTTTGCCGAAAGCGAAGAAGTGCAAGCTGAAGGGTACGTGGGACACTGACTATGGCGTCACCACGATGTCGTCCAATAAAAAGGGTCAGTATGCCGCGAGTTATTGTAGCGCTCCGTGGACAGTGAAGGCCACGAGTCGTACGAAGACTGGTTTCTCCGTCGCCATGACTTACACGGGTGATGAGGGCTGCCAGGACTTCACAGAAGACATGACATGGGACGGTTGCTCGGAAGCTTCGGGCCACTTCACCAATGCGAGCGGCGGCACCGGCTCGGACACCTGGACGCTCGTGTCCGCTAAACATGCCGGGCCAGTCAAGTAAGGCGGCATGAAGTAGATTGCCATCATCGCCGGCAGCGTTCATGCCGGTGGGATAATAGTGGAGACCGGGCGCATTCGCCGGCGGCTGAGCTTAATCCGGCTGCGCCCGGTCCGACATTCGCGTTGATCGGTCTCATGTGACGTGAGGTTAGAATCGAGGAGAAGCGCCTCGCGAGACTTCTCGAACAGTTCGGCAGCGCGTCTGGTCTGCATCCTCAAGCACGGGCTTGCGAGGACAGTGCAGTCTTCAGCGGCCCAAGCCAGGGTTCGAAGTTGCGCCACTGCTTCAGGGCCTGGCGATAAATTGGGCGTCGTACCTGCGCGGCGCTGGGCGTTGCGATAACCCGGTCCGTTTCCCAGAAGCGCAGGCAACCTTCCTCGAACGGCAAACCGCAGTAATCCAGCAGGCGCCGGATTTCGGTTTCGCTGTCTTCGATCAGCCGCTCGTAAGAGAGAAAATGAATACGGCCCGGCATCGCACATTCATAATGGGCCATCATGCGGACATATTGCGTATAATAGTGGGCAATATTGTTGAAATCGTAGGAGAACGGAGCAAGGGGGGTCAGCATGTGTTTGTACATGGCAAAACCGGCTGCCATGGGCTCGCGGCGAACATCGACGATTTTCGCATGTGGCAGGATCAGGCCGATGAGTCCGGCATTCAGCCAGTTCCAGGGCCGCTTGTCGATGAAGTAGGGCGATCTCGTGCTGCGATAGAACGTCGCCAGTTCAAGATAGCGCGCACCCAGCGCGGCAAGCTCGGAACTGGTCAGCTCGCTGACGCATTCGGGGTAGGCATCCTGCGTGACCAGACGCCGGCTGAGCGAGAGGTCTCGCCTGATGAGGTCAGTGATTGGCAATTCCAACGTCGCTTCCACCAGACTGTGGCTGGCGAGAATTTGCTCCACCAACGTAGAACCGGCACGCGGCATGCCCAGAACAAATATCGGCGTGCAATCCGGTTTTTCCGCGGGCACTTCGCGAGCGAATAGCGGCGCCGCAAATGCCGCGCACAGGCGGCGCAGTCCTTCGGCATACGAGTCTTGGTTGTACACCTCTCCCGAATTGTCGGCGATTTCCCGCGACAGCAGCGCGCCCGCCTCATAGGCTGCGAAGCTTGCGGCGAAGTCGCTTCTCCTTTCCAGCGCGTGACCGAGCGCGTACTCCAATTGCATGCGGCTGGACAGGGTTTGATTGGCATCGCGCAGATGATCGCGGATGGCCGCAACATCGTCGTCGGTGAGAAAATTGCCCTGCAATTCGGCCAGTCCCCAATATGCCCGCCCCATCCCCGGCTGCAACGCGAGGGCGGCACGCAGCGCTTGCGCGCTGTCCCCCGCGCGACCTGCATATCGCAATGCCGCCGCATAAGTGGTACGAAGCTCCGGCCGGGCCGGTTGCTCGCTGATCAACTGCTCAATGAGCGGAATGGCGTTTTCGAGATCGCCAAGCCCGCGAAGTATGTCGGCGTGCAGTGCCCGGTATTTGGTATTTGCCGGCGCTTCGGCAACGAGGCGGCGGCTTTCGACCACGGCGTTCATGTCCTCGCCCAATTTATGCAATAGCAGCGCCAGTTGGGCGCGTGCTGCCTCGTAAGCCGGTGCCAGAACCAGCGCCCGTTGGAACAAGGCGCGTGCCGTCAAGGGTTCGCCGTCTTTCCATTCCAGGATACCCAGCAGGCGAAGCGCAGCCACGTCTGTTTCATGTCTTCGCAACTGATTGTGCAGGGCCTCGCGTTGCTGCGAAACTGGGACATTGCTTAGGCGCTCGCGCAGCGAGCGCTCTGCGGCATTGATTTCGGCCACGGGCCGCGGGTCGGAAGCCGGCGCCCACGCAGCTGTTCCGCTGCGGGTCCGCAATGAGGCGGCACGAGCCTCCTCGTCATTGCCCGCCAGACGCAGCAATTCGGCAAGCTTCTGCCAGGCGGGCGCATGATCTGGCGCCCCGGCTGTCACCTCGCAGAGGTTTTCCGTTGCCTCTTCATGAAGGCCCATGGCAGCCAGAGTGAGTGCCTGCTCATAAACTTTCCACGCCGGCGCCGCGGCATGCGCGTGGTCCGCGCCACCCACCGGTTTGGATGGATCCTCTGAACCGGACGTGCGTGTCATCTGTCTTCTCGGACCGGCCAGCTAACCATTCCTAATGTAACAAATTAGCAGCAAGCGCGTTCGCCTGCGCGATCTCGGCCGGCGTCAGGTGAGCCGTAACGCGACTTAAATTGCTTTTCGGAAGCGGGCTGTCTTTCTCGCTGGCCACCGCTACGGCCCGGCTGTACCACACATAAGCCCGAATCTTGTCCTGCCTTATGTGCTTGCCTTGCTCGTACATCGCACCCAGGGCGTCGCAAGCGTGCACATTTCCTTGCAGGCACGATTTGGTCAACCACTTCACTGCCTGGTCGGGATCGGGGGCCACGCCATAGCCATGAAGGTACATGATGCCCAGCGCATGTTGGGCGTCCGCATCGCCCTTGTCGGCAAGAGGTTGCCATGCGGCAAGCGCGGTCTTGTAGTCAGCCTTTTTGTATGCCGCCTCGCCATCGGCGAAGGTGGCTGACGGGGCATGAGCAACAGAAGGAGGCGCCGGCGCAGGAGGATCACCAACGAGGGGAGTATTTGTTGCAACCTGTGTGGTCGCTGTTGGCTGAATACTTTCCGGATTCGCTGCGCAGCCGCCGAAGAAAAGGCACGCGGCGCCTAGCAGGACTCTGACGTGTTCCATGGTAGGGACCCCCTTCATTCCGCGCGACAATAACCACCGGCATGGGGACCGACAAGCATGTCCGGTGCAGCGCGGCGGCGTGGTTGCCGGCCAGGTAATAGAGGCGACCGGGCGCCGCATTGAGGCGCAGTCGCTTGGCGTGGATTGCGTGTCGATCGACGGATTCGAATGTGCCGGCCACCCCGGCGAGGACGATGTTGGCGGACTCATTCTTTTTCCGGCAGCCGCCGACCGGCTTTCAATACCGATCATTGCCTCCGGCGGCATCGCCGACGCGCGGGGCCTGATCGCCGCACTGGCGCTCGGCTGCGACGGCGTGAACATGGGGACGCGCTTCATGGCCACTGTCGAATCCCCGATACATGAGAACGCGAAGAAACAGATCGTGGCGAATGACGAGCGATCGACCAATCTCATTTTCCGCGCGATGCACAATACGGCGCGGGTGGCGAAGAATGCCGTCAGCGACGAAGTTGTCGCGATCGACAGGCGGGGCAACGCGACGTTTGCGGACGTAAAGGACCTCGTGGCCGGCGCAGGGGGGGCAATCGTTCTGGATCGAGGCGAGATGGATGCCGGCATCTGGTCCGCCGGGCAGTCGCAAGCCTGGTTCACGACATTCCGACATGCGCCGAACTCGTCTCCCGCATCATGCGTGATGCGGAAGAGATCGTCCAAGGCCGGCTGACGTCAATGGTGACGGCGTAAAGCCGGCACAAATCATCGAAAATCAGTCGCTCGTGCGTGGCCATTCATCTCGCGCGAACAGGCGCAATAGGCATCCGGCCGAGAACATCCTGGTTATGAAGGCGGCTGCCGATCGCGGCGATGTTACTTTCGCCCTTGCGGAGCGCGCCGGCATTCGTATGCACGGAGTAGTATCCGGTCACGTTGTCATAAGCGTACTTCACCGCCGAGCCCGCACCCGTCCGGGATGTCTTTGGACTGAACACTGGTGACCCGGCCATGCATGAACGCTTTCCGAAGGAGCTTATCGTAACGGTTCGTGTTCATCGATCGCCGCGACAAGCCCGGCGAACGCGTATTTTGTTTGTTGGTCGCCGGAACAGAGCCGGCGATGACGAGTACGGGCGAGGTTCGGCCGTTAGGCGCGTCCACGAATCTTCTTCGCTGCGGGCGGTGGCTTCAGCATTTTGGAGGCCGGCGCAGGCAGGGGGATTTCCTTCATGCGCTCGATGAACCAACGTCCCGCCGGACCAGGCGGCGACTTTGTCTGCCAGACGGCCGACATGCTGAGCGGCAGGCCGCCCGGCGGCACGTCCTCGATCGACAGGATTGCAAGCCGGCGTTCTTCCAGATCCTTTTGGACGACATGGAGCGGCATGCCGCCCCAGCCAAGACCGTTCAGGAGGAAGTGATGTTTCGCGAACAAATCGGCGAGGCGCCACGTCGCGGGGGACATTACGCCAAGTTCGCGTCCTGCCGACAATTTCGACCTGTCGGTCAGAACGATCTGCGTATGTTTGGCGAGTTCTTCTTTCGGGATTTTGCCTTTGCGCGCGGCCAGGGGATGGCAGCTCGCCGCGACCATCAGAAGGAAGATCGGTTCGAGCCGTTCATTGGTGAGCGTGTCCGGTATCGCCGGCAGGGAGCCAACAATGCCCACGCTGCATCGTCCATCGAGAACCGGTTCAATGGCCGCGCCGAGCGCCTCGACATAGATGCGCAATGGAACGCCGGGATACTGCGTCCGGAACTCGCGCGCGACCTGCGTGATCACATCGATTGGATAGAACACATCCACGACGATGGAGAGTTCCGGTTCGAGGCCGGCCGCCATGCCCTTGGCACGCGCCTTGAGCAGATCGACCGCCGTGATGATGCCGCGCGCATCCGCAAGGAGAACGACGCCCTCCGGAGTCAGTTTCGGATAGCGGCCCGAGCGGTCAAACAGCGGTACGCCGATCTGGGCTTCCAGATTGCCAACCGTTTCGCTGACGACGGATTGTGCGCGCAGCAGCTTGCGGGATGCAGCCGAGAAACTCCCTTCGTCAGCTGCTGCGATGAATATGCGCAATTGATCGAGTGATACGCCGTCGAGCATGCCCCGGTTCCTGTTATCGGTATAGCCGATGGAGAACGCCGAAAAATACCGGCTTATCCCGCCAGGGGGAAGGTCGCAATCCTGGCGCCAATCGGAAAGCTGAGTGCGATTGATGGCGGTGTTCGCCGTCCCGCCGAGCTGTTCGCGAAATTCATCAGCTTCGTCGGCCTGCTCTGACCTATCCCCACGCGTCGAGGTGAGGCTTTTTCGCCGGATCAAAAAGGAACTGCCTTCCCATCTAATATTCCGATGGTATAGATCGGAATTTATCGACTGGACCGATGCCACCCATCACCCGACATTTCGATGGATCGCAGAGATCCTCTGCAACGACAACAAGACGAAGGAGGCCGTCATGAAACTTCTGCACCTGGATTCGAGCATTACGGGGCCAGGCTCCGCGAGCCGTATCCTGACCGCAGAGATCGTTGCCGCGCAGATTGCGCGCTATCCCGGCATCGAAATTGTCTATCATGACCTTGCGCAGGAACCGGCCCTGCACCTGTCGCCACTGCACCTGGTGGCGTTTCAGGGCGCTCCGGTCGAAAGCGAAGTCCTCGCCCAGGATTTGGCGCTGGGCG
Organism: Rhizomicrobium sp.; assembly: GCA_035502355.1. Taxonomy (GTDB): domain Bacteria; phylum Pseudomonadota; class Alphaproteobacteria; order Micropepsales; family Micropepsaceae; genus Rhizomicrobium. The sequence continues at coordinate 4,301 of DATJUM010000216.1, read as the reverse complement.
GCAGGTACATGGAAGAGCTGTTCGCAGCCGACATTTTGGTCATCGGCGCGCCGATGTACAATTTCAACGTCCCCACGCAGCTGAAGTCCTGGATCGACAGGATCGTCGTCGCGGGCCGGACGTTTCGTTACACCGAGAAAGGCCCGGAGGGTCTCCTGCCTGTCGGCAAGAAGGCTTTCATCGCCGCAACGAGCGGTGGCTTCTATTCAGGTGAAAGTCCGGCCAGGTTCCTGGAGCATACCGTCTCCTATCTCACGGGCGTGCTCGAGCATATCGGCGTCAAGGATGTCACGGTATTTCGCGCAGAAGGTATCGGGCTCGGGCCTGACGCCCGCGCGCGGGCAATAGACGCAGCGCTAAAGGCGATCGACAATCTGGATGCCGAAAAGCTCGCGGCATAAAGGCCAGGCGTCAGGTGATCATGGGAATCGTCCCGGCCGTCCGCGCCCCCCGCAGGGCTGGATTACTGATAGGTGTGAACCGTGATTGGGCAGCGAAAGGCCTCGGGCTCGTCGAAAGAGCTGCAAAAAGGCCGCTCTCCCGCCGGTCCGGCCCGAGGCGGTTCATGAAGCCGCCGGCGCCATTGGAGCAACTGTGAAGCGAAGACATCGAGGGAGTAGAAAATGGCAAGAGTTCTCGTTCTTTATTATTCGGCTTACGGCCATATCGAGGCGATGGCGCAAGCGGTCGCCGAAGGTGGTCGCGAGGCCGGCGCGCATGTCGATATCAAGCGCGTCCCCGAACTGGTGCCGGAAGAGATTGCGCGCAAATCTTATTACAAGATGGACCAGCCTGCGCCGATCGCCAGGATAGACGACCTGGCCGCCTACGACGCCATCATTATCGGTACCGGCACAAGGTTCGGACGCATGTCGTCGCAGATGGCCAGTTTCCTCGATCAGGCCGGCGGGCTTTGGATGCGCGGAGCCTTGCACGGGAAGGTCGGCGGGGCCTTTTCGTCCAGCGCCACGCAACATGGCGGGCAGGAAACGACACTGTTCTCGATCATTACCAATCTGCTGCACTTCGGCATGATTGTCGTCGGTCTCGATTACGGCCATGCCGGTCAGATGACTCTCGATGAGATCACGGGGGGCTCGCCCTACGGCGCTACGACCATTACAGGCGGTGACGGGAAACGTTTGCCGACGGCGAACGAATTGCTCGGCGCGCGCTATCAGGGTCGCAAGATCGCGGAAGTTGCGAAAAAGCTGCACGGCTGACGCAAGGAATTGCCATGCCACTGCGCGCTTTTAGCCTTTCATCGGCCGGATGTTCATCGGCTTGCCCTTCATGGCGAGCGGTCTCGGCAAGATCGCAGCGCATGGTCCGACGATCGCCCTCATCTCTTCGTCGCATATGCCGCTCCCGCCGCCCTTGGCATACATCGGAGCCATAGCCCTGTAGCCGCCATCGGCCGTTGCGCTCGCCCGAGATTTCCGGTCATGTTTCCGGAAAAATAGGAGTTGAGGATGGCCAGCAAACCAAAGTCTTCTGTCGCAATCCACCGCGCGCGCAAAAAGCGCCAGGGTTTCGTGCGGGTGGAGGTCAATGTCCGCAAAGAGGATGCAAGCCTGGTTCGCCGTGTCGCCTCCGCTCTGTCCGACCCCTCTCGTCAGGTCGAGGCGCGCACGCTTCTTCGGCAACGCTTTGCCGAGCCACCCAAGGTAAGCCTGAAGGCGTTGCTGGCGTCTGCACCGCTCGACGGGATCGATCTCGATCGTAGCCGCGATGTCGGGCGCGACGTCGATCTATGAGCTACCTGGTCGATACCACTATCATTTCGGAGGTCCGCAAGGGTGACCGTTGCGATTCACATGTATCGGCGTGGTATGCCTCGATTGCTGACGAAGATCTCTTTCTGAGCACGCTTGTCCTTGGCGTAATCCGAAAGCGCGTTGAACTTGCACGTCCCAGAGATGCGGGCAAAGCAGTAGCGCTTGAACGCTGGTTGCGGGAAATCGAGACCGCATTTGATGGGCGCCTGCTCGGGATCGACAACGCCGTGTCCGACCAATGGGGCCGAATGAGCGCCATCAGGACTGTTCCTGTTATCGATGGGCTGCTCGCGGCGACCGCGTTGGTCAATGGCCTGACGCTGGCGACGCGCAACGATCGCGACGTCGCCGGCTTGGGCGCGGCGGTGCTTAATCCGTTTAAGGAAGCCCCAAATCACCATCGATCGTAGCATCGGCCGCTTCCGGGTAGCGTAGCGGCCTACAGCGCAGAATCGGCAGGTTCGGCGGGCCACGATGGACTGATCAGGACTTGCGCGTGCTGCCCGGCAATCACTTCGAGAAGCTGCGCGGCACTCTGGTGGGGTTCCATTCGATCCGCGTCAACAAGCAATGGCGGCTGGTGTTCCGATGGGACAGCAGCCGAGGCGAAGCGGAAGGCGTCTATCTGGACGACCACAGCTACAGGTGAAGCGAGGCGAACCACGCTGACGGCGAAGCGCAAGCCGGCCACGGTCGGCGAGATTTTGGCGGAGGAGTTCATCCAGCCCCTTGGCTTGACCCAGGCGGTTCTTGCCGAGGCGATGGGCGTGCAGCGCAAGCACGTCCAACGAGTTGTGCAACGACCGCAGGAACGTGACGGCGGCGACGGCTCTCATCCTGGCGCGTATGTTCGGCAACAGCCCGGACTTTTGGCTGAACGTGCAGCGCGCAATGATCTATGGGAGGTGATGAACACGCCGAAGGAGCGCGAGCGGATCAAGCGCGCCCGCCCCCTGCAGAGCGTGGCCTGAGTCATCTGGACCGCATCGCTCGGGCCGGAACATCAGTTGAGAAGGAGACATTGCCCATAACGTACCGCAGTGCGCCGCGCTTTACCTGCGCGTCTCGACGGCGCGACAGCGGAGGCCGAAGCCCGCCTCAAACGCCTCTACGACGCTATTGAAGCGGGCATCGCCGATCTGGAGGACCCGGCGCTCAAGGACCGGATCGACGGACTCAAGGCCATCCGCGATCAGGCCAAGGCCGGCGCAGAGCGCGCGCAGGACATGCTTCAAAACTCGGGGAGCCACGCAGTCACGCCGCAGATGCTGAGCAAGTTTGCTCGCGCCGCTTGCCAACTCATCCGGCCCAGGTTGTCACCCATGTCTTAGGTACAACCCGTTACCTATGTCTCCGGTCTTGACAGGGACTGAAGTGGCGGGCCGCGACCGACGATGACGAGCACTATGTCTACGCTATAGCCCCAAGAGATGCAGGCCGCGCCCATGTCAACCACGGTTGACACACCGATGCCTGTCATCTACAATTTACAAATGGTCGAAGTCCGCGAGACCAGGACTTTCTCCGAGTGGCTCTCCAGCCTGCGCGATGCTCGGGCCAGGGCGGAAATCGCTCGTCGGGTGCGCCGCCTCGCGCTCGGCAACCCCGGTGACGTAAAGCCGGTTGGCGAGGGTGTCAGCGAGCTTCGTATCCATTATGGCCCCGGATACCGGGTCTATTACGTGCAGCGTGGGAGTCTCCTGATCGTCCTGCTCTGCGGCGGGGACAAAAGCGCTCAGGCCAAAGATATTGCCGTGGCTCTGAAGCTGGCGAAGGAGGTATGAAATGACGATCAAGACCCGGCCGTTCGATCCGGCCACCTACCTGGACAGCCCCGAAGCGATGCTCGCCTATCTCGACGGCGCCTTCGCGGATGGCGACGCCGGCGAGATCGCCGATGCGCTGGGTGTGGTTACCCGTGCTCGCGGCATGTCCCAACTCGCCGAGGAAACCGGCTTGACCCGGCAAGCGCTCTATAAGGCGCTGAGTAGGGATGGGAATCCGGAGTTCGCCACCGTCTTGAAAGTCATTCGGGCGCTCGGCTTCCGTCTTCATCCCGAACCCGTCTCCGCTGCCTGACATGTCGTAGTCACGGCTACTGAAGCGTACGCAATCGATGGCAAATGGCGGGCCGCGACCGACGATGATGAGCACTATGTCTACGCCATAGCCCCCTGATAGATCCGGCGGAAGTTCAGGACTCTCGCCGCCAACTCAATAACGGATTCGAGTGGAAGATTGTCGTTCCATTTCTTCGTAAGAACGAATATTTGTCGCCATAGAATGGACAGTCCGCTAGGAGGCCGGCTCGTGGCAAGAAATCGTCCGACGTTCGATTTGTATACCTTTGTGGCGAGCGCGGCTTTAGAAGGCGGAAAGCCATTCGCCCTCGAATGCAATTGCGGTGCGATCGTCACCATTATGCCCCCGTTCCAGGACGAGAGTGTCGTCTGTCCAAGCTGTGAGTCCATCATTCGGATGCTCGTTGTGGAGGGCGACCCCGGCTACATCATTGGCCAAGGG
>DATJUM010000215.1:0-4565 GCA_035502355.1 Rhizomicrobium sp. | reverse complement strand
GTTGTGATGCACCACATCGGCCCACAGACAGGCGCGGCGGAGAATCTCCGGACCATCGGGAGATTTCACATCGATGGCAATGGAGCGCTTGCCGCGGTTGGTGCAGGCGAAGGCTCGCAGCAATGTGCGGTTGACGTCGCCGCCCATGCCTTCGAACTTGAACACCTCCGCGCCGAGATCGCCGAGCAGGACGGAGAGATAGGGGCCGGCAACGAAACTCCCGAAATCAAGGACCTTCAGTCCCGACAGTGGTCCACCGGCGGCGGATGACTTTGCTTCCTTCTTTGCAGGCCGCGCAACTTCGGCGGTCGAAACATTGTCCGCATGCGTGATCGGAAAGCCGACATACGAAACAGCGCGCGTGCACGTGATAATTCCATTGTGGACGACCTGCGGATCGTCCCAGCACGCACCCGGCGGCTGAACCAGTTCCGCGCCCATGCCTTCGTTCCACAGCGCATGCAGGATCTCGTTGCTGTCGAAGCGGATCATGTGACTCTGGAACAATTCGATATTGCCCCAGAAATTCTTCCGCTCGCCTTTCCCCGTCGGCATTCCGCGATCATTGGGATCGACCGTGGAATCGTCGATCCCCAGAATGCGATGCACTTTGCCAAGCGCGCCGGGCGTGCCCATCATGAAATGGATGTAGCGGCCGTCCTTGCAACGAAAGATCAATGGCTGAACATCGCGCGGAATATCGGCCAGGATGGCGCGGTCCGGCCTTTCGGCCTGAAACCAGAGCGGCGCACACCACATCATCCCGCCTTCAAGAAGCGACGTGCTGACCAGCTGCCCCAGTCCGCTTTCCTCTCGTTCGCATAGCGCCGCAAGCAGTGCGACCGTCCCCTGCAATGCCGCGCCATAGGCGGCCAGCGGAAAAGCAAACATGATTGGGCGGGTGGAAAAATGCTCATGAGCAAAGCCCGAACGCACCTGGGCGAGCAGGTCCACGGCTGGCGTCGCCGGACTGTCCGGTCCGGCAGTGATTTCGAGCACGATAAGCCGCGGATATTTCGCAGCAAGGGTTGCGCCGTCCGGACGCGGAGGCGCGTCGGGATGATCCTCGCCGCCGACAATGCACACATCAGCCGCTGCGAGCGCCGCATCGAGGGCAGGATCGGCCAGGCCATCGATAGGACGAATCGCCTTGCCACGCTGCCAGGCGTCATAGGCTGGGTAGATATCTGCAAAGGGATCGTGGCCCGCCGATGGACGCGTGACTCCCGCCCCGGCCTCGACCAACAGTTTCGCCACCAGACTGCCTGCCAGCCCGGTGCCGAAATCGACGACCTTCAGATTGTCGCAAAGCCCGTCGCGGCGCCGCTTCGCCAACTTCTCGCCTCCCGATTCCTCCCGGGGCGGGCGCCGCATGCGGCTGGCCGCCTGTTCTCTTGGACTCGATAGCATGCTTATATTATGCTTGTGTACTAGTTCGGATGGCCGTGCAACCCTCGCGATGGCCTCGGCCGCGAAAGGCGGCCCGGCAGGGAAACAGGGTCCTCATTTCGCCGCAAGGCGAAGCTGAAACCAAAAAACCGGGAAAACGCCATGGACAGGAACATGCCGGCCGACGCCGTCGATATCGAGCTGTTGAAGAAGCATCCGGAGAAATATCCGGACCTTTCCGTTACGCAACAATACACGCTTCCCTACGAAACGGTAATGGACATCCAGCTGGCGGTGCTGAAAGAGCGTTTCTCCCATCTCGTGGACAAGGTTGCCGTCCTTGGAAAGCTCGCCGAAACACAGGGCGTGAAAGAAATCCGCGACTTCAACGACGCGGCGGTGCTGCTGTTTCCGCATTCGCTCTACAAATCATACCCGCTCGCATTGCTCGAAAAAAGCCGCTTCGATCTCTTGACGAAGTGGCTCGACACGATGACGTCCATCGACCTGTCCTCGGTCGATGCGTCAGGTTGCGCCGGGATCGACGACTGGCTGGATGTCATGGACACCCAGACGGAACTGCGCATCAAGCATTCCTCCGGGACGACGGGAAAGCTTTCCTTTGTTCCGCGCACGCTCGCCGAAACGGAAGCGACCGCGAAAGGCTGGCGCCGTTCCTTCGAAGGATTTGCGGGCGAACCGCACGAACACGCCCTCGCCGGCTTCGAGGACCTGCACGTCATCCTCATCAGCTACCGCAAGGGCGCGCTCGCTTATCCGCGGATGATGGACGCGGCCGTGCACTGGCTCTATGGCGGCGACGAAAGCCGGATCGTGGCCTCGAATTCCGGGCGCATGAGCGCCGATGTGCTTTCGCTGGGCGGGCGGCTGCAGGCCGCGCAGGCCAAGGGCGAACTGGGGCAGTTGCAGATTTCGCCGACGCTGCTCGCACGCCGCGATGCCTTCATGAAGGAACAGGCGGCCCAGCCCGAAAGACTGAAGAAATTCTTCGGCGAGATTGTCGAGAGGTTTCGCGGCAAGCGCGTCATTCTCGTCGGCTCGCCGCCGACGGTCTATGACCTTGCGGTGGAAGCGCGCCGGAACGGCCTCACCGACCTTTTCACCGCCGATTCACTCGCCATGTTCGGCGGCGGCGCGAAGGGGCGCAAATTCGACGAGGACTACCAACAGGCGATTGCCAAATTCGTTGGCATGCCGCGCTGGCCGCTGGACGGTTACGGCATGAGCGAAATGTGCATCGGCTCCTCGCGCATGTGCATGCATGGAAACGTCCATCCGCTGCCCAGTCTGATCCCGTTCCTGTTCGATCCGAAAACCGGCGAATTGCTGCCGCGCGAAGGAACCCAGACCGGCCGCTATGGCTGGTTCGACCTCGCCATCCAGACGCATTGGGGCGGGCTGCTTTCGGGCGACCGCGTCACCATGACCTGGGACAAGCCCTGCGCCTGCGGCCGCGCCGGACCAATCATTCATTCGGAGATCCGCCGCTTCACCGAAATCGAAGGCGGCGACGACAAGATCACCTGCGCGGGCGCAATGGACGCGCATGACAAGGCGCTCGAATTCATCGCACAGGCTGTGGGGTGACCGTCATGGCGAATTTCCATGTTCCCCTCATCATCCGTGGCGAGATCATCGAAGATCGGGACATCGAATATACCGGGCGCCGAGCCGGTTCGAGCTTCACCGCGCCCGACGTAAGGAAACACCTGAACAAACTTCCGCTGACCGCACCGTCGGCGCTCAGCGATCTTTATACCCTGACATTCGCGGAGATTTCCGATTATCTGGCTGAACTCGGCGATAGACTGAGCTTCGAACAAAACCGGCATCTCAAGGAGGCTTATGAGTTGTCGGTTACGACGTCCGGGCTCTCGCCGGAAATCCTGAAGGGCATCTATCAAACGCTGGGCGCAGGCTTCAGCCGCGGTGTCGTTCACCAGACGGCCGACAAGTCGATCGGGATTCCCTACCTTGAAGGATGGGTAGGTACCAAACTCGACACCGGCGGCCAGGCCTGGGCGCGCGCGATCGGCGCCCGCGCCGTCCATATCATCGCCGGCAACATTCCAAGCGTTGCCGCCATGAGCATCATGCGCAATGCCATCATCCGCAGCGACATCATTATCAAGACACCATCAAACGATCCGCTGACGGCGGCCGCGGTCGCCCGCACGATGATCGAAATGGCGCCCGATCATCCGCTGACCCGGCATGTTTCCGTCGCCTACTGGAAAGGCGGAGACAGGGAGATCGAAGAAGCACTTTATACGCCGCGGAACATCGACAAGATCATCGCCTGGGGCGGCCTCGCATCGATCACCCATGTTGCGAAATACATCCAGCCGGGGATCGATCTCATCACCCTCGATCCGAAGCTCAGTTCGACCATCATCGGCAAACAGGCTTTTGCGGATGACGCCACGATGCGCGCCGTGGCCGAACGCGCCGCTGTCGATGTCGGTCATCGCAACCAGGAAGCCTGCCACAATGCGCGCGTCGTCTATGTGCAGACCGGCACCGACAAAGAAGGCCTCGCCAAGGCGAACCGCTTTGGAAAATATCTCTACGAGGCGATCCAGGTACTCCCGCCGCACATCAGCGGACCGGCCGTGGCGCGCGATCTGGTGCTGGCCGAGGAAGTCAATGCGCTCAAATCTTCGATCGGTTATTACGAAGTGATCGGCGGTGGAGCGGAGGGTGCGGTCATTGTCTCGCAGCTCGACGAACCAGTCGACTTCGCGCGCCTGCTTGGCAACCGCGTCGCCAATCTTGTTCCGTTCGACGATATCGAGACGCCGATCCGCTCGACCAACGCCTATACACAGACAATCGGCATCTATCCCGACTCGCTCAGGAAGGAATTGCGCGACCGTCTCGCATTCCATGGCGGCCAGAGGCTGGTATCGCTCGGCTATGCCGGCCGCTTCGCCAATATCGGGCCGCATGACGGCATCGAGCCGTTGCGGCGGATGTGCAAATGGATCGTCGAAGAGGAATATGATCCCGAAAAAGTGCCGTTGGCGTCCCGGACCTGAGAGACCATGGCGTACGAATTCATAGCCGTATCCTCGTCTGATCGCGTTACCACAATCACGCTCAATCGTCCCGAAGTGATGAACGCGATCAACAAACCCATGCATTTCGAGATGCAG
>DATJUM010000214.1:0-7973 GCA_035502355.1 Rhizomicrobium sp. | reverse complement strand
ACACGGCTGGTCTCCCATCTGCGCGGGCGCGGCGATGTGGCGATGACCACGGACGAGATCATGGCGTTGACGCGCAGGCGCTGATGGCGGTCCTGGTCGACAGCAACGTCCTGCTCGACATCCTGACGGAAGATGCGCGCTGGCTTTCGTGGTCGGCAGAGGCGCTGGAGCGGGCGGCACAATCGACGCCGGTCCTCATCAACCCGATCATCTATGCGGAAGTATCGGTCCGTTTCAGCCGGATCGAAGACCTCGAAGAGGCGCTGCCGCGTAGCCTGCTGGCCCGCGAGCAAATCCCATACGAGGCGGCGTTTCTCGCCGCGAAGGTGCATCTGGGCTATCGCCGCCGCGGCGGGACGCGCAACACGCCTTTGCCGGACTTCTTCATCGGCGCGCACGCCGCGGTCGCAAGGCATCGGATTTTGACGCGAGATGCGAAACGCTATGCAACCTATTTTCCGAGCGTGGCGCTGATCTCACCGTAGCCCGACGGGTGAATAACTGTCATGAATACCTGCAAGGTTGCGGTCTTCTTCTGGGGGCGCTCTTTGATAACAATTTGCAGGGCCTTGGCGCTTCTCGCGCTCTGCGGAACATCTCTCGCGCATGCCGACGATGCGTTCGACTGGTCGCTGCACGGGCAGATGACGGTGGTGGATCAGTATCATCCGGCGTTCCGCGCGGACTCGCTCGGCACCAACAGCATGAGCAACAAGAGTCTCGGCGACGAGACGTTCGATGCGACGTTGTTCCTCGGCCTGCGCGTGTGGGACGGCGGCGAGATCTATGCCGATCCGGAAATCGATCAGGGCTTCGGGTTGAGCAACACGGTCGGCATGGCGGGCTTTCCGAGCGGCGAGGCGTACAAGGTCGGCAAGACCGATCCATATTTCCGGCTGCAACGCCTGTTCTTCCGCCAGACCTTCGATCTCGGCGGCGAGACGCAGAATATCGACAGCGCGCAGAACCAGGTCGCGGGCACACGCACGGCGGACAATCTCATCCTCACCGGCGGCAAGATGTCGGTCACCGACATCTTCGACACCAACGATTATGCGCACGACCCGAAGAACGATTTTCTCAACTGGGCGCTGATCGATTCCGGCGCGTTCGATTATGCCGCCGATGCGTGGGGCTACAGCTATGGCATCGCTGCCGAGTGGTCGCAGGATTGGTGGACGCTGCGCGGGGGGCTCTACGATCTCTCGCGCGTGCCGAATTCGACCGAGCTCGAAACCGATTTCAGCCAGTTCGAAGCGGTGGCGGAAGGCGAGGCGCGCGTCACGCTGTTCGGAGAGGCCGGCAAGATCAAACTGCTGGGCTGGGTCAACCGCGGGCGCATGGGCGACTATCTCGACGCGGTCGCGCTCGGCATCGCGACGCACACGACGCCCAGCACCGCGCTGGTGCGCGAATACCGCACGCGGCCCGGCGGGGTGATCAACATCCAGCAGGCGCTGACGGACGATCTCGGTGTGTTCGCGCGGCTGAGCCTGAATGACGGCAGCAAGGAGGCATACGAGTTCACGGAGATCAACCGCTCCGTCGCCGCGGGCCTAGCGTGGAAGGGCACGTCGTGGGGCCGCAAGGACGACACGGTCGGGTTTGCGGGCATCGTGAACGGCCTGTCGCATTCCGCGCGGGATTATTTCGCCGCCGGCGGAATCGGCATCCTGATCGGCGACGGCGAACTCGCGCATTACGGCAGCGAGGACATCCTCGAGACCTATTACGACGCGCAGGTCACAAGCTGGCTGAACGTGAGCCTCGACTACCAACTCGCCATCAACCCGGCATACAATCGCGACCACGGGCCGATCTCGCTGTTCGGCGGGCGGCTGCATGCGCAGTGGTGAGAACTCTGGCTCTGGCTATCGATGAATTTCTTATTCCCGCAGAACAATTGGCTCGCTTGGCTGCTTCTTATCGCAGTCACGCTGATTGTCTTCGTGATTGTAGGGATTACGGGCTGGATGAGCCTTTGGAATGTTCTCCCCTATGCGCTGGGGGTCTATATTTTTGCAAGGGGCTTCTATGTTTACTGGCCTCGAAAGGGTGCGTCGGGACCGCACAATAGAGCACTTGGTCTTGTGTTTCTTGGCTTTGGCTTATTTGGGCTGTTATCGACTCTGGCAATCGTGATCTTTCATATCGGGAGCAACGACCGGGATACGCTAATCGCTGATGTTCTGGGATCGCTCATTTGTCTGTCGTTTGGCGCGATGAACGTTTTGGGCGCTGCCTACGCGGCAAACGCCTCGGAAGAAAAAAGTTTTCCACCCCCTTGAAGCGTGGCGCTCCAAACGCCATCTGAGCTAAATCCCTGAAATTGTAAGAGGAGCCCACTTCGCCGCGAAACCCGGCAGAAACACTGTGCTTTTTACCTATCCAACACGGGCAAAATGGCGGCGGAAAAATATTTTTCAGCGACTTGTCGAACAACCAATTTTCGTCATAGCCGCCCTCGCGGCGGCCATCCGGAGATCGAGCCGCTGACTGAATGACCGGGTCAGGCCCGGCCATGGCGAAGTGAGATACGGCGGAGCCATGTCCGCACGCCGCCGAAAAACCTCGATCTTCTGTACAGAAGTTCTGTATGTCAGCCCACCGTCGCGCGGCCGACGCTGACATAGGTGAAGCCGGCGGCCTGCATCTGCGAGGGACGATAGATGTTGCGCAGATCGACCATCAGCGGCCGCTTGAGCAGCGCCTTCATGCGCGTGGTGTCGAGCGCGCGGAATTCGTTCCATTCGGTAAGGATCACGACGCCGTCTGCGCCCTCGAGCGCATCATAGGCGTTCTTGCGCAGATCGACGTTGAGAAGTTTTGCTGCTTCCTTCGCGCCCTCGGGATCGAAGGCGCGGATGGTGGCGCCCTGCTTCTGTAACTCCGGCACGATGACGAGGCTCGGTGCATCGCGCATGTCGTCGGTGCCGGGTTTGAAGGTGAGGCCGAGCACCGCAACGGTCTTGCCCTTCACGCCGCCGAACGCGTCCACGATTTTCTGCGCCATCTTGAGTTTGCGCGCTTCGTTGACGGAGACGACGGCCTCCACGATGCGCGTCGTGGCGCCGCTGTCCTGCGAGGTCTTGAGCAATGCGAGCGTGTCCTTGGGAAAACACGATCCGCCGAAGCCGGGTCCGGCATGGAGGAATTTGGAACCGATGCGTCCGTCCAATCCAATGCCGCGCGCCACGTCCTGCACATCGGCGCCGACCTTCTCGCACAGCTCCGCCATCTCGTTGATGAAAGTGATCTTGGTCGCGAGGAAGGCGTTGGCTGCATATTTGATGAGCTCGGAGCTTTCCGGGCTCGTGACCACGATGGGTGTCTCATGCAGATAGAGCGGACGATAGATTTCGCGCATCACATCGCGCGCACGGTCTGTATCGCAGCCGACGACCACGCGGTCAGGCCTGCGGAAATCGCCGATGGCCGATCCCTCGCGCAGGAATTCGGGATTGGAGGCGACATCGAATTCCGCATCGGGCCGCGCCCTGGCGATCACCTCTTTCACCTTGCGGCCAGTGCCCACCGGCACGGTCGATTTGGTGACGACGACGGTGTAGCCGGACAGATGCTGCGCCAGCTCTTCGGCAGCGGCGAACACATAGGTGAGATCGGCATGGCCGTCGCCGCGGCGGCTGGGCGTACCGACCGCGATGAACACCGCTTCCGCGTTCTTCACCGCTTCCGCCAGATCGGAGGCGAAGGACAGGCGCCCGGCTTTCACATTGGCGGCGACGACATCGTCCAGCCCCGGCTCGAAGATCGGGATCTGGCCGGCGCGCAACGCCTCGACCTTCGACATGTCCTTGTCGATGCAGACGACGTCATGGCCGAACTCGGACAAACAGGCCCCGGAGACCAAACCCACATATCCGGTGCCGATCATTGCTATGCGCATGGTGTACTGCCCAAAATTGGCCGTTAATCGCGTATCGAATCTACATTAGCCCGGCGCGGGGTTTGGGGTAAGTTTTCGCTCATGATCGAAGTAACCGATCTGGTTTACGAGTATCCCACGGTGCGGGCGTTGAACGGGGTCTCCCTGCGCGTCGCGCCGCAGACCATCACGGCGCTGGTGGGCCCGAACGGCGCGGGAAAGACGACACTTTTGCGATGCCTGGCGGCGCTGGACATGCCCTATTCGGGGCATGTGACGGTCGACGGGCTGGATACGGAAGCAGCCCCGCGCGAGATCCATGCGCGGCTGGGCTACCTGCCGGATTTCTACGGCCTCTATGACGAATTGAGCGTGCGGCGGTGCCTCACCTATGCCGCGCGGGCCCATGGCCTGACGGCGGACAAGGTGGCCGCAGCGGTCGATACGGCAGCGGGCCGCGTCGGCCTGTCGGACCGTCTGGAAACGCCGGCCGGCGAGTTGTCGCGCGGCCTGCGTCAGCGTCTCGCCATCGGCCAGACGATTGTGCACGAGCCGCGCGTGCTGCTGCTGGACGAACCGGCAGCCGGGTTGGACCCGCAGGCGCGGCGCGATCTCTCGGCGCTGCTGATGAGCCTCAAAGATGCGGGCATGACGCTGGTAGTGTCGTCGCACATTCTGGCGGAGCTCGAAGATTACTGCTCCGAGATGATCATCATCGAGGGCGGACGCATTGCCGGCGGCAAGGCCGTGAAGGTGCGCGATGTCGAACGGCCGCGCTACATTCTCGAGATCGCGACGGCGCGCAGCGATCTGCGCGATTTTCTCTCCGCACGCGCGGGCCTCGATGTGATCGAAGTGGACGAGCACCACGCGCTCTTCACCTTCACGCGCAATCCGCAACAGCGCTCCAAGCTGATCCGCGATCTGGTCACGGCGGGCTTCGAGGTGTCGAGCTTCGGTGAATCCACCAAGGCGCTGGAGGACACCTATTTCGCGCAGGTGGGCAAGTCATGAACGCCGAATTCCAGCGCAATGTGTGGATCGAGCTGACGCCCCGGCGACTGATCCTGATGGTCGTGCTGCTGGGGCTTGCTTTCGCGGCGTCGGCGATCGCCGGTGGCACGGAATATGATGTGGCGAGCACGGCGCGGCTGCTGTTCTATGTAATCGTCGCGGTGTGGGGTTCGCGCAATGCCGCGCTGGCCGTTGTCGGCGAAATCCGCGACCGCACCTGGGACATGCAGTTGCTGTCGTCGATCACGCCCGGCGCGATGACGTGGGGCAAGCTGTTCGGCTCTACGATCTACAACTGGTTCGGCGGTGCGATCTGTCTGGCGGTGCTGGAGGTCGAGCGGGCAACGCATGCGGGCCTCGCGGCGGCGCTGGTCGATCTCGCCTATTTCATCGCCGTCGGCCTGATCGCGCAGGCGGCCGCGTTCCTCGCAAGCCTCGTCGCCGTGCGCCGCCGTCAGTCGCATTCGCGGCTGGATATCTTCGTTTATCAGGCCATCGGTGTCGGGGCCGGCGTCGCGGTCTACACGGTGTGGGAATTTGTCAAAGCGAGCGGCGATGCCGTGACGTGGTGGAGCACCGCGATCGACCGGCGCGGGTTCCTGCTGGCGTCGCTCGCGATCTTCACCGCGTGGACGTTGCTCGGTTGCTATCGCGAGATGCGGCTCGAACTGAAGATGAAGAACGGCATTCTGGTGTGGCTGTTGTGGCTGGTTTTCATCGGCATCTACGTCGCGGGTTTCGATGCGTGGCTGTCGACCGACAAGACCGTTGCCGGATGGGATGCGGGATCGCTGCGTCTCGCGCTCGCCGGCGTGACGTTCACCGCGCTCACATATCTGATGGTGTTTCTCGAACCGAAAGACCGCGTTCATTTCCGCTGGCTGGGGTCGCAGATTTCCTCGGGCCGCATCGGCGCGTTCCTGGGCGGGCTGCAGGCGTGGATGATGTCGTATGTCGCGGCGCTCCTGTGCACTGGCGTTCTTCTTTATTGGCTGCACCAGAGCCGCCCGGATCTGGTCGCGCAGCTGGCGCTGATTGCGGCGGCGTCGGGTTTCCTGACACGCGACGTGCTGATCTTCGTGTTCATGCGCAGCTTGCCTGGCCGCCGTCGCGGCGATTTCGCGGCGCTGGGAATCCTGTTCGCGCTCTATGTGCTGGCGCCCGCGATCGTCAACGGCCTTGGTCTTCAGAACCTGCTGATGGTGTTTTATCCATACCCGACATCGCCGGTGTGGATCGCGCCGGTTGTCGCGTGGGCGGAAGGCGTCGCAATGGCGGTTCTCGCCTTCGGACAAATCGCGTTGTCGCGGAAGCCTGCTATCGCTTAAGGCCCGAGTAGCTTGGCTGATCGATCGCGACCTTATCGCGCGTCGTGATGGTGAGATGTTCGGCGAGACCGGGCGTCTCAAGCGTAAACGCGCCGTCGCGGATGCGTTTGCAGAGTTCGCGGTTTAGATCTTCCAGCGTGCCTTCATGGCCGAGCAGTTTTTGTAGGCGTTCCAGTTCGCCCTTCGCCGATTGCGGACCCCGGTCGAGTTCGCGCACAACGATGGAGAGCGCATTGGCCGCGACCCGCGCATGAAACGCGGTGTGACCTTTCAGTTCGGGCATCGCCTTCTGTTCGAGAAAGTCGCGGACGGCCTCGACCAATTCGCGCATCGACGGCTGATCCATCATGGCCGGCCTCCCCTCTTGTCATCCCCCGCGAGCGCGAGCCGGAGGCGAGCGCGAGGGAAGGGGATCCAACTTCTTTGGGGTATCAGTGCAAACCAAGTTGGGTTCCCTTCCCTTCGCGATGCGTTCGCATCGCTCAGCCGGGAATGACAGCAAAGATGCATTAGAGTTTTCCACCGATGATCAGATTAATGAGATCAATCTCCGTCTCCGACGAGCGGCGTCCGATGGCGGCGCGCTCAACCGAACGGTCGTTGAGGAAACCCTGATACATCTTCATGCACATGATGCCCCATTTGAGCGAGCCATAGACGATCCAGGTGCGCACGTCGTCGGGATCGACGCGTCCGCCACCGGCGTCTTCGTAGCCTTTCAGCAGATCGGGCAGATCGCCGAAGCCGCCGACGACTTTGTCGGCCACGCCGAAGCGCCATGAGTTCGTACACACCCATCCAATGTCTTCAAGCGGATCGCCGATATGCGTCAGCTCCCAATCGAGCGCCGCTTCGACACCGTTTGGCGAGATGAGGAGATTGCCATGCCGGAAATCGCCATGCACCAGTGTCTGCCGCTTGCTCGCCGCCATGCGTGGTTCGAGCCATTGGAAAGCCATCTCGAATACGGGATGCGGATAATCGAACAGATCGAGCGTGTCGCGATAGGCGCGCAACTGCGTCGGCCCATCGACAACGGGAAGGAGATTTTTCAGCGGCGCGGTATCAACTTTGTGAATACGCGCGAGGATTTCACCGCATTGATAGGCAAGCTTAGGCCGTACGGCGTCGAACGCCGCGTCGCGAAGGATCTTGCGCGCGATGGTCTCACCGGTAAGCCGCTCCATCACATAGCCCTGGCCGGCGCCGTCCCTGTCCTGCAGCACATAATGCACACGCGGAGCCGCGACGCCTTCCTTCCGCGAGGCTTCGATGGCCGCGGCTTCCGTCGACAGCGGCACCGATGTCGAACCCTCGGCGATGACGCGCTCGCCACCCGGCGCGCGACGCAGGATCAGCGGCCAGGTCTTTCCGTCAGCCACGCCATCGAACGACCACGTCTCCTGGCTCGCGCCGCCGGAGAGGCGCGTGATCGTTTCGATACGCATGTTGAGCGCGCGTTCGAGCGCGGGGAGAAAATCGGGAGCGGTCATATTCATCCGGTGCGCAGCAGGCGCACAGCTTCGTCCCGTTCGAACAGATAAAGCAAGACGCGCAGCGCCTCACCGCGCTCGGATTTCAGTTCGGCATCTCGCGTAAGGACAAGTTTTGCATCGTCGCGCGCGGCGGCAAGGAGGTCTGCATGCACCGCCAAATCCGCAACACGGAATTCAGGGAGGCCGCTCTGGCGTTTGCCGAGCAGCTCACCCGCGCCGCGCAGCCGCAAATCTTCCTCAGCGATAACA
>DATJUM010000213.1:0-36789 GCA_035502355.1 Rhizomicrobium sp. | reverse complement strand
CGCAAACGGGCCGATTTCAGGACGCTCGTCACGCGTTATGGCGTTTAATCACCCAGCCTACCGAATACCGATCAGCTTGTGCGTTTGCAGGCTCAGTCGCCATTGCGGATGAGCGAGGCAGTAAGCCACGGCTGCACGCGTGTTCTCTTCTCTTTCGGGCGAGTCCATGGGTTGCAGGAAGAAATGGCGGAATGCGAGACCGGCGTAGCGCTCCGGAGGCGCATTCGGCTGTGGAAAAACGAGCTTCAGTTCATCGCCGCAATCAAGGTGAAGCGGCGCATCGGCTTTGGGGCTGACACATATCCAGTCGATTCCGTCCGGTGCTGCCAGCGTTCCGTTCGTTTCGATTCCCACTTCGAGGCCCGCGGCGTGCAGGGTCGCTATCAATTCCTCGTCCAGCTGCAGGAGCGGCTCGCCACCGGTGCAAACGACGTAGGGGCGGGCACTTTTTCCATTCGGCCAATGTTTCAGAACGGCCTGCGCCAGCGCGTCCGCGTCCCGGTACTTCCCTCCGCTGCTCCCGTCCGTCCCTACAAAATCCGTATCGCAGAACCGGCAAATTGCGCTCTGGCGGTCCCTCTCAAGCCCATTCCAGAGATTGCAGCCCGCAAAACGCAGAAATACGGCGGCGCGCCCGCTCCGGGCACCCTCGCCCTGAAGCGTATAATAAATTTCCTTCACCTGATAGCTCATCGAGACACGTACCGCTCATATCCCCTGGCGCGCAATCGACAGGCTGCGCAGCTGTTACAACCATATCCCCAATCGTGTCTGTGACCCCTGTCCCCGGCGTAACAGGTAACCGTTTCATCCATGATGAGCTGAACGAATTTGTCTCCTCCGAGAGAATTCGCGAGCGCCCAGGTCTCTGCCTTGTCAAGGAACATGAGCGGCGTATGGATTTCAAATTTCGTGTCCATTCCGAGACTGAGCGCCTGTGACACGGCGTCGATCGTTTCCCGGCGACAGTCGGGATAGCCGGAAAAATCCGTCTCGCACATGCCTCCCACCAGGTGCCGAACGCCGCGGCGCCACGCCAGAGCCGCCGCCGCTGCCAGGAAGAGGACATTACGCCCGGGAACGAAGGTGGCCGGCAGACCGCGCCGATCCGGCGGCGGGGCTTGCTGCTCGTGGCCGGCTATCAGCGCGCTGCCTCCGATTGCGGCCAGGACTTCCAGCGGCAGAACATGATCGGCGTCGAGCGCCGCGGTCCAGGCGGGGAAATCCCTTCGCAGACATGCGAGAATCCGGGGCCGGGCCGAAAGCTCAATGGCATGCCGCTGCCCGTAGTCGAAACCCACCGTCTCGACGCGGGAAAAGCGCTGCAGCGCCCAAGCGAGGCAGGTCGTGGAATCCTGCCCGCCGGAAAACAGCACCAGTGCAGCATTAGCTTGAATCATCATTTGTCAAGGCGCCCATTGCCCTGTGCATGTACGATTGTTCCGTTAACGACGGAATTCCCAAGAGCCTGAAACGGCTTAGGGGGTTGCGTTTGGCGCAGCGCTGCGACAGCCTTCACTTAGCAATTTCCTGGGTGTCGGGCGGTGACAAGAATAGCCATCAGTGGCACGGGTTTTTTTGTCCCTTCCGACGTCATTTCCAACCGCGAACTCGTCGGTTCCTTCAATGAATTCGCGCGTCGGTACAATTTGGATCATGCCCGCGAGATCGCCACCGGGCGCATGGCGCCCATTCTGAAATCGAGCGAGGAATTCATTGTCAAGGCGTCGGGCATTCATCGCCGGCACGTCATTGCAAAAGACGGGATGCTCGATCCCGAGATCATGTGTCCGCGCTTGCGGGAGCGGCCGAACGACGCATTGTCGCTGATGGCGGAAATCGCCGTCAACGCCGCGCGGGACGCTTTGAACGCAGCGCGAAGGTCGCCCGCCGACATCGATGCCGTGATCGTCGCCGCGTCCGTCACCCAGCGCTTCTATCCGCAGATCGCAATCGAGGTCCAGAATGCTCTGGAGATCACCGGCTTCGGTTTCGATCTTCTTGCCGCCTGTTCCTCCGCCACCTTCGGGATCGACATGGGAGCCGCATTGATCGCCAGCGGCCGGGCGCGCGCCGTGCTCGTCATCAACCCGGAGATTTGCACAAGTCATCTCAATCTCCGGGATCGCGAGACCCATTTCATCTTCGGCGATGCCGCGACCGCCTGCGTGCTGGAACCCGCGCGGGCGGCGGATGGAGAAAATACCTGGGAGATCGTCAGTACACGGCTCGAATCCCGCTTTTCCAACAATATTCGCAACAATTTCGGCCCGCTCAATCGCTTTTCTCCCGAAACGGCGGGCTGCGCCGACAAGCTGATCGTGCAGAAGGGGCGCAAAGTATTCAAGGAAGTCGTCCCCATGGTGGCGGGCTTCATGCTCGACCACCTCGCGCAAAACAATATTGCGTCTTCGCAAATCCGGCGGCTTTGGCTGCATCAGGCCAACATCAACATGAATAACCTGATCGCGCGCAAGGTGCTCGGGCGCGACCCTCTGCCGGACGAGGCTCCGAGCATTTTGAACGAATACGGCAACACAAGCTCGGCCGGCTCCATCATCGCATTTCATCTGTTCAGCAGGGATCTCGAGCCGGATAGCACGGGTCATCTCTGTTCGTTCGGAGCAGGCTATACCGCCGGAAGCATAATTCTGCAGAAACGCGGTTGAGTATTTTTCCGATAGCGGAGACGGAATGCGGGCGCAACTTACGACGAAAACTCCAGCCGATACGGCGCGACGGGGACATGCATGATACATCTCCACAACCTGCCCTTGTTGTACCTGCTCTCCGGACTGGCAATCGGCGTGCTGACCGGCATGACCGGGACCGGCGGCGGTGCGCTGATGACGCCGGTTCTGATCCTCATCTTCGGAATTCACCCGGTCACCGCCGTTGGAACGGATCTGCTTTATGCGTGCATTACAAAGGCAAGCGGCACCGTGGTACACGGTTGGAACAGGACGGTAGCCTGGAAGGTCGTCGCGTGGCTGGCCGTCGGAAGCGTGCCGATGACGGCGCTGACGTTGCTCCTTCTCTTCTATCTCGACATCCACGGCAATGCCACACAGAACCTCGTCACCAAAATCCTCGGCGTCGCATTGTTCCTTACCGCCATATCGCTCATTTTTCGCAAGCAGCTGGTGCAGCTTTACTCAAGTCGCGTCGGAATAATTAGCCCGCGCCTTACGAGAAATCTGACAATACTCACAGGCGCCGTACTTGGTGTGTTAGTTTCGATTTCCTCCGTAGGAGCCGGCGCCATCGGCGTAACGGCCCTGATCCTGCTCTACCCGGAAATGCCCATCGCAGTCGTTGTAGGCTCCGGCATAGCACATGCCGTTCCGCTCACCCTGATTGCCGGACTCGGCCATTGGTGGCTGGGCTCGGTCAACTGGCAATTGCTCGTGTCGCTTCTGGTAGGTTCCATTCCGGGAATCATTTTGGGCAGCATGCTCTCGTCGCGCATCCCGGAGATCGTGGTACGTGTGACGCTGTCTGTGACACTTATTATCATCTGCGCGAAATTCTGGTTTTTCTGACGCGCTGGCGCGACGTAACCGTGAAATTCTCTCCCGCCAAACAGCCCCGCGCCTGGCAGCGCATGCTGAGCGGACGGCGCCTCGACCTTCTCGACCCGTCGCCGCTCGATATCGAGATCGCCGACATCGCGCATGGTCTAGCCCGCCTGGCGAGGTGGAACGGGCAGACCAGTGGCGCCCAGGCGTTCTCGGTCGCCCAGCACTGCCTTCTGGTCGAGGCGCTCGTGAAAGATTTGCGGCCCGGAATCGCGCCATCGATTCGTCTTGCAGCCCTGCTGCACGATGCTCCCGAATATGTCATCGGCGACCTGATCAGCCCGTTCAAGGCCGCGGTCGGGATCGACTACAAAGATTTCGAGAAGAAATTGCTCGCGGCGATCCATATCCGCTTCGGCCTGCCCCCGGAGCTGCCGGCAGAAGCGAGCGCCCTGATCAAACGGGCTGATCACATCGCCGCGTTTCACGAAGCGACCCAATTGGCGGGATTTGCGATTGTCGAGGCCAAGAGTTTTTTTGGCCGCCCGCCGCCACGGCTACGCCGGCCGAACCTCACGCCGTTGCCCGCGGAACGGGCCGAAGCACAATTTCTCGAGCGTTTCCGGCGCCTCGCGCTATAACTGCGCGGCGATCAGAAATCTTCCCGGCAGCGCGACGACACAATGACATGCATCCTGGTTAGCCCTCTTTCGGCGATCGAACGGGCGATCGATGCCTATCAGCCGTCACATCTGATAACGCTGCTTTCGCCGGAAGACATGATCACGACCCCGGCCCATATCGCAGCAGAGCGGCATCTGAAACTCGCGCTCAACGACGTGGTTGAGGAAATGCCGGATATGAACCCGCCGACGCGGGATCACATTTTGCGTCTTCTCGAATTCGGAAGGGACTGGAGAGCGCAGGCACCGTTGCTGGTCCATTGCTGGGCGGGGGTGAGTCGGTCCATGGCGGCAGCCTATACGCTCCTCTGCGAGCGCGCAGGGCCTGGCCGCGAATTTGAAATCGCCCGCGCCCTGCGTCGACGGGCGCCTCACGCCTATCCCAATCCATTGATGATCCGGCTCGCCGACACGGTTCTGCAGCGTGATGGGCAAATGGTCGCGGCTGTGGCAAGCATCGGAAGAGGTGAAATCGTCCTGGAAGGCAGCTGCGTGCTGCTGCCACTCGCAATTTGAGCATATGGCACCGGAACCGCAACAGCACGTCGTCAGCATTGGTCTCAGTGCTGCGATTGTATCGGTTACGGATGAAATGCCCTCGGTCCTTGCCGTTCATCACGGTGAACAGCCGGATGCCCTGCCCTTTGGCCCCTTCGACCCGCTCAAGCACCGCACCCTCGAAAGCGGTCTGCGCAGCTGGGTGAAAGAGCAGACCGGTCTCGATCTCGCCTACACCGAGCAACTCTACACATTCGGTGACCGCGGGAGGCACCTGCTCAAGCCGGAAGAGGGACCTCGTGTCGTCTCCGTCGGATATCTCGCCCTCACCCACGCCAGCAGAGGCGGCGGCACGCCAGATACGCTGTGGCGAGACTGGTATTATTATTTTCCCTGGGAGGACTGGCGCGCAGGAAAGCCTGCCATCATCGACGAGGTCATCTCCGCGGCACTGCGCGGCTTCGCCGCCGAGCCGGCTTCAGCAGCGAACAGGTCGAAACGCCAAGAACGCGCACGTCTGGCATTCGGGTTCGACAATTCGGCTTGGGACGAAGAACGTGTGCTCGAACGCTATGAACTCCTCTACGAAGCCGGACTCGTTCAGGAGGCGCGCCGCGATGGCCGGATCACCAAGACGCGATGCGGTGCAAGACTGGGAACCTCGATGCTGTTCGATCATCGTCGGATCCTCGCCACCGCAATCTCCCGACTTCGCGGCAAGATGAAATACAGGCCGGTCGTTTTCGAACTGTTGCCGCCCACATTCACGCTTCTCGAACTCCAACGCACCGTCGAAGCCATATCCGGGAAAAAACTTCACAAGCAGAATTTCCGTCGGCTGGTCGCCGAACAGGGGCTTGTGGAAGGAACAGGCAAGTTTGCCAGGATAGCCCGCGGTCGGCCCGCGGAACTGTTCAGCTTCCGTCGCGAGGTGCTGAGCGAACGCCAGGCGCCGGGTGTCCGGCTCGGCTTGCGCCGATCGGGCATCTGAATCCCAGAAATTAACTTTTCAGGCATTGCCGCCCTCGCAGTGCCAGATTGCAGCGACCCCAAATGACTGCAGCGCGAGCGTTAGCAGACCGCGCGTAGGGCAAGACCGCATTGCGCTTTGAGTACCGAGGATTAAAACACCGCGGCAGCCGCGGCCCGGTGCAGGTGTTGCAATTGCCGGGAAAAGCCCTGGCGGGGGACACCGCGGCATGAATTGTTATCCATTGCCCCCGCTGCGCTTTGAAGGGGCGCTCAATGGCGGTCGAAAGCGAGTTGCGGGACCCGGATGGGAAGCGGACGGTTTCCCCATCTGCCCCACAGAATCTGCGGCAATCGGCTTATGCGATTCTCGAAGAGGGGCAGCTTCAGAGTCCAGGAAGCCGTATTATTGAAGCCGCGTTAATAACGCTGATCATCGCCAACGTTGTAGCGGTCGCGCTCGAAACGGTTCCGGCCATCTATCAGCCTTTCCGCGGCTTCTTCCACGGCTTCGAACTCTTCTCCATCGCGGCCTACACGACCGAATACTCCACCCGCGTGTGGTCGTCGATGGAAGATCCGCGCGTGGCGGCCCGTGGCCCGCTTCGTGGACGCCTCGCATTTGCGCTGCGGCCCTTGATGATCGTGGATTTTCTGGCATTCGCGCCCAGCTACCTTGCTTTTGTGTTCCCTATCGACTTGAGGTTGCTGCGCATCTTCCGGCTATTGCGGCTGGTAAAGCTTGCGCGCTATTCGCAGGCCCTGCCGGCACTTCTTGGCGTGCTTTACGCGGAGCGTTCCGCACTGTTCGCCTCCTTCATTTTGACGCTTTGCGTGATGTGCGTAAGCGCAGAACTGATGCAGATAACGGAAGGTAACATACAGCCAAAATCGTTTGGAACGATGCCCGACGCCATGTACTGGGCGATTACTACGCTGACAACCGTTGGTTATGGCGATCTCGTCCCGGTGACTCCGCTCGGCAAGCTGATAGCCGGTGTGACGATGGTAACGGGCCTTCTTTTGTTCGCGCTTCCGATCGGTATTCTCGCCAACGGATTTGTGAGCGACTTGCACCGCCGGCAATTCGCGATCACCTGGAGCATGATGAAACGGCAGCCGCTTTTCGTCGGAATGGATGTCGATGCCGTCGCCGAGATACTCGGGGCATTGAGCGCCAAACTCGTCCGCGAACATACCCAGATCACCGTGGCTGGCCAGGCAGCCAACACGCTGTTCATGGTTGCATCTGGCGAAGCGCATCTGGAGGGCAAGGCCGAAAGCTATGGCGTCGAGCCGGGTGACGTTTTCGGCCAAGAGGCCCTGCAGGTCGGCTCAACGTCCGAAGCCACTGTGACCGCACGCAGCGAAATGCGGCTTCTGGTCCTGTCGGGCGATGATCTGCGCAGGCTGGCACGCAAGTACCCCCTCTTGGCCGAACGGCTGCAAAACAAGGTTGCTTGGTAAAAGGTCGCCCTTGACCCATTTATGCTTCTGTGTAGCATAAATGGGTTGCAGGTGCTTGAACCTGCTTTTTTCCGTCCCATTTTATGCTCAAATAGAGCATAATATGCACCAAAAGGGCATCAGAAATGCAAAGCGGCCAGGCCTCCGGTACGGGCGATTTTTATGGCAGGGTTTCCCACGTCATTCCGGAAATCGAATGGGCAGTTCATGCTCCTTATGTGAGCGCGATCAACGAACTCAAGCGACGGAAAAACGCTGTCATTCTCGCGCATAACTACATGACGCCGGAGATATTCCATTGTGTCGCGGATTTCGTCGGCGATTCGTTGCAGCTGGCGCAGGAAGCTGCCGACGCAGATGCCGATATCATTGTCCAGGCCGGCGTGCATTTCATGGCTGAGACGGCCAAAATCCTTTCGCCCGAAAAAACCGTGCTCATCCCGGATTCGCAGGCCGGCTGTTCGCTGGCAGCTTCGATCACCGCCGCAGACATCCGGCTGCTGAAGGAAAAATATCCGGGAGTTCCGGTAGTCACCTATGTAAACACATCCGCTGCCGTGAAAGCGGAAAGCGATGTCTGCTGTACCTCGGCGAATGCCGTAGCCGTTGTCGAGGACATCGCCCGCGAACGCCAAACGGATACGGTCATCATGGTGCCCGACGAATATCTGGCACAAAATGTCGCCAGGCAGACAGCGATCAGGATTGTCTCCTGGAAGGGTCGTTGCGAGGTGCATGAAAGATTTTCCGCGGCCGATATCCGCAACTACAGACGGGACAATCCCGGAATCATCGTTCTTGCCCATCCCGAATGTCCGCCGGAGGTCGTTGACGAAGCCGATTTCGCAGGTTCGACCTCGGCCATGATCGGATATGTCGGCCGACATCGGCCCGCGCGTGTCGTGATGGTGACCGAGTGCTCGATGAGCGACAATGTGGCGGTCCAATTTCCCGAAGTGGATTTTGTGCGACCGTGCAATCTCTGCCCGCACATGAAGCGGATCACGCTCGAAGGCATTCTCCATTCGCTGGAAACAATGACGCTCGAGGTTACTGTGGCTCCCGCAATCGCAAAGCGCGCCCGCGCGTCGGTTCAGCGCATGCTGGCGGTTGGCGCCAGACCACAGAGCCGTATTGCCGCGTGACATGATTCAATGGGCCGTAACCACGAAGATGTCGTCGAAGCGCCCGGCGCCATCATTCTCGGTGGCGGAATCGCCGGTCTGTTCACCGCGCTCAAGCTTGCGCCGTTTCCTGCTCTGATTCTGACGGATTTGCCGCCGGGCTTCAGCGGTTCCAGCATCTGGGCCCAGGGCGGCATAGCAGCGGCGCTTGGCTCAGAGGACAGCCCGGACCTGCATTCCGCCGACACCCTGGCAGCAGGTGCTGGCCTAGGCGATTCCGAAGTCGCCGCATTCGTTGCCCGCGAAGCCCCGGACAGGATCGATGATCTTGTCTCCTGCGGAGTGCCGTTCGATCGCGACCAAAACGGCAGGCTCGCATTGGCACGCGAAGCCGCGCATTCAAGAGCGAGGGTCGTTCACGTATCCGGAGATCGGGCCGGCGCGGAAATCATGCGCACGCTGGCGAAGGCCGCTCGCGCGGCCCCTTCCATATCCATGGCGGAGAGCGTTCACGCCATCGCTCTCGCGGTAGATGGCGACCGGGTCGTGGGCGTTTGGGCCTGCACCGGAGGCAGCACGGCGACCCGGCCGATCCTGTTCCGCGGTCGGGCGGTCGTCCTGGCGTCAGGTGGCATAGGCGCTCTTTATTCCGTGACGACCAATCCGCCGGATGCCCGCGGCGAAGGGCTGGGCATGGCAGCCCGCGCCGGCGCGGTGATTGCTGATGCCGAATTCGTCCAGTTTCATCCGACCGCCATGAATTTCGGCTTGGACCCGGCGCCGCTCGCCACGGAGGCCCTGCGCGGAGAGGGTGCGGTTCTGATCGACGAGCGCGGTTGCCGGTTCATGCCAGGCATTCATTCCGCGGCCGAGCTTGCGCCGCGCGATGTCGTGGCGCGGGCCATGTTCCGCGAAATGGAGCGCGGCCATCGCGTATTTCTCGATTGCCGCGTCACGCCGGGCCAAGGGTTCGCCTCGCAATTCCCGACGGTTTACGAGGCATGCCGGCGCGCGGGAATCGATCCCGTGCGAGAACCCATTCCGGTTGCTCCAGCGGCTCACTACCATATGGGCGGCGTAGCGACCGATCACGCCGGCCGCTCTTCCTTGCCTGGCCTGTGGTGCGTCGGAGAATGCGCCTGCACGGGCCTGCACGGCGCGAACCGGCTGGCATCCAATTCCTTGCTGGAATCGCTGGTATTCGGAGCACGCACTGCGGAAGCCGTAAAAGCGGAAGCCGTGGCGGTGCCGCGTTGTGGTGCTCAACCGGCCTCGTGCATGGCGTCGCAGCGCCGGCTGGAAAGTTGTCGCGCAGACATGATGCGATGGGTGGGGTTGGAGCGGGACGAGATCGGGTTGCGCGCGGCGCTTGCGACAATCACGCGGCTGGAGCGCATCAGCGAAAACGATCTGGTACGACAAAACATCCTGGCCGCGGCAAAGCTGATTGCCGCCGCAGCTTTCGACCGCCGGGAAAGCATCGGCGCACATTTCCGACGCGACTTTCCGGCCCCTGTCGGTCCGCACAAGCGAAGCTTCCTGACGCTCTGCGAAGCCGAAAAGATTGCCGAGGGTGCCGGAACACCGGAATCTCTTTTGCAAGTCGTACAATGATGAAAATGGAAGCCTTGCCGGAACGCACGCCACACATGCTGCTTGTCGAGCCGATCGTTCGGCGTGCGCTCGAAGAAGATCTCGGGCGCGCAGGCGACATCACCTCGGATCTCATCGTTCCGCCGGATCAGACCGCCAGTGCAAGGCTGGTCGCGCGCGCGCCCGGCACGATCGCTGGACTTTCATGCGCCGAATGCGCCTTCCGCCTCGTCGATGCCACTGTGCGGCTCGATGCAGTGGTGCATGACGGCGCGCGCGTGACGGCCGGCGAGATCATTTCGGTCGTTGCGGGCCGCACGCGCGCGCTCCTCGGCGCCGAGCGCGTGGCATTGAATTTCCTCGGCCACCTGTCGGGCATCGCCACGGCAACCCGCGAACTCGTCGATGCCGTCTCCGGCACCAAGGCACGGATCGTCTGTACACGGAAAACAACACCGGGACTGCGCGTCATCGAGAAATATGCCGTGCGCTGCGGCGGCGGATTCAATCACCGCTTCGGCCTCGACGACGCCGTTCTCATCAAGGACAATCATATCGCCGCTGCCGGCGGTATCGGACCTGCCGTAGAGCGCGTCCGCAGGGGTCTGGGACATATGGTCGGCATTGAAGTGGAGGTCGACACACTCGATCAGCTCGACGAAGCGCTGGCCCTGGATGTACGTACCATTCTGCTCGACAACATGACACCCGCCGAATTGGCAAAAGCCGTGCAACGCGCGCACGGCCGCGCGGTGCTGGAGGCCTCGGGTGGAGTTACGCTCGCCACGGTTCGCGCAATCGCGGAAACTGGCGTCGACTGCATTTCCTCGGGCGCGATCACGCACAGCGCACGCAATCTGGACGTGGCACTGGATTTCTGAAGCCCGCTCAACTCGATCGCGTGCGCGTCGCCGCCCGATAGAAGACGTGATTTCCGATCTGGATCGTCCTGATGAGATGATCTCCCCAGCCGGGTTGGACCGCGACCGCGTGGAAGGCGATTGCGTTTTCCGTGACGTCTCCAAGTTGGACAAGCCCGGTCAGAATTCGTCCGGCGAGGCGCTTGGCGCGCGCCCAGGCGCCCGTTGCCTTGGTTGCCTCCAGTTCGCCGTCGCAGGTAAAGGAGAATTGGCAGCCATGTCCGGCGGCTGCACGCTGATAGACAACGCCGCAGATCGAGTGCGGAAATTCCGGCGAGCGCATGCGGTGAAAAACAACCTCTGCAATCGCCTTTTCTCCGTCCACGCCTTCACCGCGCGCTTCGTAATACATGGCCTCGGCGAGACAGCGCTGCTCGGCGAGCATGCGCTCCAGCACAAACCGGTCGAGCAGCGGAGAGAGATCGAGGGGCGTCGTACGCACCACCAGCGAAGCCGGATTCACGATCGCCTCGACCGGCTCCTCCGGGACAAGCTTGAGCGGCAGCGGCGCAGGACCGGAAACGGCAAGAGCCGGCTTCGCGCGGACATTCTGACTCGCTGGCATTACAGCTGCGGCGCTTACTGCAAATACAAGCGTAAGAGCCAATGCAACGCCCACGCTACGATCGGCGCGGCGCACGATTGCGACAGTCTTTGTTAGCATGCGGGATTTCGCTCTCGGATGTGGCTTCGAAAGTAATTCGACGTCGTATTCCGATGGGGTTCCCCTCCCCCGCGCCTCTCAGCGTCGGAGAGTATTGCCAGCCAGCCGCGCGATCGTCAAATCAAAACCGTTCCCTCATGTGACAAGATGTCACCAAAATTCGGATGTTGCACCGAATTGGGTGACAGCTTGTCAGATGAGGCGAAAAAGCAAGTAAATCCGCGGCCTTTCGGCCCGAAATGTTACGAAGGTATTAAGCCGGAATTGCCGCGAATCGCAGCTTGTGCAGCAGCGAGCCTTGCGACCGGAACGCGAAACGGTGAACAGGATACGTAATCGAGCCCGACGGCATGGCAGAATTCGATCGAGCGCGGATCACCTCCATGTTCGCCGCAGATGCCGAGCTTGAGATCAGCCCGCGCAGCGCGGCCGCGCTCTGCAGCAAGCCGGATGAACTCACCCACGCCTTCGATGTCCAGACTTACAAAAGGATCGCAGACTATCAATTTCTTCTGCAGATATTCGGCAAGGAATGTTCCCGCATCGTCTCGGCTCATACCCAGTGTAGTCTGCGTCAGATCGTTTGTACCAAACGAAAAGAACTCTGCAGCCGCCGCGATTTCGCCTGCCCTGAGAGCCGCGCGCGGCAATTCAATCATCGTTCCCGTGAGATAGGGAGAAATTGCTCCTCGCTCCCTGCGGACGGCTTCCGCGACATTGGCAATGCGCGCTTTCAACAATTCAAGTTCGCTGCGAAAACCCACCAAGGGAATCATGATTTCAAGCGGCACGGGCTCGCCGTCGGATTCCGCAATATTGAGCGCCGCTTCGAAGAGCGCGCGCGCCTGCATGTCGTAAATTTCCGGAAAGGTAATGCCGAGGCGGCAGCCGCGATGGCCAAGCATGGGATTGGCTTCGTGCAGTGCAATGGCACGCTGGCGCACCCGCGCCGTGTCCTTGCCGGCAGCCCGCGCGACCTCGGCAATCTCCTCTTCGTTCTGCGGCAGAAACTCGTGAAGCGGCGGGTCCAGCAGCCTTATCGTCACCGGCAACCCGTCCATCGCGCGGAATATCGCCTCGAAATCCGAACGCTGCATCGGCAGAAGCGCGGCAAGCGCAGCCGAGCGTTCCTCCGGCGTGTCGGCCAGAATCATCCGCCGGACGGCCACAATCCGCTCCGCCTCGAAGAACATGTGCTCCGTGCGGCAAAGGCCGATTCCCTCCGCGCCGAAACGCCGTGCCGCCGCCGCGTCGGCAGGCGTGTCGGCGTTCGCGCGCACCCTCAGCCTGCGGACCTGATCGGCCCATTCCATCAGCGTCCCGAAGTCACCGGTCATCTCCGGATGGCGCATCGGAACGCGTCCTTCGAACACCTGCCCCGTCGAGCCGTCCATGGTAATTATATCGCCGCGCCGGAACGTCCGCATTCCCACGCTGAGCATTCCGTTGACGGCATCGATCTTGAGCGCGCCGGCGCCCGAAACGCACGGCCGCCCCATGCCGCGCGCCACGACGGCCGCATGACTCGTCATCCCTCCCCGCGCGGTAAGTATTCCCTTCGCCGCATGCATGCCGTGGATGTCTTCGGGGCTCGTCTCGGCCCGCACCAGGATCACGTCGTGCCCGTCGGCAGCCAGCTTTTCTGCTTCTTCGGCGCTAAAGACTATTTCGCCCGTCGCGGCGCCCGGCGATGCGGCAAGCCCGGTTGCGATGCAGGTGGCCGAAGCCGTCTTGTCCAGCGTCGGATGCAGCAGCCGGTCAAGCGATGCAGCATCGATTCGCAGCAACGCGGTCTCGCGGTTGATCAGCCCCTCGCGCACCATGTCCACGGCGATCTTGAGTGCGGCCTCGGTAGTCCGCTTTCCCGACCGCGTCTGCAGCATGAAGAGCTTGCCCTCCTGCACTGTGAATTCAATATCCTGCATGTCGCGGTAGTGGGATTCGAGAGTCTCGGCGATGCGCTTCAGTTCGGCAAAGGATCGCGGCATCGCCTCTTCCATCGAGGGTTTTCTGCCGCTCATGCGCTCACGGACCACGCGGGAGATCGGCTGTGGCGTGCGGATGCCGGCGACGACATCCTCGCCCTGCGCATTGATGAGAAACTCGCCATAGAGCAGCCGTTCGCCGGTAGCGGGATCGCGGGTAAATGCGACGCCCGTTGCGCTCGTATCGCCGCGATTGCCGAACACCATCGTCTGTACATTGACCGCCGTCCCCCAGTCCTCGGCGATGTCATGCAGCCTGCGATAGGTCTTCGCGCGCGGGCTGTTCCAGGAGCGGAAAACGGCGCCGATGGCTCCCCAAAGCTGCGCGCGCACATCCTCGGGAAATGGGTCGCCGGTCGCCTTGGCAACCTCCTCCCGATATTTCTGCGCAACGCGCCTCAAATCCATCGCATCGAGGTCTGTATCGTATTCCACGCCTTTTGTTTCTTTTTCGAGTTCAAGTATCTCCTCGAACCTTTCGTGCGGCAGGCCGAGCACGACGTTTGCATACATGTGGATGAAACGGCGAAACGAATCGAAGGCGAACCGTGCGTCGCCGGTGATTGCGGCAAGCGCTTCGGCGGTATCGGTGTTGAGACCGAGATTCAGTACCGTGTCCATCATGCCGGGCATGGATACGCGCGCGCCCGAGCGCACCGAAACGAGCAACGGCCTCTCACGACTTCCCAACGTCCCGCCTGCGGCCTCGCCCATGCGGACCAACGCTTCTTCGACCGCGGCCTTCAACTCCGGCGGATAGGATTGTTCGTGGGAATAGAAATAGGTGCAGACTTCCGTGGTGATCGTGAATCCGGGTGGCACCGGAAGGCCGAGATTGCTCATTTCGGCCAGATTGGCACCCTTGCCGCCGAGAAGTTCTTTCATCCCGGCGCGCCCTTCCGCCGTGCCGCCGCCGAAGGCGTAAACCCATTTCGTCATCAGCCTAGCCTTCGATCCGCGAGAAATTGGCCGTCGTGTGCATCACCTCTCTCAGCCGGGACAGCAGCAGCAGCCGGTTCTTCCTCAGCACCCGATCGGCCACATTCACTGTTACATTCTCGAAGAAACGATCCACCGGCTCGCGCAGGCCTGCCATGGTCCGCATTGCCTCTTTGAAGCGTTCGTGCGCAAGTTCCGCCAAAATGGTTTCGTGCGCGGTTGCAAGTGCGGCAAACAGGGTGCGTTCCTCGGGTAGTTCCAGCAGATCTGGATCCGGTTGGCCCTGATAGGAACAGCCATCGCGTTTTTCTTCTATCTTCACGATGTTCACGGCGCGGCGATAGGCCGCGAGCAGATTTGCGCCGTCGGGCGACTCCAGAAACCGCCCCAGCGCCCGCACCCGCGCCACGAGGCGAACGAGATCGTCTTCGCCGCCAAGCGAAAAGACCGCATTTATAAGATCGTGCCGCGTTCCCTCGCCGCGCAGCGCGACTTCAAGCCGGTCCGCCAGGAATCCGAGAAGCTCTGCAACGATTTCGCGGGCAGCGGTTTCGCCGGCCGCGGCATCCGCCTCGTTATTGCGCGCCGCGGCCAACGGCACAAGAAGCGTGGGCGCCAGCCGAATCCGCAACGTATTTTCGAGGATGATGCGAATGATTCCGAGTCCCGCGCGGCGCAGGGCGAAGGGATCCTTTGATCCCGTGGGCTTTTCGCCTGCACGCCACAGCGTAGCCAGGCTGTCGATCTTGTCGGCCAGCGCCACTACAATCGCAACCGGTTCCGAAGGTACACGATCATTGGGACCGAGAGGCCGATAATGATCGCCGATGGCGTTGGCGACCTCGGGTTCCTCGCCATCATTGAGCGCGTAGTAACGGCCCATCGTTCCCTGCAGCTCAGGAAATTCTCCCACCATGCCAGTGACAAGGTCCGCTTTTGCGAGCTGCGCCGCACGCACGCATTTGGCCTGGTCAAATCCGAAATCGCGGGCAAGGACCGCAGCTACGGATTCGATGCGATGTACGCGATCGAGCATGCTGCCGGCTCTTGCATGAAACACGACGCTGCCAAGTTCGGACAGCCGCGCGGCGAGAGGTCTGCGCCTGTCCTGATCCCAGAAAAACTGGGCGTCGGACAGCCTCGCCCTGAGAACACGCTCATTGCCGGCGACGATTTCGCTTCCGCCGTCAGCAGCAGCGATATTGGCCACAACGACAAATCTGTTTGCGAGTCTTTCCTGCGCTGTACCGCGCAGCGCAAAGAACTTCTGATGTGTGCGCATGGAAGTTTGAAGGACTTCGGGCGGCAGATCCATGAACGCATCATCGATGCGACCGACGAGCGGTACCGGCCATTCGACCAGCCCCGCCACTTCGTCAAGAAGTGCGCTGTCGTCGATGACCTCCAGGCCCAGCGCGAAGGCCTTCTGGCGGGATTCATGTTCGACGATGTCTTTCCGCTGCGCCACATCGAGGACGACGAAAGCATCGGCGAGCTTTTGCCGGTAGTCCTCGAACCGGCGCACTTCGATATTCGCCGGCGACATGAACCGATGCCCGCGCGTGATGTTGCCGCTTCGAATGCCGGCATATTCGAACGGCACGACCTCACCATCCAACGTACAAAGAATACTGTGAAGGGGACGCACCCAGCGCGCGATGCCGGCGTTCCACCTCATGGATTTCGGCCATATCATCTGGTCGAGGACTGCGGGAAGAATTTCGGCGAGAACGTCCTCCGTCGCCCGCCCGGCACGCTGGATGACCGCGACGTAGAATTCCCCTTTGGCATCGGACTGTTTCACGCACTGATCAAGGGTGATTCCTGCCGAACGAAGAAATCCTTCAATCGCCTTTCCCGGGGCGCCGACACGCGGGCCCTTGCGCTCCTCCGAGACGTCGGGCTGCTTCGCAGGCAGGCCCGCAACGGCAATTGTCAGGCGCCGCGGGCCGGCAAAGGACTTCGCCGCCTCGAACAACAGACCGCGATCGGAGAGCGCGCCCACAAGGAGGCGCTCGAGTTCGCGCGCGCCGCCTGCCTGCATGCGCGCCGGAATTTCCTCGGAAAAAACCTCGAGAAGCAGATCAGGCATTCACGCAATTCTCGGTTCATAGGCGCCCTGGGGGCTTGCGAGCCACGCTTCGCAGCAGGATTTCGCGAGCGCGCGAACGCGGGCGATATAGGCGGCACGCTCGGTCACGCTGATCACGCCGCGCGCGTCGAGCAGATTGAAGCAATGGCTCGCCTTGATGCATTGATCGTAGGCGGGCAGCGCAAGCCCC
Source organism: Rhizomicrobium sp. (assembly GCA_035502355.1). Lineage (GTDB taxonomy): Bacteria > Pseudomonadota > Alphaproteobacteria > Micropepsales > Micropepsaceae > Rhizomicrobium. Next base: position 20,147 of record DATJUM010000213.1, on the reverse strand, counting down.
GCACCGACAAGCGACCGGCATTCGTTTTCGGCGTCCTCGAAATGACGGGACAGTATGGAGATATCGGCATATTCGAAATCATAGGCCGAGAATTCGCGCTCCGGCTGATGGAAGACCTCGCCATAGCGGAATTGTTCATTGTAGGCGAGATCGTAGACGGACTCGACGCCCTGCACATACATCGCCAGCCGCTCGAGCCCATAGGTCAGCTCCGCCGATACGGGATCACAGTCGAAGCCGCCGACCTGCTGAAAATAGGTGAACTGGGTAATCTCCATTCCGTCGCACCACACTTCCCAACCGAGCCCCCAGGCGCCGAGCGTAGGACTTTCCCAATCGTCTTCGACAAACCGGATGTCATGATGCAGCGGATCGATGCCGATCGCGCGGATACTGTTCAGATAAATATCCTGAACGTCGCGTGGCGCGGGCTTCAAAATGACCTGGAACTGATAGTAGTGCTGCAGCCGGTTCGGGTTTTCCCCATAGCGGCCATCCTTCGGCCTGCGCGACGGCTGGACATAGGCTGCGCGCCATGGGCGCGGCCCGAGCGCGCGCAGCGCCGTCGCCGGATGAAACGTTCCTGCTCCCATCTCGACATCATAAGGCTGCAGTATCATGCAGCCCTGCCCGGCCCAGAACGTCTGCAGCGTCAATATGAGATCCTGAAAAGTTCTGGCCCGCACGAAAGATCCATTGGCGACAACGGGCGCAGAACCTATCGGCGCGGGTTGGCGAGGGCAAGCGAACCCGCCTCGCGCAGAATGGCGTCCGCGCTTTCGGCGTAGCGGCCATTGCTCTCGTGCAAAATCAGTCCCGGAAGGAGCTTTAGAGGTGAACGCGCATTCTTGCGCGCCTGCACGATGATCCGCTTCGCGGGTTCGCCTGCACGCGGCCACAACGGAAATAATGTTACCCCCGTTGCAGGAAACGCGCCCAACGCCTCTTGCAAACGGTCGGCGCGGATGATGGCCGTGAACGTGCCTCCCGCGCGCACCCGCCGCAGCCCCTCTGCCAGCCACTGCCCCAGCCGGCCGTCGTCATGCAGCGCGCGGGCACGCTCCTCATGGGGTGAAGTCATTCCCTCCGCGCCGTGGAACGGCGGGTTGGAGAAAACATGATCGAAGCTGCGCCGCCACGCCGCCGGAAGATCAAATACATCCGCGTTGGCAAACTGGATGCGGGACTCCATGCCGTTGGCGGCGGCGTTCCGGCGCGCGAGATCCACCTGGCCCGACGATATCTCCAGTCCCACGATCCGGCACCGAGAAACGCGCGCGGCAAGGCAAAGACACGCCACGCCCGCGCCCGAACCAAGTTCGAGCAGTTCTTCGTCATCACGCGCCGGCACCGCCGCCGCCAGCATCACGGCGTCGGTTCCCGATCGAAAGCCGTCTGGGCTCTGCTGCGCTGCGATCCGTCCGCCGAGGAAACTGTCTCCCGAGCCCTGCGTCACCGCGCTGCGACCGCGTCCGGCACCGCGCTTGCGAGCACGGATCTCGCCCGCTCGTAATCGGAATCGGTCACCATGAGCCTTCGTGGCAGGATGCCAAGGCTCCCGTCCATGATGCTCATATGTCCGTCGAAAACGACGGACTCGATGCCGGCATCGCGGAGCACCGCCTCGGCAAAATTGAGCAGCACGGGATCGGTCGTCTTAAGCACATCTCGCATGGCGGCCTCCCGATTCGGCGGTCTGGCGGGGCTCTCCTTGACCGCATAGGGGCACCATTCCTAAATGCCGGGGGCACAATTGGCCAGCGGCAAGGCAGGAAATGATCATCGCCGAGGCGACCAAGACGGCGCAGGACTCCGGCGGCTCCCCGATCGATGATCTTCATGCGCTCGTGGAGAGCGACATGGCGGCGACGGACCGCCTTATCCACGAACGCATGGGAAGTACCGTCGGGCTGATTCCCGATCTGACGCGGCATCTGGTGGATTCGGGCGGCAAGCGCCTGCGGCCGCTTCTGACGCTCGCCGCCGCAAGAGCCTGCGGGCATACACGCGGCATGCATGTCCATCTCGCGGCTGCCGTCGAATTCATCCACACGGCAACGCTGCTGCACGACGACGTGGTCGATGCGAGCACGCTCCGCCGCGGCAAACTCGCGGCCAACATGGTGTGGGGAAACAAGCCGAGCGTGCTGGTCGGCGATTTCCTGCTGAGCCGCGCTTTTCAGCTCATGGTCGAGACGAGCGACCTTCGCGTGCTCCATATTCTCGCAAGCGCATCGGCAATCATCGCGGAAGGCGAAGTGCTCCAATTGCGCTCGGCCAACAATCTCGCAACGACGGAGGCGGATTACCTGCTGATCGTCGGCGCGAAGACAGCCGCGCTGTTCGCGGCATCCGCCGAATCCGGCGCCACCGTTGCCGACGCCGATCCGGCACAAATCGGCGCCTTCAAATCCTTCGGCCAGAATCTCGGCGTGGCTTTCCAGCTGATCGACGACGCACTCGATTATTCCGGCCGCCAGGCGCTGATGGGAAAATCGGTCGGCGACGATTTCCGCGAGGCAAAAGTCACGCTGCCTGTGATCCTCGCCTATAGCCGCGGCGACAGCGATGCCAGACGCTTCTGGCAGCGGACCATTCAGCTTGGCCAGCAGCGCGACGGCGATCTCCAGCGCGCAATCTCTTATATCGAGCAGACCGGCGCGATCGATCAGGCGCGCGAACAGGCCCAGCGCTACGCACGTCAGGCCTGCCGTGCGATCCAGCTGCTCCCACAAAGCGCGCTGCGCGATGCATTGATTGCCGTGGCCGAATTCTGTGTCCGGCGCGGCTATTGAATGAAAGCCGGCATCGCGGCATTTTCCGACGCGAGCGCCGTTTCCTTGATCCACCACCCCCGATGGCGCATGGCAAGCAGCTGCGCAGCCTTTCTGAGCTGATAGTCGCGCTCGAATATCCCGAAGCAGGTCGCGCCGCTTCCGGACATGCGGACGAACAACGCGCCCGGCATATCTGCCATTTCCCCGAGGACATCTCCTATGACCGGCGCAATGGCCCGCGCAGGCACTTCGAGATCATTCGTCGTGGCCTGCAGGAACCGAAGCAATGCAGCTACGTCCTTGAATCCGGTCTTGGGATAAGGGAAACCCAATCCGCGCCTGTCACGCAACGCGGCGAAGACTTGCCCCGTAGGAAGGGCTACGCCCGGATTGACGAGCAGCAGGCGGAACTCCGGCAAAGCCGGAAGCCGTGTGATGCGCTCGCCCTTTCCTTCCATCCATGCCGGCAGGCTGTCGCTGCAGACCGGCACATCGGCGCCAAGCGATGCGGCGATTTCCTGTAATTCGCTCGCACTGAGATCAAGGTGCCACAACCGCACAAGCGCCCGCAGCACAGCTGCAGCATCCGCTGAACCGCCACCCAGTCCCGACGCGACCGGAAGGTTCTTGGTCAAGCAAATTCGAATGCCTTGTTCGATCTTCGCTTTCACGGTCGTTAGCCGTGCCGCACGCAGCACGAGATTGTCCTCGCCGGATGTCAGGCCTGCCGCGAACGGCCCCTCCACCGACATCGAAATATCGTCGTCGCGCGCGACAGTGATTACATCCCCGATTGCGGCGAACGCGACGAGACTTTCCAGATCGTGATATCCATCCGCGCGCCGTGTTCCCGCGTGCAGGCAGAAATTGATCTTGGCGGGCGCTGCGACGACGACCCGTTCACTGGTGCTCACTGCGTGTCGGCGGCGGAAGCAAGTTTCTTCTCCAGCTCCGCTTTCGCCGACGGATCGGGGCCGAAAGCGAGTGCGTGGTTCCATTGGAAGCGCGCATCGAGTTTGCGTCCCACCTTCCAATAGGCGTCGCCGAGATGCTCGTTGACGGTCGAGTCTCCAGGTACCAGCTGGATAGCGTTTTCCAGCGTCTTCACGGCGTCCTGATAGCGGCCGAGCCGGTAATAGGCCCAACCGACACTGTCCACGATGTACCCGTCGAAGGGGCTCAGCGACCGCGCCTTTTCGAGCATGGCCAGCGCCTCTGGCAGATGGCGACCCTGATCGACCCAGCTATAGCCGAGATAATTGAGGACCTGCGCCTGGTCAGGGCTCAGTTGAAGCGCATGTTTCAGGTCGCCCTCGGCCGCGTCCCAGTGATTGGAGCGCTCTTCTGCGATGGCCCGCGCGTAATAGAGCGGCCAGGCCGTGCTCTTGTCGGATCCCAGGAGGGCAACGGCTCGATCATAGGCTGCGGCGGCTTCGGTGAATTTCTCCTGGTCGCGATAGGCGTCACCAAGTGCCGTCCAGGCGGTCAAATCCTTTGGATTTTTTTGGGTTAGCGCCTGAAGCTCGGAAACCGCCTGAGCATCATGGCCAGATCGCGTCCGGTCGAGCGCAATCTGGACCTCTGCCGCCGTGCGATAGGGCGAATCCTTGGCGAGCGTGCCGTAGACCCTGATCGCGTCTTCGTATTTGCCCAATGCTTCGAAACGATCGGCGAGAACGATCTTGGCCAAGTCGAGACCCGGCGCCAGATAGAGTGAAAGGCGCAGATAAAGCACTGCGACGTCTGCGCTATTCTCGTCCGTCAGGGAGGCGGCAATGCCGAAAAGCGCCTCGGCTGCACCCGCGGCAGGCGTGGAGACGAGCCGATCCGGTTTCTGCCCGGCAGAGATTCGCGCCAACCCTTGCTCAGCAATAGGTTCGACCGCCGAGTCGGTCGCAAGCCCAGTATAATAGGTCCGCGCCTCGTCCACCTTGCCTGAACGCTCGAGAAACCGGCCGTAAGCCTCTGCAATTCTTGGACTCTCACCGCCCGACGATGTCGCGCTCTTATAGGCCGATTCGGCTGCCGTCGCATGACCGGCAAGATCCTCGATCAGCGCGCGGTGGAAATCTGCAAGTGTCTGTGTGCCCCCTTGCGATACGACCTGCGCGAGATCGGCCTCCGCGCCTTTGAGGTCGCCGGCGCCGGCAGCGGCCCAGGCATCGAGCAGCACCATGGTGAGGCCTGTGAAGGGACCTTTGTCCGAGGTCGTCACATCGGACCGCGCCTTCGCATAGTCGCCCTGCTTCAAGGCTTCGACGGCGAGCGCGAGGCGTGCCGCCCGGTTGTCGGCATCGAATTTGACCAGTTGGTTCGCGAGTTGCGCCGCTCTGGCGACATCTCCGGCGGCGGCCGTGTAGAGGAAAGCGTGGCTCAGAATATCGGCATTGCCGGGATCGGCCGCCAGACTCGCATTATAAAGGCGGGCGGCGTCAGCCATATTGTGGTCGCTCGCAGCGAGCCGCGCCGCCAGATAATCGCCGAAGCTTTGCGCCTGTGAGGATTGCCGGGTATCGGGTTGTGCGGGAATTGCGCCCGGGCTTGCGCAGCCGCCGACGACGGCTGCCATCACGATGCATAAGGGAAGAAGCTTGCGCACGGAAATCTCAGCCTTTCACATGTTCGGATAATTCGGTCCGCCGCCGCCCTCAGGCGGCACCCAGGTTATGTTCTGCGACGGATCCTTGATATCGCACGTCTTGCAGTGGACGCAGTTCTGCGCGTTGATCTGAAAGCGCAAACCGCTCGCGTCGGAAACAATCTCGTACACGCCTGCCGGACAGTAACGCTGCGCGGGTTCATCGTATTCCGGCAGATTGACGCGTATCGGGATCGTCGGATCCGCGAGGACCAGATGCACGGGCTGGTCTTCTTCGTGATTCGTATTCGATTGGAAGACCGATGACAACCTGTCGAAGGTGATGCGGCCATCCGGCCTGGGGTAGGCGATCGCCCGACATTGCGAGGCGTGTTTGAGACTGGCCCAGTCCGGCTTGCCGTGGCCGAGCGTGCCCATGAGGCTCAGTCCGAACAGCTCGTTCGTCCACATGTCGAAACCACCCAGCGAGAGCGCGAGCCGCGTGCCGAAGCGGGACCATAGCGGCTTTACATTGCGAACCCGCTTTAAATCCCGGTAAACAAAACTGCTCCGCCAGGCGTCTTCATAGGTTTCGAGCGCATCGTTCGCGCGGCCGTTGCCGATGGCTGCAAACGCGGCCTCGGCCGCCAGCATGCCGGTTTTCATCGCGTTATGCGTGCCCTTGATGCGCGGCACGTTCACAAAGCCGGCCGCACAGCCGATCAGCGCGCCGCCGGGAAAGACAAGCCTCGGAACGGACTGCAATCCGCCTTCGGTGATCGCGCGCGAACCATAGGCAAGGCGTTTGCCGCCTTCCAGAAATTCGCAGAGGCGCGGGTGCGTCTTTGCGCGCTGGAATTCCTCGAATGGCGAAAGATAGGGATTGGTGTAGTTGAGATGCACCACGAATCCGACGGCGCAGAGATTCTTCCCGAAATGATAGAGAAAGGAACCGCCGCCGGTACGGTCGTCGAGCGGCCAGCCCATGGTGTGCATCACCAGGCCCGGCCGGTGCTTTTGCGGTGCAAGCTCCCATAGTTCCTTGAGCCCGATTCCGAATTTCTGCGGCTGGCGCCCGGCGCAGAGATCATATTTCGCGAGCAGCCGCTTCGTAAGCGAGCCGCGCGCGCCCTCGGCGAAGAGTGTGTATTTGCCAAGCAGCGCCATGCCGGGCGTATACGAGGCCTTGTGATGTCCATCGCGCGCAACGCCCATGTCGCCGGTGATGATGCCACGCACCTCGCCATGGTCGCCAAGCGCGAGATCCGCCGCGGCAAAGCCCGGATAGATTTCCACGCCGAGCGCTTCGGCCTCGCGCGCGAGCCAGCGGCACACATCGCCAAGACTGGCAATGTAATTGCCGTGATTGCTCATCAGCCGCGGCATGATGAAGTTCGGAATGCGCACGCTGCCAGCCGGACCAAGATAATAGAACCGGTCTTCGGTGACCGCGGTTTCGAGCGGCGCTCGGCGTTCTTGCCAATCGGGGACCAGCTCGTTGAACGCAATGGGATCGATGACCGCGCCGGAAAGAATATGCGCGCCGATCTCGGAGCCCTTCTCCACCACGCAGACGCTTGTCTCGCGCCCTTCTTCCGCGGCGAGCTGTTTCAGCCGGATCGCCGCCGAAAGCCCGGCAGGACCTCCGCCGACGATCACGACATCGTATTCCATACTCTCGCGTTCGCTCTCCGACATGCCGATCCCGATGTTTGTTATTTCTCGCCTTTCGTGCGGTTCCGGGAAAAGAGATTCCCGTCCGCCAGCGATCTCCCCTATCATCCGGGCATGACTCAATCCATGCCGCGTTCGGAGCTCTTGAGTTTCGGTGCGCTGCGCTGGCTCGCAGAAGCCGGCGCGGACGAGGCGGTTGTCGAGCAACCGGTAAACCGCTTCCGGCGGACGCCGGCAGCTGCAGCACCGCCTCTGCGCAAGCCGGAAACCAAGATCGCGTCCACGCCTGCCCTCGTGCCCGCGCCGCCGGCCAGCGGCGACGATCCGATCGGCCAGGCGATGGCGCTGGCTGCCGCCTGCACGACGCTCGCGGAACTGAAAGCCGCCATCGAAGCCTTCGAGGGCTGCGCGCTCAAACGCCATGCGACCCGGACCGTGTTTGCAGACGGCAGTCCGGCCCATCGCATCCTGTTCATCGGCGAGGCGCCCGGCAAAGATGAAGACGCTGCGGGACTGCCTTTTGTCGGCCGCGCGGGCAAACTGCTCGACAAGATGCTGGCGGCGATCGGCCTCGACCGGAAGACCAATGTTTACATCACCAATGTCCTGAACTGGCGCCCGCCGGGCAACCGCGATCCCGCGCCAGAGGAAGCTGCGGCCTGCCTGCCCTTCCTGCGCCGCCATATCGAGCTCGCCGCCCCGGAGATCATGGTGCTCCTGGGCGCGGTGGCTGTCCGCCATGTCATGGGAAAGAGCGAGGGCATCATGCGGCTGCGCGGGAACTGGCTGGAATATTTCGTGGGCGGCCGCTTGATTCCCGTCATGCCGACCCTCCATCCGGCCTACCTCTTGCGCCGGCCCATCGACAAGAAGCTCGCCTGGCGCGACCTGCAGGCGATTTCCGACAAGGTTAACACGCTTCGCTTGCTTGAGCCTCGGGCCGCCGCTGGCTAAAACTCGGCTCCTCTGAAGCGTTGCGAGCGAAGGGACGGGCAGCTGTGACACGCTACATCCTCCTTGCGGCGGCCCTGGCGGCCCTGCTTGCCCCTGCCGCGGGATATGCGGACGCCGATCTGCCGGGCACGGGGCCGGTGGCGGGAATTTCTCCCCGTGTGCTTTCGGCCGAGGATGTCCGCCGCTACCAGGAGATTTTTGCCGACGAAGCGGGAGGCCGGTTTGCCGAGGGCCGTGCGCTCATCGCCAGCCTGTCCGACCGCTCGCTCATGGGTTATGTGGAGGCCGAGCATTACCTTTCGCCCTATCTGAAGCATCCGCCTGTCGCCGATCTCGCCCAATGGCTTGACGAATATGCCGATCTGCCGGTGGCCGAGCGCATCCGCGCCCTTGCCGAAGAACGCGAGCGTCACCGCCGTCACAAGGTTCCGCTTGCCGGCGTGGAGGGAATACCGGCGCGGCCAGTCGCCAGCTATTACGAGGAAACCGACCGCGTGGCAGAGCCGCCGCTCGTCTCGGACGCCGCACGCGCCGCGCAGCTCGCGATCGACAGCGATGTAAAGCTCGACCAGCCGGCCGCCGCCGAAATTGTTCTCCAGCAGCTGGTCGCTCAGAACATCGCCCCGCCATCCGATATTGCGCGCCTCACCCATCGCGTTGCTGCCTCCTATCTTGCCGAAGGCCAGGATGACGACGCATCGCGCATCGCCAGCGAAGTCACCGGCCTCGATCGCGATGCGGCGCCGCTCCTCGACTGGGTCAACGGCCTCGCCGCCTATCGCCAGAAGAAATTCACCGACGCGGCCCCATGGTTCGAGCATCTGGCGCAGAACGGCGCCGTGCCGGGCTGGACGCGCAGTGCCGGCGCGTTCTGGGCCGCACGCGCCCATCTCGCCGCCGGCGACCCGCTGCCGGTTGTGAGCCTCCTCTCGGCCGCGGCGCGCGAGCAGCCGACCTTCTATGGCCTGCTCGCCGAGCGCCTTCTCGGCCAGGAATCGCCCGATCAATTCAGCGACCCGACCCTCGATGAAACAAGCTTCGAGGAACTCATGCATATTCCTGCTGCGCACCGCGCCGTGGCACTCTGGCAGGTGGGCCATACCGACGGTGTGGAAGCGGAGATGCGCCGCGCCTTTGCCGCGATGGACCTGCACGATTCCGCAGCGTTCGCGGCGCTGTCACGCCGTCTTGGGCTTCCCGGTCTCGAACTGAGCGCGAGCGAAGCCGAAGCCGGGCGCGGCGAATTGCTGACCGGCCTCTTTCCGGTGCCGAAATACACGCCACCCGGCGGGTACCATATCGATCCCTGCCTCGTTCTGGCTTTTGCCCGTGTCGAAAGCCGGTTTCAATCCAAAGCCGTCTCAACCGCAGGCGCGCGGGGTGTCATGCAGCTCATGCCGGGTACGGCACAGCTCGTCGACGGCACCACGCCGGAAAAAAGCCAGCTCAATGATCCCGCCTACAATCTCGGGCTCGGCGAGCGTTATCTGCAGAGCCTGATCGACCAGACAAACGGAAATCTGTTCCAGCTTGCCGCCGCCTATAATGCCGGGCCGAACGCGCTCGCCCGCTGGCTCACCACCCGGCCGGAGATCACCGGCGATCCTCTGCTCTTCGTCGAAAGCATTCCTTATCCTGAGACCCGCAGCTACATCAAATATGTCATGACTTGGTATTGGATGTATGCGAAGCGCACGAAGCAGAGCGCGCCGACGCTCGACGAGACCGCGGCGGGGCAATGGCCGACCTATCATCCGGACGCTCCCATTTCGGCAAAGCCGCCCGCGCCGCGGAAACAGCCTTCCGCGCCCCTGATCATCAGCGATGCCAGCTACCCGCATTGACGAAGCGGTCGCTTTCGTTCCCGTCCGCATCGCGGTGCTGACGGTGTCCGACACGCGCGATGCCTCCAACGACACCTCCGGCGACACGCTGGCCGCGCGCATTGCCGAAGCGGGCCATTTGCTCGCGGCGCGCAACCTGCTTCGGGACGACCAGGAACAGATTGCCGTGCAATTGCGGCGCTGGATCGCCGATCCGCAGATCGATGTAATTATTTCGAACGGCGGCACCGGCCTCACCGGCCGCGACGTGACCGTCGAAGCCTTCCGCTCCGTGTTCGAGAAGGAGATCGACGGGTTTTCGGTGCTATTCCATCAGGTGAGCTATCAAACCGTGGGTACGTCGACCATCCAGTCGCGCGCCTGCGCCGGCATCGCCGGCGGTACCTATCTCTTCGCCCTGCCCGGCTCGACGGGCGCCGTGAAGGACGGCTGGGACAACATCCTCAAATACCAGCTCGACATCCGCCACCGCCCCTGCAATTTCGTCCAGGTCATGCCGCGCCTCGAGGAACACCGGAACAAACCTTCGAAGTGAGACCAGAGAAACAGGTTCACCACGAGGCACACCAAGAGCACCAAGAATCATTGCGCGCCAAGCGCGCATTTTCTTCTTTGTGCCCTTTGTGCTCCCGGTGGTTAGATCACGCTGCGTTTTTCACGCCCTGATCCGGGGCCATCCCCGGCTCATCCCGCAACCACCGCCGCGCTGCAGTTCGCGGCGATGAAATCCTCATGGTACGGCATGACCTCGACAGCACGCTTTACGCCGGCGCGTATCTTGGCCAGCTCGGCCCGCATCGCCTTGTCGTCGAGCTTCATGGTGAGAGGGCAGTAGGATTGCGGAATTATGCCTTGATTGTACATGACCGCGAGCCACTGGCGCGGCGGGAATCCCTGGTTCAAATTGATCGTGAAACGGCCAAATTTCCGGAACATTTCCATCGTTATTTCGAGCGACTCGGGAATTGACATGTGCTTGCAGTAGCGCCAGAACTCGGTGTCTTCGCGCTCCGTCGCCTTGTAGTGCACGATGACGATGTCGCGGACCGCGTCGACACCCATGGCGACACGGCGGTTGTAGTCGTTGCTGAGGATCGCATCGCAATCCCTGTCCGGGAATTGCTTGACCAGATGCGCCAGGTAGTTCTGGATGAATTGAATGCTTGTCGATTCCAGCGGCTCCACGAAACCCGAGGAAAGCCCCACAGAGACGCAATTCTTCACCCAGGCATCCCGCCTGCGGCCGGCCGTGAATTTGAGCATGCGCGGCTCGGCGAGAGGAGCGCCCTCGAGACGAGAAAGCAGCGCCTCGCGGGCCTCTTCGTCGCCGATGAAGTTGCTGCAATAAACGTAGCCGTTGCCGGTTCGGTGCTGCAGTGGAATCCGCCACTGCCAGCCGGCTTCGCGGGCCATTGCTCGCGTGTAGGGCGTTACATCTCCTACAGTCTTGCAGGGAAGTGCCCATGCGCGGTCGCAGGGCAGCCATTGCGACCAGTCCAGATACGGGACCTTCAGCGCCTGGCCGATCAGCAGGGCGCGAAACCCCGTGCAGTCGATAAACAAGTCGCCATCGATCCGTTCTCCGGATTGAAGCACCAGGGTGTCGATGAACCCGTTCTCGCCTCGCAGCTCAACGTCAACGATCTTGCCTTCGATGCGCTTTACGCCTCTTTGTTCGGCATATTTGCGCAGATATCGCGCGTAGAGAACGGCGTCGAACTGGAACGCATAGGCAAAGCCTGCCGCGGGGACGTTATTCGGTCGATCGAAGCGATTGTTCCGTGCGGCCACCGTGCACAGCGAATATTGGTCCATGTCGAGATCGCCATTGTCGACGGCGACCTTCAGCAGGTACTGGAATACCGGAGGCAGCTGGTTGTTGAGGCGCTCGGCTTCCTCTTCCGGGCTGAAGCCTTGCGACTCCAGCGGATTGAAATAGGAGTGACCGATACGCCACCAATCGATAAATTCGATCGCGAGTTTGAACGTAGCATGCGTCTTGCTGACGAACTCGTTCTCATCGATTCCGAGTAGCCGATTGAATTTTCTCATCGACGGAAGCGTGGATTCTCCCACTCCGACGATTCCGATCTCCTCGGATTCGACGAGAACGATCTCGCAGGGATCATGCTCCATCGCAACGCGCAGGAACGAGGCCGACATCCAGCCCGCGGTTCCTCCGCCAACGATCACGATTTTCCGGATACGTCTGTCCGAGGCGCTCCGGCCGCCGCCCCCGTTAACGGGCGCGTTCATCTCGCACCGCCCGCACGGCAGATATCACGGGCAAAAAGCCCGCCTATACAATTCTCGCCCACCTTCGCCGCTCCCGCGAATATCCCACGATCTTGGCACGATTACACAAAGTATCGGGCCAGCCAATATTTTCATAATGGAAGATCAGCATCTTTTTGTAGGATAATGTCCTACAATACCTGTGCTGCATTCCATGAGCCGCCCGCTTGATGTGGGCAGTTGCGCATCCGTGCTCCGACTTCGCGACCAGGCGCTTGGCGAAATCACGCCGGTTCGTGCTGGCGAAGACCGTGGGTATCCATGAAGGCGTTATGTGCCGGCATCGTTTCCGCACATTTCTTCACTGTAATACGGATCTCGTCCAGTTTGTCCTCGATCTTGCGTGCGTCAAGGGCGTCGGTCAAAGGGTCGTGCCGGCGCGGAACGATGTTCTGCCCGATCATGACATAGAGCCAGCTCTGGACAGGAAACGTCTCCGCATCGTCTCGCAGGATGCGGCCGTGGCTGCGGAAAAGATCGATTTTCTCCTGCAACGTATCGGTCAGCGGAATGTGGCGGCAATATTCCCAGAAAGCCCCTTCGCGCTCCGTATGCGTATAGTGCATCAGAAGAAAATCGCGCACGCGACCAAACTCGACCTCCAGGACCTTGTTATAGCGCTCGATGTCCGCCCTCTCGAAACTGCGGTCGGGGAAAAACTTGAGCAACATCGCGATCCCGCGCTGAATAAGATGGATGCTGGTAGCTTCAAGCGGTTCGAGAAAGCCCGCGGCAAGTCCCAATGCGACGCAGTTCTTGACCCAAAATTTGCGCCGCCGGCCAGGCGTGAAGTCGATTCGAATTGGATTGGCAACAGGCTCGCCCTCGATGCTTGCGCGCAGCACGTCCACGGCCTCGTTGTCGTTCTGGAAGGCGCTTGTATAGACATGGCCGTTGCCGACGCGGTGCTGCAGCGGGATACGCCATTGCCAACCGGCGTCTCGCGCGGTCACCAGCGTGTAGGGAGCGGGCGGAGTCGCATGCGTGGTTTGAACGACGAGCGCACGATTGCAGGGAAGCCAGCGGCTCCAATCCTCAAATCCCGTTTCGAGCGCACGCTCTATGAGCAGACCGCGAAAGCCGGTGCAATCGATGAACAAATCGGCCGATAAACTCCGGCCATTCTCAAGCGAGATCGAACAGATGAATCCGTCTTCCGGTCGCAGATGAACTTCGCGCACCTTTCCTTCTATGCGCACCGCGCCGCGCGCAACTGCGAAGTTCCGAAGATAACGCACAAACAGAGACGCATCGAAGTGCAGGGCATACGTGATTTTGTTCAGGGGGGTGTTCGGCGCATGGCAAGGCCGCATGAACTTGCCCTGCGCCGCTGCCGTCGCCTGTATCGAATATTCTTCAAGCCTTGCCGCCCTGCCTTTAAGAAACATTTTCAGCCAGTAGGAAGGGAAAGAAACCGATCCCAGACCAAATCCGGTGGGGCCAAAGGGATGAAAATAAAAGTCGCCCGGACGCGTCCAGTCCCGGTAACCGATACCGAGCTTAAACGTCGCCTTGATCTCGCGGATCAGCTCATCTTCGTCGATGCCGAGCTGGTGGATGAAATCCATGATCGGCGGAATGGTCGCCTCGCCTACACCTACCGTGGGGATTTCGTCGGATTCCACCAGCCGGATGCGAACCCCTGACTGTCCCATGGTCTTGACGAGATTTGCGGCTGCCATCCAGCCGGCCGTACCGCCACCGACGATAATGATATCCTGGATGCGACCGCCCGCGACACGGGCGTTCTGACATTGATTATCTGAACATTCCAAATTCACGACTGCGCCCCTTCATAACAATGCAGTATTGCATGGGCCGTGCCGCTCTGCCACATCATATGTAAACGCGCGCTCGAGGGCCGCGGCCGATCCGTCGTGATCGTTAACCACAGACGCCCATGGCGCGGCCTTGGGCGCGAACGGCGCTCTTCCTGGCCCTGTGACGTTCGTTATCGCCCCCGGCTGTTGGGCCCGCTCAAGGCTCCCTATTGCGCGGGCGGACAGTCTGCGTTACCTGTTTTGTGCACGCGCGCTTGAGGGCCGCGGCAGATCCATTGCGATCGTTAACCACTTATGCCCATGGCACGATAATGGGCAGAGGGCCCTCAATGCGTACCGCGGTTCATCCGTTTGAAAGTCCGGATTCGACGAATTTCTTCGGCACGTCGTCACGGCTGACGCTTGGCTCGTTTAACTGCTGGCCCGCCCGGCAACAGCCAGGATTTTGCGGCACAATCCTCGCACGGACACACCATGCTTCGTCAGTTTGGGTGCGAAAAGATACTGAACAAGGCGGCGGGTACTGATCATGGCTGGTGTAACCGATACGTTCATGTTCTCGCAGCGGCGCAGCTCGCTCATTTTTGCCGGCGGTTGCGTGCTCGTCACCATAGGCGTGCTGCTTCATCTGCCGATGTACGGGATGGGCAGGAACATGGGCTTCGTCCTTGCCGGGATGCCCATGGATCCGCGGATGTATTGGGGCATGGCCTTCATCATTATTGGGATCGGGGCCTCGGCCTACGGGCTGCTCCCTGCGGCCACGGTGACCGACGTTGACGAGACCGAGATTCTCGTGCCCCCGAAAGATGCGCCGCTTACGCGGAATCATTGGCTTCTGATGGCGGCTCTCGCGGTCGGACTCCGTTGAAATGCCTAGGGCAATGGGGAGCGTTGCATGATGTTCAAGAGCAGGGCGTTTTCCGTCTGGTTCGTCGCCGCTCTCCTGGTCTGGGTAGCGCTGTTCTCCACATTCGACAGTATCACCTTTCTGAAAGGGAATTGGTACTACCCCGCGATAATGGTGCTCGGCGCCTTCGTTGCCGGCCTTACTCCGATGGGCGGCGGTTCTGTGGCTTTTCCGGCCCTGAGCATCTTTCTCCACGTAGACCGCGTGCTGGCGCGGGATTTCAGCATGATGATCCAGAGCATAGGGATGACGAGCGCCAGCATCTTTATACTAACCCATCGAGATACGGTTCTCGGAAACTACAGGCCGCTGCTGATCTTCGTGCCGACCTGCTTTGCAGGTTTCGTATTTGGCATGCTCACGCTGCAGGCAATGCCCGTCTATCTGATACAGGCGCTGTTCTTGTCGCTGACCGCCGCCTTCGTCATCGCCTACTACCTCCATAAGCAGCGCGGATCGGCGGACGGCCTTGCCGTTCCAAGTACCAGGGACGCGGTCTGGCTTGGACTCGCGCTCTTCATTGGCGGCATGGTCACAAGCCTGTTCGGAACCGGGGCGGACATGCTGCTCTATACGCTTCTGATCACGCATTTCAGCATGAAGGAGAAAGCCGCTACGTATATTAGCATTGTACTGCAGGCTGCGATGAGCGTCCTCGGATTTTCCTGGCGGGCTTTTGTGGACCATGGACTGACCCACTATCAGATCGACACCTGGCTGTGCGCGTACCCGGTCGTGCTGTTCATGGCTCCGTTCGGAGCTTATGTACTGCGCAAACTGCATTTGGAGTGGATGCTGATTGCCGTCGTATTGCTTGCCATATTTCAGCTGCTCTATTTCAACTTCATACAGCCGAGTGACGCCAAGACGGTGGCCTCGGCTGTGTTCTGCACCGTTTTTGCCGCCCTGTTCTATTTCCTGCTGCGACACATGCGTGCCAGACGCGCAGGGCTCCTCGGGGCCGTCGTTCGCGCAGATCCGCCGCCGTGAGAGTCGTCCGTCGACGGTTGGAGCCGGCCCAAATCACGGAACGGACCACTGAACCGGATCCAGATTTTGGAGGACGATATCCGGCATGATGTTCAAGAGCAAATGGTTTTCCGTCTGGTTCGTTCTCGCATTCCTGGTCTGGATCGCGCTGTTCTCCACATTCGACAGTTTCGCCTTTCTGAAAGATCATTGGTACTACCCGGCAGTCATGGTGTTTGCCGCCTTCGTCGCCGGCCTGACTCCGCAGAGCGGCGGCGCCATAGCCTTTCCGGCATTGAGCGTCTTCCTCCACATAGACCGAGTGCTGGCGCGCGATTTCAGCATGATGATCCAGAGCATCGGCCTGACGAGCGCCAGCATCTTCATCCTGACGCACAAGAACACGGTGTTGCGGAATTACAGGCCGGTGCTGATGTTCTTGCCGGTGTGCGCGGCCGGCTTCGTGCTGGGCATGAACACGCTCCAGTCAATGCCCGTCTATCTGATCCAGGCGTTCTTCCTGTCGCTGATAACGACGTTTGTCGCCGCTTACTATCTGCATCGACAGCGCGGAACGAAAGCAAGCCTGGCCGTCGCCACGGTCGGCGAAGGAGTGTGGCTTGGATTGATCCTGTTTCTGGGCGGCATGGTTACAAGCTTGTTCGGAACCGGAACGGACATTCTTCTCTACACCATTTTGATAACCCGCTTCAGCATGAACGAAAAAGCGGCGACGCGCCTCGCCATTGTCACGATGACCGGGATGAGCATCCTGGGCTTCGCTTATCGCGCATTTGTGGATCATGGATTGAGCCACTATCAGTTCGACACCTGGTTGTGTGCATATCCGGTGGTTTTATTCATGGCTCCGCTGGGTGCCTTTGTATTGCGCAAGGTGCACGTGAACTGGCTGTTGTTGGCGATCGTGATCCTTGACGTGTTTCAACTGCTTTATTTTAATTTCAGCCGGCCAAGCCAGAACAAGACATTGGCGTCGGTGGTGTTCTGCGCGCTTTTTTCGGTCGTGTTCTATCTTTTGCTGCGCCGCATCCGTGTCAAGCGGGCCGAAGCCCTCGAGCCGACGTCCCGGCAGCGCTGCCGCTCGGAGCTTCTTCCGCCGGGATGCCGAATTGGCGGCAATAATCGTGCAAACAGCCGAAATGGAGCGGCGATCGTCGCGCGGAAGCTTGACTCGAAATGCATCGGCAGTCGGAACGAAGGACGTTAATTAAGCGGAAAGTAAGTGCTTTCACCCGCGGAAAACCGGCGCTAGGATTTCCATGCACGGGGCACAGAGCAATGGAACGCTGAGGGACGGTGAGTCGGATGGCGCTGTGGAGGATTTCCTGATGCAGACGGCGGGCGATGGGCGCGCCTTCCGCGATGCGCTGGGATGTTTTCCCACCGGCGTGGCCGTGATTACCGCGCATATCGCCGACCGCCACCCGATGGGGATTACCGTCAACTCCTTTACGTCCGTCTCGCTGGAACCGCCTTTGATACTATGGTGCGTCGATCGCCGCTCGCAGCGATTCGAAACCTTCGCCAATGCAGGCTACTTTACCGTCAGCATTCTTGACGCAACTCACGAGGCCGTTTCGTGTCGCCTGGCTCGCCCGGGGGAGCACCGGCTCGACGGGATCCCGCTCGCCGCCACGAAATTCGGCGCGCCGGCCCTGGCCGATGCACTCGCCGTTTTCGAATGCCGGCGGGAGGCCATGTATGACGGCGGCGATCACGCGGTGCTGCTGGGCCGGGTCATGCATTTCACGCGCCGGCATTCCGGCGCGCCGCTCATCTTCTTCCGCGGCCGCTATCTCTCCCCGCCTGCGGACGATTCCCGAGCGACTCCCGATGCCAAAGTCCGGGAATTTCTCGCATCGGATTGCGAATAGGTTTGCCGCGCGGCAAGAGGGGAATGTTGATGGCGTACGGCAGACGCTGCGCCGCAATTGGAGCGATCCTGTTTTTTTCTTTCGTCGGCGCCGGTCTCGCTGCCGGCCCGGTTGAACCGCCGCCGGACTGGGCCTTTCCGGTCAACCCGCCGTCCAAACCGGCTTCGGCGCCTGTGCCCGACAGGATCGAGCATGTTCCGGGTTCGAAGCTCAGCTTTACCGACAGACAGATGAACGACGAATTCTTCGTCGCCGACTGGTTTCCCGGCGAACACGGGCCGATGCCGCCCGCCGTGGCGATTGGCCGAAAGCCCACCGTCTTCCCTTGCGCACTCTGCCATTTGCCGACGGGCAATGGCGGCCCCGCGGAAGCCGCGCTGCCAGGCCTGCCCGTGAGCTACATCGTGGAACAGATAAAGGAATTCCGCGCGGGCCGGCGCATGGTGGCGCAACGGAACATGACGTCGGCGCGCGACATGGAAGCGCTTGCCAAAGCCGTGAGCGACTCAGATTTGCTTGCCGCCGCCAGGTATTTCTCGAGGCTCAAATTCACATCGCATTTTCATGTGGTGGAGACGGAGAGAGCGCCCAGGACGCGTGTCGGCGAAGTCAGCCTGCATGTGAAAGTTGATGGCACGGAGCCGCTCGGGCAACGCATTGTCGAAGTCCCTGACGATGCAAAGCAGTGGGAGCTCGGCAGCGCGCACACGGAATTCACGGCTTATGTTCCGAAAGGCAGCATCGCGCGCGGCGCGGCGCTTGTTTCATCCGGCGACGGCGCCCTGCCCTGCCGCAGCTGCCATGGTCCCGATCTGAAAGGAATGAACAATGTTCCACCGCTCGCCGGCCGCTCGCCCAGCTATCTCGCCCGTCAGCTTTACGACATTCAGCACGGCATGCGGCGCGGCCCCGCCGTCGCGCAAATGCTTCCCGAGGTCGCGCACATGACGCCGGCCGACCGGATTGCGATCGTCGCGTATCTGGCGTCGCTGGGAAGTTAGAATCGGACCGCTTACGCAAAGTGGCATAGCCGACATCGCCAGGCATCGCGCCGACTTTCGATCGTTACACAAGTGGCATTCCACAGCGCCAGGACAGAGCGGCGCAAGGCGTGGGAATAAAACAGAGCCTTGCAACGTCTCTTGGAGGTCACTCACCAAACCCTGCACCTGCTGGAGGAATTCTCATGCCGTTTTTCTTGCCTGAAACACGATCCGCCTCCGGCGGAGTGCCGAGGTCAGCTTCGATCTGCGTTGCGGCGGCATTGCTCTGTTGCGCCGCTGTCCTGCCCGCGTCCGCCGCGCCTGCTCCCCACAAAGTCGGCCTCGGCAAGGTGCTGACCTCAAGCGACGGACAGGAGATCTACGGCTTCGATATCGACCAGAACGGCAATGACGGTGTGCTGGCGACTGCTGGCTCGGTCGAAACTTTCAACCAGGACACGGGGAAGATCACCAAAACCTTTGCCACGAAGAACACCGCGAAGAACTCCTATAGCGCAGACGGGATTTTCAGCGGCGATGTAGGCCTCGTCACCCATTACATCACACCGAAGGGCCAGTTCGCAGCGCGCCGTGTCTATGACGTGATGAATCCCGTCACCGCAAACAAGTTCACCGGCACCTGGACGCCGCCGGTCAAGGACATCCAGGTCGAACTCGTGGCGGAAAACCAGGCGACATCCAACAGCGTCGTATTTGCGATCGAGCTGAAAAAGCAGGACGTTCCCGACCTGATCGTCTCAGATGTCGCCGCCAACACCTTCAGCAAGGTGATTCACCTCGATCCGAATCTCTTCAGCCTCGGCAACGGCCCGCAACTTGGCCAATACGCTGCGGCGAACCAGGCCGTCATCGCCGAATCGCCGGACGATGGCGAGGTTGGCGGCGCAGCACCGGTCAACTATCTGTTCGATCTGACGACCGGAAAGAGCACGCAGTTCAATGGTTATAACAATGGCCCCTACGGCGCCGGCGATGTGAACGGCCTAGCGACGGATCCGAACACCGGCATGACGGCGACCGACACCGAGCTGAACGCGCAGGTCGAGTTCTACGACATGGCAAGCCAGAGCGCGATCACGGCCGTCCAGTTGCCCTGCACGAGCGATACGGCCCAGCTCGATAGCGGCTCCACCATCGCCATCGATCCGGTCAACAAGCTGTTCCTCGTCAACGAGCCCGTGAATGCCTGCACAAATTCGGGCAGCGCCATCGTCGTCTATGACGAGAGCGGAAATTACGTGGAAACGATCGACGGGTTTCAGTTCGCAGGCAACGTGATCATTTTCCCGGCGCCCATCCTTAACCCGAGCAAGCGTATCGGCTGGGTGTTTGGCGGACCCAACGGAAGCGTTTCCCAGCTCCAACAGTTCTTCTACTGATGACGGCGCGGGTAGCGTGAATCTGGAAGTGGCGCGTACAAATACATCAGCTGGATCCCTCCCCGAATGATAGCAACCGTCATGGTG
>DATJUM010000212.1:0-10819 GCA_035502355.1 Rhizomicrobium sp. | reverse complement strand
ACACTGAAGAAGGATGTCGTTGCAGCGGTGGATGCCATGCGGGCGGAGCTTCTGGAACTGAGCCATGCCATTCACCAGGAACCGGAGCTGGCGCTCGAGGAGTTCAAGGCCGCGGAAAGTTTGTCGGACGCGGTCGCCGCGCATGACCTGCCGGTTCGGCGCGAGGCCTTTGGACTGAAAACGGCCTATGCTGCGGAGTTCGGGAAAGAGGATGGCCCCGTCATTGCCATCCTCTCGGAATATGACGCGCTTCCCGGCGTCGGTCACGCCTGCGGTCACAACGTCATTGCGACGGCGGGTCTCGGCGCGGCGCTGGCGCTGGCGAAGCTCGGCGCGAAACTGCCGGGGCGTGTGCGTTATCTCGGGACGCCGGCGGAGGAACGCTTCGGCGGCAAGGAGATGATGGCGCGCGAAGGCGCCTTCGAGGGCGTGGATGCCGCCATGATGGTGCATCCGTCGAATTTCGATCTCGTTTCGATGCCCTGCATCGCGGTATCGGAAGTCGACGTGACCTATTTCGGCCGTGCCGCACACGCTTCGGCAGCGCCCCACCGCGGGCTCAATGCGCTTGACGCGGTGGTCAGCGCCTATCAGTCGATCGCGCAACTGCGTCAGCATATCCGGCAGACGGATCGAATCCACGGAATCATCACCGAAGGCGGCTTGGCGCCAAACATCGTGCCCGAACGCGCGGGTTGCCGGTTTTATGTCCGTGCTGCGGACATGCACGAACTCGCCGCGCTCAAGGCGCGCGTGCAAGCCTGTTTCGAGGCAGCCGCGCTTTCGACCGGCTGCCGGGTCGAAACGCATTGGGGCAATTCCGACTATCTCGACCTGAAGGCCAATTGGCCCATGGCGGAAGCTTATGCCCGAAACATCCAGGCGCTGGGCCGCGAGCTGACGCCGCTTTCGGCCCTTCCTTCGGGTTATGCGGGCTCGACCGACATGGGCAATGTCAGCCATCGCCTGCCGTCGATCCATCCCATGCTCGCCGTGGCGCCGGAAGATGTCATTATTCACAACGCCGCGTTCGCGCGCTGGGCCGCTTCGGGGCGCGGCGATGCCGCGGTGATCGATGGCGCGAAGTCGCTCGCGCTTACCGCGCTCGATCTGATGTGCGACTCCGTGCTGCTGGACCGCGCGCATGCCGATTTCGCCGCAACGGCCGAGTTGTCGAAAAGCGCGCTGGCGCGGCTGCGGGAAAAAGTGCCGCAGAGCGTTCCGGCTGTTCATGCCCATCATGGTCATGGCGGCTGCGGCTGACGAATGAGCATCTGGCTCGTCATTGCCGCCGCGAACGGATTTCTTGCCGTCGCGGCGGGCGCGTTCGGGGCGCATGGGCTTCAAGGCCGGCTCGATGCGCACGCGCTCGCGATCTTCGAGACCGGCGCGCGTTACCAGATGTACCACGCCCTCGCGATCGGCCTTGCGGCCGTCGCGCCGCGCAGCTCCCTGTCACAGCTCGCCTGCGCATTGTTTCTCGCCGGAATCATTCTCTTCTCCGGCTCGCTCTACCTGCTCGCGCTGACGGGCCTGCGCGCATTGGGATTCGTCACGCCCATCGGCGGCGTTGCTTTTCTCGCCGGATGGGCCGCGCTCGCTTTTGCCGCCGCGAGATAGAATTACCTTTGACTGCAGGGAGGTCGTCTACCGGGAAGCGGGAATGTCGATCGGCGCGCAGTCGCGCCGGCCGGTCATGAGACACTCCTGCAGCTTCTCGTTCTGCCACATCTTCCAGACAAGAAAAAAGCCGATCACCACGATGACGATGATGGCGACCAGGGCAATGACGAAGCTGCGCTGACGCTCGCCATCGTCCTCGTCTTCGTCGTCCGGCGGCGGGGGTGCGTCCATTGCTGTCGCGCCTGTTGACAACCTCCATGTCCATCCCGTCTTTTGGGAAGCTTTTCAACAGCTTCCTTCAAATTGGCACGGCCAGCGGACTTCAGTCTGCGCGGGCGCGCGGATATGGATGAAGCGGGGCGTTGCATCTGCCGGAGATCAAGTGACCAGACGTGCCAGAACGGCGAGGCGCCGCGCCTGCGAGATTCCGCCGCCGCCGCATCCGCTCATCCGGCGCAAACCGCTCCCTTCGCAATCGCCGAAACCCGCGGTGGAGGACGCCGAAGCGCCGGCCGCGCTGAAAGCACTCCTTGAAAGTCCGAGCTACCGGCAAGCCGATCACGATATTGATTTCCTTGCCCGCGCCGACACGCGCGATATCCGTCTCGCACTCGATTACGAAAAGGCGGAACTCCTGCTTCGGGAGCGCGGCATCGCCCATACCATCGTGGTGTTCGGCAGCACGCGAATTTGCGAGCGGGCGGCCGCGCGGCGGCATGTCGCCGAGCTCTCCAAAGCCGCAGCCAGGTCGCCTCACGACAAGGACGCCCGCGAGCGGCTCGAAATCGCCAGGCGCATTCTCGCGAAGAGCCGCTATTACGAGATCGCGCGCGAATTCGGACGCCTGGTGAGCGAGGCGGGTGCCAAACGCCGGCGCAATCGCCTATTGATCGCCACCGGCGGCGGCCCCGGCATCATGGAAGCCGCCAATCGCGGCGCCTGCGATGCCGGCGCACAATCCGTGGGGCTCAACATCACCCTGCCCCATGAGCAGTTTCCCAATCCCTATATCACCCCCGAACTGTGTTTCCGGTTTCATTACTTCGCCATCCGCAAGCTGCATTTCGTTCTCAGGGCGCGCGCGCTCGTCGCATTTCCGGGCGGTTTCGGGACGCTGGACGAATTGTTTGAAGTCCTCACGCTCGGCCAGACGCGCCGGCTCAGCCCGGTTCCGGTCATTCTGGTCGGCGAATCGTATTGGCGAAAAGTTTTCGATGCGGATTTCCTGGTCGCGGAGGGCACGATCGATCCGGAAGACCGCGAACTGTTCTGGTATGCCGAAACGGCGGACGAAATCTGGCGCGGCATTCTTGATTGGTACAAAGCTGCCGGCCGCCCGCTGCTCGGCCACGAGGAATCAAACAAATGAAGCTCTCTTTTCACGGCGCCGATCGCGACGTAACCGGTTCGTGCCATATGGTCGAAACCGGCACCAGCAGGATCCTCATCGATTGCGGCCTGTTCCAGGGCGGCAAGGAGCTGAACGAGGAGAATGCCGGGCCTTTCGGCTTCGACCCTGCCGCGATCGATCACCTGCTCTTGACGCACGCCCATCTCGACCATTGCGGCCGTATTCCGCTGCTCGCCAGACGCGGCTTCAAGGGCGAGATCGTAACGACGTCCGCCTCGCGCGAACTCGCGCGGCTCGTGATGCTCGATTCGGCGCATCTGCAGGAAGAGGATTCGCAGCGGCGGACAACCAGGCACGCGCGTCACGTCGACAACAAACATCCGCCGGGGCCGCTCTATACGACTCTCGACGCCATGGAGAGCCTCAGCCTTTTCGGGCGTGCGGCGGAATACGGCAAACCGCTCGATATCTGCCCCGGCATGCGCGCCACATGGCTCGATGCCGGCCATATTCTCGGCTCGGCCAGTATCCTGCTCGAAGTGCAGGAAGACGGCGCGACGAAGCGGATCGCGTTCTCTGGCGATCTCGGCCATTCCGGCGGCCCGCTGCTGAACGCGCCGACGCCGCCCGCTTCCGCTGATTTCGTCGTGATGGAAACGACCTATGGCGATCGCCTCCACGCGGCGCGCAACGACTCGGTCGAACAACTCTACACGGCGATCCTCGATACGTTCACGCGCGGGGGCAATGTCCTCATTCCCACTTTTGCGCTCGAGCGCGCGCAGGAATTGTTGTTTTATCTCAATCGCGGTGTCGCCGCGAACCGCCTGCCGCCCTCGATCCAGGTGTATCTCGACTCGCCGATGGCCATTTCCGCCACCGAAATCTTCGCCCGCCATCCGGAATGCCTCAAACCGGATGCCGTCGCGCTGTTTCATGACGGCCAGGATCCGTTTCATGTTCCGGGCCTGCACTTCACGCGCGAAACCGCCGATTCCATCGCCATCAACAAGATCAGGAGTGGTGCCGTCATCATGGCGGGCGCCGGCATGGGGACCGGGGGACGAATCCAGCATCACGCCAAGCACAATCTCTGGCGGCCTGAATGCAGCATTGTCTTTGTCGGCTATGCCGCAAAGGGAACGCCTGCCAGGCAAATCATGGACGGCGCGAAATCGGTGCGGCTCTTCGGCGAAGACATTGCCGTCCGGGCGCATATCGAATCCATCGGCGGGTTCTCCGCCCATGCCGACCAGCAGGGCCTGCTCGCCTGGCGCAACGCGATCCAGAACGTGCAAACAACCTTTCTCGTCCACGGCGAACAGCCGGTCATGCAGGCCTTCGCAAAGCTGCTGCCGGGTACCCGTGTCGAAATGCCCGCGCCGCATCAGGAATACGAATTATAGCGCAGCATCCGCGCAAGCCGCGAATTTCCCTCGGCAATCGCGCGAGAGAGGTACCCTTCACGCAGACCATGCAGGGGCAAGCGGAGACGCGCAAGATGCGGAGACGACAGTGTCTCATTTCCTCGTGCCCGAATGACGAATCTTCTCTGCGGCTCCGCGCCTCCGCGCGCATTATCGATGCCCCGCGGGCGAGAATATCTCTCCGAACGGTCTCATCACTCTCCCAGCGGCGGGATTCCGAATCTCATCGATCTGTCCAATGCGCCGCCGCACTACTCATCATAAGCTGCGCCCGCTTCCCCGGTCGCGCAGGCGCCGCGGCAGGCACTCCGTCCAATCCTGGCACGGCGCAAATTTGCTCCCTCCGCATTTTTTCGTTTCCCTGCATTTTTCCCTGCTGCAGGGAAAATGGTTGCACTTTGTTTCGCGCCGGTGCGGGGGCGGCAGGCAGCGTTTCGCCGGGATGTTGTTCACGGGGATGGCTGCCCGTCTGCGCCGCTTCGCTTTCGGCCGGCCCGAAGATGTCTTCCAGCGATAATTTTTCGTTTCCCTGCATTTTTCCCTGCAGCAGGGAAAGCAGGTCCGCTTCGTCGACCGTTGGTTCGCGGGAATCGTCCTCCGCGCGGCTCTCCTTCTCGCTCTCGGCATCCAGCAGCGAGAGCACCAGCCGCACCGCCGCGATGCGCCCCTCTGTTGCGTCAAGCACCAGCTTTCTTGCGATTTCGGCGAGGACGTTTTCGGGTTTCGAAGCCGCCAGCTCCTCCGTCGAGCCGTCCAGCGCCGCGTAAAGCGCCCGAGCAAAACGCTGCCGGGCGAGCTTCGCCGGCCCCGGCTTCCCGCTCGGGTTGCCCGACTGGCCTTTCTTGAATCGCGTGTGCAAAGGCGGCCGGCCGCGGCCGATGGTGTAGGCGGAAATGGAAGCGGTCATACAGTCCCTCGCGCAATGTGAACCGGATGGGTATATAACCATATCAGGCATATTGTCAACCAAATCAGTCTTGACACCGGCAGGGCATCCCGGCGCGGACCGTAGGATTTTCTCCCCAGCCGTTGGCGGGGGAGGAAAAGGGTTCAGAACGCATCGCGACCGCGGAAGAAGCCGCGGTCGCAGATCGAGGAAGCGCGTCAGCTGTTCAGAGTCACGGAAACGCCCGCGGAGGCGATGCCGTTCACGACAACCGCAAGCGTGCTGGCGCCGGTCTCGCAGGTGCTCGGAATATCGAACACCGCGTTGGTCGTGCCGGTCGTCCATACGCCCATGGTGGAGAAGTTGTAGCTGCGGCCGAAGCAGACATCTCCGGTCTTCGTGTTGGTGATGCGCACCAACGGGTAGTTCGTGGCCGCCTGCGCATCGTCGCCGTAATAACCGCCATTCGTGAAGCCATTGAAATTGGTGCCGGAGATTGCGTTCGCCGTGCTTCCCACGGTGAGCGTGGCCGACACGCTGGACACCACCGGTGCCCATTCTTTCTTGACCTTGCCGATCGGCGTGTAAACCGCAATTTCGGTGCTGTACTGACTGTCGTCCCACAGGATCTGGCCGGTTGGAAGCGGCATCAGATTGCCCGTGAAGGCCGAACTGCTCGCCGAAGTCTTTGTATCGTTCACTTGCGTCGCCGTGACCGTGCCCTTCTTGCTGGTCTTGAACTCCCAGAAATGCGCGGGCGTTCCGCCAAAGCCCGGGCTCGCCTCCGCGAGAACGTTCCCGTCGGGAAGGGTCGCTGCCGGAGCGTCGGCCGAAACGTAGGTCGTGCTGCCGACTTTCAATATCGGACCTGTCGTCCATTTGCCCGTTGCGACGTCATAGATGTCATTTGGGGCATTCGACGTCGTGGTGTTGGCGGTCAGCTGGATGATGGTTCCCTGCTTGCCACCCTGGGGCGTCAGCGGTCCGGCGCCAAGCTCGAAGTAGTCCGCATCGCTCATACGGTCCGGCGTGCTTCCGGGCTGACTCCACGCACCGGTCGACGTGTCGTAGATGTGGTATTCATCACTGGTGCTCGTGTAATTCCATACGTCCACGAGGAAAACGTCACCATTGGGCATGGAGGTAAAGCCCTCTTCGTCCATGCAATATCCGTCGCAAGTCCAGGTGTCGGTGGGTTTTGCCCAGGTCACGGTCGTGCCGCTGACCGTGGCCAGCACCTGCTCGCCGGTGCTTTGGAAGCAGCAATCGGCAAGCATGTAAGTGCCGTCCGGCAGAACGACGCTCTCCGAATCGCCGATGCTCGCCCAGCCGCTGGGCGGGCTCACCGACGCCCATGTGTTCGCGACCGGGTTGTAGATCGCGCCCTTGTTGCTCCAGTCGCCCTGCTCGTCGTTATATTCGCCGCCTTCGATCAGCACGTTGCCGTTGGGCAAAACCTGCTGGGCGAAGCCGTCGGGCGAATAGCCGGCCGGCATCGTTGCAATCTTGGTCCAGGTTCCGTCGGTGTACTGACCCTTGCTGTCGGGCGCGAGCTTGTACCAGACGCCGGCGGTGCCGGTGAAAGCCTCCTTGATGATGACGGTGCCGTCGGTCAGCTGCATCGGTCCCCAGCCGCCTTCGTTCGTGAACGGAACGCCGCTGACATCCGTCCATGTTCCGGACTTGCTCTTCTTGGGCGCCACATAGGGAGCGTGGTACGGCTGAACCGCGGGCGTGATCGGTTTCGGAACCGCCATTCCCGGATGATAGGGAAGGTAAATTTCGTGTGCCGAAGCGCCGGTTGCCAGCGAAGCCATTGCCGTCATTGCAAGAACCGAACTACTAAGTGTGAAATAATGCTGAAATTTCATTGATTCATTCCTCCTTCGAGCTTTGTCCGCCAATCGGATGCCGCTACAGGCCGGCGGTCGGGTATCCGCGGCAGGGCGCGCGCGAAGCAGAGCCGGAGCAGCGTTTCGCGCCGGTCCGTCCGACGTTCGAAGATGCCCAAATCCTGCGCCACCCCTTCGCGGCGTGCCACGCAAGCGCGCCGGCGCTCTTCGTAGCCAAGGCGCTGCCCGGCTTGCAAGGCGATATCCGGTCCGGCGGCCTGATCGTGGGGCGATCAGGGAGGGCTGACTCGAGCTCGATCCTCGAAATCCTGACCGGCGCCAGGACGCAAACCGGGTGGTCCGGGCCGCCCGCGGTTGAAGGGCCGCGAGCCTTTGAGCGTTGCCCGGTGCATGACGCGGCGGTGGGGCAGGTAATCGTTCACCGCGTAATGTTGCGTACAGCGATTGTCCCACATGGCGAGCGTGTCCGGTTTCCAGCGCCAGCGCACCGCGAATTCCGGCCGATGGACATGCGCGAACAGGAACGCCAGCAAATCGTCGCTTTCTTTCTTCGCGAGCCCCCCGATGGCGGTGGTGAAGCCTTCGTTGACGAACAGGCAATCCTCGCCGGTCTCGGGATGCGTCCGCACCACGGGATGCAGCGCCGGCGGATTTGCCTTCATCTTCTCGGCGTATTTGTCCGCACCCGACTCATGCACCGCGCGATGCTGGGGCGGAAAGGCCTTGGCGAGATCGTGCACGGCATCGAGCGGATCGAGTAGGCGCCGCAGCGATGGCGACAGCGCGAGATACGCGGCATGCATGTCGGCCCACAGCGTGTCGCCGCCATTGGGCGGTATCAGGCGCGAATAGAGAATGCCGGCCATCGGCGGCTCGGCCGCATAGGTCATATCCGTGTGCCAGTGATCATTGTCGGTCGGGCTGTGCGCGCCCGTATCGAGAACGACGAGTTCCGGATACTCCGGATGCGCCTGGTAGAACGGATGCAGCTCGAACGCACCGAACCGCGCCGCGAAATCGCGATGCTGCTCTGGGGAGAGATTCTGATTCTCGAAGAAGATCACCCGATGGGTGAGAAACAATTTCCGGACGGCAACGATATCCGGTTCCGAAAGCGGCTGCGAAAGATCCACGCCGTCGATCCGCGCCCCGATGGCAGGCGTGAGGATTTCGAGCTTGATGTCGGTCAACGCGGTCATTGGTCACTCCAGATATCTGTCGTCTCCGGCGAGCGCGGGAGCGCTTAAGTGATTAACCGTAAAGGCTCAGAGGCGCAGAGGGTCAAGCGCCAACTCGACCACCGGGCAGCAGATTTCAAGAGACAAGTATTGCGCGCCTTGCGCGCAGCCTTTCTTCCCCACACCTGCGGTGCCTCGCTGATGGAATCTACCCTCTGCGTCTTTGCGCCTCTGCGGTTCACCCAGCCGCCATTTGCTCACAAACTCGCGAACACGCTGTTCACGGCCTCCGCGGTCTTCTCCACCACGATATCCGCTTCTACCCGGCTGAGGCATAGCGGCGGGGCGAAGCCGAGGATGTCGCCCTGCGGCATGGCACGGGCGATGACGCCGCGTTCCAGAAGTGCTGCGGCAATGCGCGGGCCGATCTGCTTTGCGGGATCGAAAAACACCCGGTCGTCCCGGTCCGCAACGAACTCGACCGCCGCCAACATGCCTTCGCCGCGCACCTCGCCGACATTCACGTGATTGCCAACGGCTCTCGCAAGTTCCGACCGGAAATACGTGCCCACCTCGCGCGCGTTCTCCACCAGCCCGAGCCGGTCGATGAGTTCGAGATTGGCGACCGCCGCCGCCGCGCAGATGGGATGCGCCGAATAAGTCCAGCCATGACCAAGCGCGCCGAGCTTGTCGGAGCCTTCGACCAGAAACCGCCACATGCGCTCCGAAACGATGACGCCGGACAGCGGCGCATAGCCGGAGGTCACGCCCTTCGCGATCGTGATCAGGTCCGGCGTCAGGCCATAGAGATCGCAGCCGAACATGCGGCCGAGCCGGCCAAAGCCGGTTATCACTTCGTCCACGATCAGCAGCACATCATGCTTCCGCAGCACGGCCTGGATTTTCTGCCAATAGCCGGCCGGAGGCGGCACGATTCCGCCCGTGCCCAGGACGGGCTCGCCGATGAAGGCGGCGATGGTTTCCGGGCCTTCGGCGAGGATCAGGTCTTCCAGCCGCTCGGCGCAATATTGCGAGAATTGTTCTTCGCTCAGCGACCTTGCAGCACGGCGGAAATAATAGGGCGCTTCGGTGTGAAGGATCGGCGGCCGCGGCAGGTCGAAGGCGTCATGGAAGAGATCGAGGCCCGTCAGGGAACCGGTCATGACGCCCGAGCCATGATAGCCGCGCCAGCGCGAGACGATCTTCTTCTTCAGCGGCCGGCCGAGAACATTGTTGTAATACCAGACGAGCTTGATGATGGTTTCGTTGGCATCCGAACCGGAAAGACCGAAATAGACCCGCGACATGCCGTTCGGCGCCCGGTCGATAATCATTTTGGCGAGCCGGATGGAAACTTCCGAGCCGTGCCCCGCATAGGCGTGATAATAGGCGAGTTGCCGCGCCTGTTCGGCTATCGCATCGGCGATCTCGTTTCGGCCATAGCCGACATTGACGCAATAGAGCCCGGCGAAGGCGTCAAGGCTCCG
The DNA here is from genome assembly GCA_035502355.1 of Rhizomicrobium sp. Classification (GTDB taxonomy): domain Bacteria; phylum Pseudomonadota; class Alphaproteobacteria; order Micropepsales; family Micropepsaceae; genus Rhizomicrobium. The sequence continues at coordinate 1,014 of DATJUM010000212.1, read as the reverse complement.
CTTTCCGTCGGCATCCGTTATGTAAACCCCGTCGCCGCCCGCGATCACGCGGGTTGCCGATTCCCCGCGCGCATGCGCGCCCATGTGGGTCGAAGGATGAAAGAAATGATCGCGATCCCAGGCGGCAAGGCCCGCTTTATCGAACATTGTGGCCCCTATGGTCGTTACTCACACAAACTCCGCTTTTGAACCGCAGAGGCGCCAAGACGCAGAGAAAAGAAAGCGCGCGCTGCGCGCGCAATACTTCTTGGCGTTCCCGGCAAAGCGGTATCGAAGTGAAATTCCCGCTGCCTCTGCGCCTTTGCGCCTCTGCGGTTCAATAAGTCATCCATTGTCGAAGCAGATATACTTGAGCACGGAATTCGTTCTGAAGCTGATCGCGCGCACCCGCGCGTCCGCGCACAACCCCTCGACGATCGTTGCGGGATTGCCGGTAACCACATTGAACGCGGCGGCCGGCAGCCCTGCCCGTGCGCCCACTTCGGCAAGTGCCAGCGCGGAAAGCGGCGTCTCGAAGGAGGGATGCGCCACGACCGTGCAGCCCGCCGCGAGCGCCGCCGCCTTGCGCGCGAGCATCGCGGACGGAAAACTCCGCGGCGTCACCACGCCGACAACACCGACCGGCTCCCGCCTGACGATCGTCTCCGCGTCATTCAGATGACTGGCAACGCTCTCCGCCCCGAGACGCCTCGCCTCCTCGGCGTACCATTCGACAAAGGACGCGGCATACGCGATCTCATCGCGCGCTTCGGCGAGCGGCTTGCCCTGTTCCAGTGTGACGAGCAGCGCCAGATCCGCCTTTGCCGCTAGGATCAGCTCGTACCAGGCGCGAAGCCGCGCCGCGCGCTCCTGCCGCAGCCGTGCGCGCCATGCGGGAAAGGCGAGTGAAGCCGCATCGATGGCGCTGGCGCCCTGATCAGCATCGAGCGAAGCGACCCGTTTCAGCACCGCACCAGTGGCCGGGTCGACAACCGCAAATACATCGCCGCTTGCCGCCGGCGGCCACCGGCCGTC
>DATJUM010000211.1:0-11124 GCA_035502355.1 Rhizomicrobium sp. | reverse complement strand
CGGTTTGCGTCCTGTTGCGCCTTTTGCGGACTGACGACGTCGAGCTGCGCCTTGAGCTGATCGGCAAGACCGCCCGCTTCACCCTGCTCGCCAAGTTTGTTCAACGCGTCTGCGAGATCGGAAATCGCGCTTTCGGCAAGCGCGAACTGATCCTGCAGATCGGCGATATCGGCACTGATCTTGACGGATACGCTGTCGGTCATGGTCTGATCCCGAATGTCGGCGAGGCGAGGGGCCTAGTTTGTGGGTTTGACCGGCCGCAGCAATCCGGCCTGGCGCGCGACAACGGAGACGGCGCCGATCAGCTCCAGCGTTTCGATCGGCATGTCGTCGAATTCCTGGCGCTCGAGTTCCGGATGCGCGCGGGTCAGTGCGGTGTAGACGAGCGCCGCCAACTCGTCATAGGTCGGCGCGTCGACAAAGCGCGCGAGATAGGCGAGATCGCTTTCCTTCGCAGCCAGCGCGTCCTCGCGCGCGGTGATGATGCGCGGGATGAGACGGAGCAGCGCGGGCACGACGATGCGGTTCTGCCGCGGCGCCAATCGCGGAACGGTCCATTCGCGGCCCGCGAGCGTGATCGTCGGGACTTGATCGTCGGACATAAGTTCTCCCGGGAAAAAGGGTTTACCGCCTTTGCGGTTCGATCAGTGCATGGTTGGTGCGCAGGCGATCTTGCCGGTCGGGAAGAGGCGCATCAGTTCTTCAATCGCCTCGGCATCGCGCGGCTTCGGCTTGTAGCCGAGCCAGTGTGCGGCCAGCACCGCGAGTGGCGGATGTTTGCGCCATTCTTCCAGCATCGCGTCGAGCCGCGGCGCGGTAAGCGCATCTTCCCAATAATCCGGCGTGGTGCCGGGAAGGAAATTCACGAACTGCGCAATGATGGCGTCCCAGTCGGGAAGCCGGATCTCCGCCTTCGCGGGGATGACGTTTTTGTTGCGCTCGAGAAATCCCGTCTGCTGCGCGATCACCGGCAGCGCATCGAGCAGCTCATAGGTCGCGATCGGCCAGTCGTCGAATTCGCGGCGGTCGAGACCGGGATGCGCGCGCGTGAGCGCGGCAAACACGACATCGCACAACGTATTGTAATGTCCGGCCCGTGCCTGGGCCAGGGCCACAACGCCAGGCAGCACGATGCGATTCTGCCGCGGCGCGAGCAGCGGCATGGGCCAGACACGTCCGGCGATGGCGATGACGGGATGAGACATGATGTCTCCCAAAAAAAGATCGAAGGCGATTTCCGAGCTTTGTCGTGGCCAGGTTTTGGGATATGATGCGTTCGAGCCAATCCTGTGGGGGAATCCAGATGACGCCGGCAAAAACCTCGTATGCGACACATTTTCTTTCTGCGGGCCTTTTCGTCTGTGCGCTTGCCGCACTTGCTCCGGCTGCGGGTGCCGCGACGGAATCCGTGGTCTATTCCTTCCAGGACAACGGCAACGACGGTGTCGTGCCGGATGCCAGCCTGATCGACGTGAATGGTACGCTATATGGCACGACCGAGTATGGCGGCACCGGCCACTGCCAGGGCGGTTGCGGCACGATCTTCTCCGTCAATGCGGCAACGGGCGCCGAAACCATCTTGCACGATTTCGAGGGTTTTGAGCGGACGATAAACATCCCGGGCAGCCTGATCGCGTTAAAAGGGGGCTTGCTTTTCGGCACGGCGCTTTATGGCGGCCACCGGGACGGAGGGATGCTGTTTTCCCTTGATCTCCAGTCCGGGCACTACAAACAACGGCATGACTTTTGCGAACTTTACGACTGCATGGACGGCGAAGCTCCCAACCCCGGCCTGCTTGAATCGCAAGGCACGATTTACGGTACGACGAACGAGGGTGGCGTCAATGGTGGGGGCACGGTATTCTCCTTCGACCGGAAAACACGCGCCGAAACGGTGTTGTACTCTTTCTGCAGTGGGTGCCAGCTAGGAGGTGGATTGCTCGGCGTGAAAGGAACGCTATACGGCACGACCGCTTATGGTAACGGCGCGGTGTTTTCTCTCGATCCGAGCTCTGGCGTCGAGTCCATCATTTACTATTTTTGCACTCGGGATTATTGCGAAGATGGAGCGCGCCCAAACGGCAATCTGATTCATATAAACCGCACGCTTTATGGAACGACAAACGCGGGCGGCTCATATAACTTAGGTACCGTGTTTTCGATCCGTCTTAAGAGGGATCACGAAACAGTGCTGCACGCGTTTGCGGGCGGCGCTGACGGCCGTTCGCCCGACAGCGGCCTTATCGAGGTAAACGGGATGCTCTATGGCACGACGCCAACCGGCGGCAGCAGCGGCACCGCATGCCTCACCGGCGAAGGTTGTGGCACGGTGTATTCCATCGATCCGAATACAGGCGCGGAGACGATTGTCTATTCCTTTTGCAGCCAGGCAGGCTGCGCAGACGGCGATGACCCCGCACCGGGTCTGGTGTACGCAGATGGAACACTTTATGGCGTGACGGAATACGGTGGCAGCGGCACCTGCAATGGCTACGGCGGCTGCGGCACGGTCTTTGCGATCACGCCGTGATCGCGCGGAGGTGCGAAGGGGACTGGGTCCCGGATCGGCCGGAACGCGGCCGTCCGGGATGACAGGCTGAATTATCACTCGCTGAAGGCGAACGTGCCCCAATTGTTGTTCGGATCGGCGAAGGCGCTGAACTCGAAGTCCTGGATGGTGTAGTCCGTGTTCTTGAACGGCAGCGACCATTTCGAGCCGCGGCAGGCGTTCAGCTTCATGATCAGCTTTTTCTCCACGCCCTGCACGAAATAATCCTGCTTGCATTGCAGCTCGAAGACCGGACCCGTGCCCATCAGCTGATTGGCCAGGCTGAGCTGCACCAGCGAGGTCGCGCTGTAGCTGTAATAGGTGACCATCGCGGCACCTTCGTCAGCGGCGGAAAAGGTCAGCGTGCCGGTGCCGGCGACGCCCGGAACGTACTGGCCTTGCGCGGGCGAAGACGTGACGGGCTGAAGCTGCGCGCCGCCATTGGCATAGAACACGCCCAAATCTTCGATGTAATGCGCGCCGTTCGTCGCGGTGTAGGTGTAAGGCGACGAGGCGGGCACGTTGAAGGCTTCCGCCACCGCCATGTCGATGCCGGCATTGTCGGTTTCGGTCTGGCCGAGAAGAAGATTGTTGACGCTCGCGCCCTGGATGCGGGCGAATTTGGCCTTGCCCGTGACCTTCATGGTGGAGGGCGCAACGTCGACCGGCATCTTGTAGGCGCCGGTCAGTTCCTTGAGCGTCACATCGATGTCGATTTCGAGATCCTGCAGCACGCCCAGGAAGGACGGTTTCGCATTGGCGATGTCGGTGCGCTTGCCGATCGCGGTCCCGACGCCGAAATTCAGTTGCATGGGATTTCATCCTTGTTGTGTGACATCAGAGACGGAGCCACACGTTCCCCCGCCATGGCCGGGGTCAAGCCCGGCCATGGTGAGAAGTGTTGCTGCGCGGAATCAGGGGTTGACGAGGATTTCGATCGGGATGACGGCTTCCGATTGCCCCGAAAGGCCCTCCGCGATGGTTACATCGCCGGCAATGCCGGCGTGCTGGACGAGGCCGCCAAGCGTCTGGCGGAATGCGCCGTCGGGCAGGATCGGCGGGGCGAGCGCCGCCATGACGGCATCGAGCAAACCGTTCATCTGCGTCGAGACCGGTTCGGCCGGATCGTTGCTTTCGCAATAGACGAAGAGCCGGCAGTTCAGCATCACCACCGGCGGCATGCCGATGCGCGCATTCCATTTTTCTCCGAGTTCGATCTGCAGCAGCGCCGGCTGAGTCGCCTGGTCGACATCGGAATATTCCTTGATCCGGCGCGTCACCGTCTGGAACGACGCCGGACTGCCGGCAAGGGCGAACAGGGCAGCGTAGATCGCCTCGCGGCTGAACTGGGGTTCGCTCATGCGAGCGAGCCCGCGATGGCTTCGCGCATTTCGTCGGAAAACGCTCTTGCGAATTCGGCGAGAGACAAACGCATATAACTTCGTTCCGGGATGTCCACGACATGCGCTGCCGTGCTTTTCGCGAACACCAGCTTTCCGCCATAGCCAAAGGCGAGCGCTTTGGCGCGTATCGGCTCAAGTGCGGGAATGTTCACACGCCCTCCATATTCCTGGATGCGGGCATAGGGCACCGAGCCGTCGCTCAACACGCGCACGGCGATCCCATCCGTATCCTCCGCTGTTTCGACGCGAATGCTGCGCAGCAGCGCGCTGGATCGCGAATTCAACACTTCGCCTGACAGTTTTTCCTGGACCAATGATAGCAGCCGGTTGGCGCCGCTCTCCACGGCGTTGCGTGCGGCAGCGCGCAACCGCAATTTCGTTTCATCCAGCCTTGCGATTGCCGGCGCGGTGTCGACTTTCACTGAGATCATGTGCAGATGTCATAAGAATGGCGCGCGACCGCGGGCCAAGTCGGCGCGGGTGGGGAAAACGATGGAGGCCCGTCGCTCGCGCAGGGCTTGCGGCAGCGCTCAGAAATCGATTTCGAAGATGGCGCCCTGATTGTGCGCACCGCCGGCGCCCGCCACGCCGAACAGCTTGCCGGATGGGTCCCGGATGAGGCTCGTCGGTTTGCTTCCGTCGGCACAGTGAGCCTGATTGCAGAACTGATGCAGCAACAGAAACTGCCCGTCGTGAATCTCGAATGTCGTACCGCCACCCTCGGAATTGTAAGTGAAATTGCCGCCATTGAGTGCGGTGCCGTAAACATTGCCCGCCGCGTCGAGGAACACGTATCCCACCGGGCTGTAACCGTCAAAGCAGTCCGTGGTGCAGAAGGTGTGAAGCACACTTTCCTGCGATCCTGCGCCGAGCTGATAAACGACCCCGCAGCCGCCATCATTTTTGCACGCATACCCGCCGAGTTGCGTACCGCCGTAGAGCGAACCGGACGAGTCGAGAGCCAGAGTCGTGCTTGGAAGTTCTCCATCGGCACAATTGGGCTGGCTGCAGAAATTGTAGGTTGTGGAGTAGGTCCAGTTGTCCCCGTTCGGACTCAGTTCGAAGACGCTGCCGTCCCTGCCCGAGCTGTCTGTTTGCAGGGTGCCATAAAGATCGCCGGAACCGTCCGCGACCAGGACGAAACCGGGTACCTCATAATCCGCGCAATTGCCGTCGTTGCAGAAATCCTGGATCACCTGTTCCTGCCAGGTGCTGCCTGCGGGCTGAAGCTCGAACGCGTTGGCTTCATAGTTGCTGCCGTCGCCGAATGTCATTCCATAGAGCGGCGATTTGCCGTCATAGGGCTGGCCCGCCGCAGCGCCGGCATAAGTGAACGGACCGACCGGGAAAACGCCGTCGGCGCATTTTGGCCGGGAGCAAAAACTGTAGAGCCTGCGCAGCTGCCAGCTGTTTCCGGCTGGCATCAGTTCGAACGCCTCGCCCCAGCCCATTCCCCCAACCTCTGCCACACCATAGAGATTGCCATGACTGTCCAGCACAAGCGGGCCCGGGTATCCGCCGTCGAGACAATAGTTCTTCAGATGGCAGAAATCATAAATATCCCTGTAGGTGTATTGATTGTTGACCGCCCGGATCAGTTCGAAGGCCTGCCCTGCGCCGAACTTGCCGCCAGGGGCGGTGCCGAAAATATTGCCGTGACTGTCTTCCACCAATCCGTTCGCCGCTGCCCCATCGACGCATTTTTTGCAGGAGAAGGAATAAAGCAATTTGTAAGAGGGTCCGGCAGCGCAAGCGGCTTGGGCGACAATCGCGCCGGCAATCAGGCCGGCCGCGCCGACGAGCATGCCATGCATGAAACGAATCCCCCTCGCAATGGGCTCATTCAAGGCTGATCCGGTTAAGAAATCATGACGCGCCGTCTTGTTTCAGATTGGAACAACGTTTCGATACGGCTGGAGCAGGGCGGCGATCACCGGCGTGAAGCGGGCGGTGTTGAAGCTCACCGTCTCATTGCCGCCGAGGCTGTGACTCGTCTCGCCGATACGCTGGGCATATTTGAAGCGTTCGCTCACCAGTTCGATGCAGGCATCGGCGAGATCGGCGGGGATGAAGCCATAAGAGATGAGGATGCTGGCGCCGTCGTCGCCGGCGTTGAATGTGTAGTTCCCGGGTTGGCCCGGCGTCAGCTGATACTGGCCGACGGCAGGCGGCCCTGTTACGGCCACGAGTGCCGTCCCGTCCGCGTAGGTTACACCCATGTCGCTCGCCCAAGCGCCGTACGGGGCGAGGGCGGTTGCGGAGGCATCGGCGATGGTTTGCGGTTCGGCACTGACCTGATAACCGGCCTGATAGACGATTTCGACGTTTTGCCCGTCGAGGACACCCGGGAGTCCGAGCCCGAACGCATAACCCGCGAGCGAGAGCGTCTGGGCGCGGCCCGGTGGCGTGCCGTCCCAGGATTCGATCGCCCAGCCCGCACTGCAGACGCTTGCGCGCTCCGGTATGACCAGGTTGCCGATCGTCAGCGACGCGACGGAAATAACCGGCCACTGCCGCAACACCATCGTGCTTCCGCCCGTGCCGTCGCGGACTTCCGCCACCGTGCGGGGCAGGATCAAACTCCGCTGAAGATAGGAATAGATCTGCCGGCTGGTGCGGGTAATGAGCGCGGCCAGCACTGCATCCGAATTCGTATCCGTGCGCCCCAGCCACGCCTTCACATCTGCGAGCTGGCAAAGGTCATAGAGCGCCATATGGGATTCCGTTTTGCACGCGGAGACGCGGAGAACGCGGAGTTCCCCCCGAACGAATGCGCGGTGGGAGAGCCTGCCCCGCACTTGATGCGGGCTGTCGGGCGCGCGATGCGAGCATGACGGAGGGAGCCTCTACGGGCTTCGCCCCCCCTTGGCCGGCGTCTCGGCTTTGTCACGCTTCGGTTATAGGGTATGATCCGTCCATGCCGCACTTAAGGGGGGAAATCCTGATGGCGCCTTCAAAATCCACATTCGCGATCACTGCGCTTTTCGCGGGCATATTCGCCTGTGGCCTTGTGGCCCCGGCCGCGGATGCCGCGACCGAATCTGTGGTCTATTCCTTCCAGAACAACGGCAAGGATGGTCTCTTCCCGCATGCCCAGCTGACCAGCGTCAACGGCACGCTTTATGGCACGACCTGGAACGGCGGTACCGGCCCCTGCTCGGGCGGGTGTGGTGCGATCTTCTCATTCAACCCGGCGACGGGTGCCGAAACCACCCTGTATTCTTTCCGGGGCACTGGCGGCTATCCCAAGTACACCTCTAATCCGGAAAGCTTGCTTGCGGCGAGAAATTCACTTTTTGGCACAACCTTGTATGGCGGCCGTCGTGGCGCAGGAATGCTGTTTTCGCTGGATCTCCAGTCAAGCACCTTCCGACAACGGTATTACTTTTGCGATCTCTATAACTGCCTGGACGGCCGGTATCCCAATTCCGGCCTGACCGATTTGGAAAACACGCTCTACGGGACGACGTCAGTTACCGGTTCGGGAGGAGATGCCGGTACGTTATTTTCCTTCGATCCAAAGACAAATACTCATACCATAGTGTATACTTTCTGCAGCGTTGCGAATTGCACGGATGGTTATGGGCCCAATGCGGGACTATTGAGCGTGAATGGGATGTTGTACGGCACAACTGGAGGAGGTGGAATCTGTTCAACGTGCGGAACGATTTATTCGTTCGATCCGAACTCAGGTGTCGAGGCGGTTGTTTACTCGTTTTGCGCTCAAACGTGCGAAGACGGATTTGAGCCTGCAAGCAATCTGATTAATTCGGGGCGCACGCTGTATGGTACAACGGTATATGGTGGCAAAAGCGGTCAGGGCACTGTGTTTTCCTTCCGGCTTCCGGACGGTCGCGAAAATGTGCTGCATTCGTTCGCGGGCGGTACGACGGACGGCCAGAATCCTGACACCGGCGTTGCCGATCTGAATGGCGTTTTGTATGGGACGACGGCGAGCGGCCCTAATGGCGCGTACTGTCCGTCTCAGTGCGGCGCGGTGTATTCGGTCGATCCGAAAACGCACAGCGAAAACATTGTGTATTCCTTTTGCAGCCAGCCCGACTGTGCGGACGGTGCTGTTCTCACAGCCGGCCTGGTGAACGTGAACGGAACACTCTACGGCGTAACGGCATATGGCGGCAGCGGCGCCTGCACGAACTATGAGGAACCGAATGGCTGCGGCACGATCTTCGCGATCACGCCCTGATGGGCCGCGGAGAAGAAGGGCTTACCACAAAGGACACAAAGAGCACGAAGGAGTGGGCGCGCCTGCGCGCAACCGTTTTTGTGCGGCTTTGTGCTCTTCGTGCTCTTTGTGGTTGAACAACTCCGGGACGCCGCGCGAGACAATCACCCGTTGGCAATGTTGGTGATGATGCCGAGCGCGAACGGCGCGTAGACGGCGAGCACCTCCTCGGCATAGATGCCGTATTCGCGCCGGCGGGTGCGGAGCGGCCAGTCGACGCGGTAATAGTCGCGCCGCGTGATCACTTCGGCGACGTTGGGTACCTCGTTCGACTGATACCATTCGGGCAGCTTCTCGCAATGGGCGAAGATCGTGCCCGGCGGCAGGTCGGGGTGTGCCACGACGGGAACGGTGTCGCCGCCGCCCGGCCCGCTTTCCATTCCGCCGCCCGTGTACGGATTGTAGTAATAGCGGATCTGCCCGCCCGCGGAGATCGCGTAGGGTTGCCCAGGCGTGGCGCTCACATCGTAGCGCAGCAGCGGCGCGCTCGCATTCGTCAGCACCTTGTTGGTGATGTTCTGCTGTTCCTGCGAGCTGACGAAAATCACGGTCGGCCCGAGGCGGAAATTGTCCCACATGCCTTTCAGCATGGTGTCGATCTCGACGATCGAGCCGCGGCCGGACGCGGTGAGCGGCGTGCCGGTGCCCGCCGTGCCGGTCGGCTGTGTGAACACGCTGCCGGAGGAGAAGGCGTTGACCAGATAGCCGTCAAAGGCGAGAGCGGAGTTGCAGGAATTGTCCGCGCTGACGGTGGTCGCGGCCTGGCGGCCCGTGGCGAGCGGTGCGCTGAAGGTCGCGCTGTTGATCGTCGTGATCGCCTGGAGCGTTTCGGAGCCTGCGGCACCGACGAACCAGGCGTAGGCGACCGCGCCCAGGACCGGCGTGACCGTTGCTGCCAGCATCGTCGAATCGATCGTCACCGCCTGCGTCGCATTCGCCGATCTGTTCGAGTTGCCGCCGTTCAGCGTATAAGTATTTCCGTCCATGCCGGTGATCGTCTTCGAGGGCGTGAACCCTGCCGCGGCGCTGCCCTTGCAGTTGAGCCAGCCCTCGGCCGTGAGCGCGACCACGATGACGGAATAGGTTCCGCTCGGCAGCGTCGATTCCGTGTTTGTCGGTGCGCTGAGCACGGGAGTCGACGGTGTGCCGAGCGCGAGCGTGGAATTGCCGGCGAGCAGGCCGGTTTCCTCCTTGCGCATGGTCTTCTGCAGGAGGCGCATGGACACCGTGGCGTTCAGATCCTCGAAGCCTTCGCCCGCGGCCTCCGCTTCGAAGGTCAGATAATCTTCTTCGCCGAGCGTCACATAGGGCGCGCTCATATTCGCCGTGGTATAACTCATGGCGCCCGAGCGCTGGCCTTCCGGAATCCAGCCCATCGCGTCATAGCCCGAACCGGTGATCGCCTGCACGACTTTCCAGTTGCAGGCCGTGCCATAGCCGGCGGGCCGGCCGACGCGCGGCGTCATGTTCCGGAGCTTGGTGATGGTCGGATAGAGGTTCTTCGACGGCGCCTGCAGGTCGTAGAAGGTCAGGCCCTGCGCCGTGGTGACGGCCTTGGCGAGATCGGGTTCCGAGTTCTTCAGCGCCGCCTTCATCAGCGCCATCGTTTCCGAAGTGATGTTCATTCGTGTGTTTCCTTCTGTCGTTTGGTTTCCTCCCCCGCTTGCGGGGGAGGTCCGGCCGAAGGCCGGGGAGGGGGGAAGCGGGGCGCTCACAGCCCCCTCCGCCCCTTCGGGGCACCTCCCCCGCAAGCGGGGGAGGAAAGCTGATTACTTACCGTCTTGCGTTGGGGGCAGAGGCGAGGGGATTGGCGAGGCTGAACTTCATCAGCGCCAGCGCGCGTTCGCCTGGCGGTAGCGTATCGAGATGTTTGCGGAACGCACCGACGGGATCGCCGCCCGCGCCGCCCGCCGCGCCGCCCGCATCTTCGCTCTTTGAGATCGTCCGCGCGCCGCGCAGCACGGGGCCGCCGCCTTGCGGCTGCGCTTCCAGCGCGGCAATGCGCGCGCTCTGCGATTCCATCATCGATGCGAGCCGGTCGAGGACGGTCGTAATCGCGTGGTGATTATCGGCCACGAGCTTGGCGAGTTTTTCGGCATCGTCGTCCGGGTCGTCATCAATGTTGTCATCGCCGGTATCCCCGCTCGGAGGACAGGTGGCGCCGAGCGCGACCGCCGTGTCATGCATCGCCTGCACGCGCTCGAGATCGGCCTTGGAGTGCCGCGCGCCGATTTTTGCGACGCCGGCCGCGCCGCGGAACTTGCGCAGTTCCGTCGAGCCGTCTTCCTTCATCACTTCGAAGGTCGCGGTGGGGATGCAGGGACTGTCGACCAGGCTCACTTCCGAAGGCTTCGGCGTGTAGCGCGTCAGCAGCGGATTTTCCGCATCCGTCCAGCGCTTCAGATACTTCCCGCCCATGGAGAAGCCGGTGTAGACGCCTTCGAGGACTTTCTTCCATTCGGCATCGTCGACCACCTTGCCGCAGCATTCGATCTTCTTCGCCGAATCGTCGAAAGCGAGGCTTTCGAGCTTGCCCGCGGCAACCTGGCCATGCATGGCGCGCAGATTGCCGAAACTCTTCCCGTCGCTCGCCTTGGCGATCTCGGCCGACCAGGATTCGAATTCCGGCCGCGCCGTTTCGTAATCCATGATCTCGCCCGCGCGGTCGGGAATCTCCTCCGCAACGGTCCCGTAAACGAGCCGCTTCTCGACATCGACCTTGGTGATCGGAATGAACAGGCGGAATTCCATTGTTATCTCCTGTGAGTTTCCTCCCCCGCCATGCGGGGCAGGGCTATCGCTTTTGGCCGAGCAAGCTGATGAGGAATGTATCGTCCCAGGCTGCCGCATTCATTTTTCGTCGCATGGAGATGGGGTCGGGGTGAGCGCGCAGCAGGTTGAGGGCGAGCCTGCGCAGGATTGCAAGA
>DATJUM010000210.1:0-7287 GCA_035502355.1 Rhizomicrobium sp. | reverse complement strand
CATTAGCGATGAACGCGCAAATGAGCAGATAAGGGAGAGCCTTCGTCCGCGCCCGTTTCGCGGCGGCATAAACCGCCGGCGTGAGAACCACCGCCGTAGCGTCGTTCGAAAGCAGCACCGTCACGACAACGCCGACCAGATAGATCAGCGTAAAAAGCCGGGCGCGCGAACGGTGTGCGGCTTCCACGGCGAGGGAAGCGAGCCAATCGAAGACGCCCTCGCGGCGCGCCAGTTCGGCGAGTAACATCATGCCGCTCAGGAAGAGGTAGACATCGGCGCCCTTGGCAATTGCGGCGCCGGCGTCGGAAACGGGCAGCAGTCTGAGCAGAACCATCAGCGCGGCGCCCAGACACGCCCAGATATATTCGGGCCATTCCTTGGGACGAAATAAAATGCCCGCGATGGTTCCGGCAGCGATAGACCACACCAGGACGTTGCTCACGAGCGATTCAGCGCACCTCGTTGCCGAGCATATCGACGGCTGCCGGGGGGTGCTCGCGCTGCGCGGGAACTCGAGGCTTTCCGGTTTCAGGCACTAGACACATGAAGATTACCGCGCCGGCCGCCGCCAGCGCTGCGAAGGAATAAAACGTCACTCGAAATCCGAGATGCTGCACCAGCACACCCGACAGCAGCGGGCCGAGCACTCCTCCGACCGCCAACGCCGTCGCGAATAGGCCCGTTAAGGTATTGAATCCGCCCTTGCCGCGCGTCAGATCGGCGCTGAACGCCACCACCGCGACGCCGTAAATTCCTGCGCCGATGCCGTCCAGGGCTTGCAGCCCTACCACCGCCGCGGGGCTGCTCGCGAACGAATAGCTGAGAATTCGAATCGGCAGAACGCAGAATGCCACGGCCATGACGGCTTTGCGCCCCCACGAATCGCAAAGCCGGCCCGTCGCGATCGCAACGGGAACCATGACGAGTTGCGCCGTGAGTACGGTTGCGGTCATCCAGCGATCGGACCCGCCGAGCTTTTTAACGTATAGGGCCACGGTGGGAAGAATCGGCGCATTCGCGAGATGAAACAGGAAAATGGAAAGAAGCAGAAACATCACGGTGCGATCGCGCAGAAGATATGTCGCAGATTGTTTCGCTCCTTCGTCCTTCGTCAGACCGGTAGCGACGCGCTCGTCCAGATCTTTCTCGCGAATGGTTAGAACGGAAGCGCCCGCGAGAATGGAGCACGCCGCTACAGAATAGAAGATCGATTCGAGACCGAGCAATGAGACGAGCGCCATCGCAATAAGCGCGGCGGCGATGTTACCGGCATGGTTCCAACTCTGGTTCGTGCCCATGACGCGATTGAGCAGCTTGTGTCCAGCCAGCGCTAAAGCGAGCGCGCCGAGCAACGGCGCAAACAGGCTCTGCGCGGCTCCGGAGATGAAGAGGAGCGAGTTGACCCAAACAGCGGATCGAGTTCCGAAAGGAAGCGCCGCGAAGCACGCGCCCGTGATCAGCGCGGCGGCCGCGAACAGCGTTCGGCGGCAACTGACTTTATCGGTAAGCCAACCCGCGGGGGCCTGGAACAGCAGAGTGCCCAGGCCCGCGACTGCGGTCGCAAAGCCGATGGCATCGTAGCGCCAGTGATGCTCCTTCAGAAAGGCGTTGAGCACAGGCAGGATCACGCCGACCATTTCGGCCTGAAAGAAATTGGCGGCGTTCAGCCCTGCCAAGCTTCGTTCCGGCAATCGGCGGTCTTCGTCTCGCATCTTTCCCCGTGTCTTCGTGTGGCCGGCGCGGCGGCGGCCGTCCACCTCCCGGTCCACGGCGCCCCGCGGACACGATGCAAGCGTTTGGCCATTCACAGCGATCGAATGCAAGTCACCACCGGCGCGCCCATCGATAATGTTCGATCAACCGCCAGCCGGATACTGCAATACGCCCGGCCGAATGAATGCCTGCCGCACGAGCTTTACAAGTGATTGATTTTGCATTGGCGGCGCGAGCGGTTTCGCCTGCCAATTACTGGGGCCGAGACTTTTCAGCAGGCCGCCAAGGATCGATGCATTCCATTCCCCACAACCGTTTCGCCAACTTTTGTCGCGCACGGGCAACCAGGTCAGAGTTACCGGATGTCTGAAACGTCACCCACTGCGACTCACGATTGCGGCCCGCGGCCTATTGTCAATCGGCCACTCGCTTTGGACTTCCTCTCCTTCGTAACCACCTCGTCATCGTATAATCCGGTAGATGTCTTCGATTGACGTCCCGCTTGAGCGCGGTCGCTTTGGCCAGACCGCGCGGCGCGATTTGTGGTGGCTCCAGCCTCTTCTCACTTTTCTCGCGCTCTCCGCATTCATCGCCTACGCAACCTGGGCAGGCTTCCAAGGCGCGCACTTCCGCTTCGGCCCCTACCTTTCACCGTTTTATTCACCCGAGCTCGTGGGCTCCTCCGATGCCTGGTTCGGCGCGCGGCCAACATGGATTCCCGCGTGGGTCACCGCCGCGATGTTGATCCTGTGGGCTCCCGGCGGCTTCCGCGTCACCTGTTACTACTATCGCGGCGCATACTACAAGGCGTTCTGGGCCGATCCTCCCGCGTGCACCGTCGGCGAGCCGCGCAAAAAATATCTCGGCGAGCGATCCTTCCCGCTTATCCTGCAAAACATCCATCGATATTTTCTTTATGTCGGCCTCATCTTCATCGTGCTGCTGGCGCATGATGCCTGGCGCGGCTTTTTCGATTGGCCCGGCGGCTTCAGCATCCGCGTCGGGTCGATCGTTCTTTTGATCAACGTGATCCTGCTCGGCTCCTACACGCTGAGCTGCCACTCGCTTCGTCACCTGGTGGGCGGAGCCATCGATCGTCTTTCTGGCCACCCCATTCGCAAGACCGCCTACGATTGCGTGAGCTGCCTCAATCGCCGGCACATGATGTGGGCCTGGTTCAGCTTGTTTTGGGTCGCCTTCTCCGATCTGTATGTACGGATGTGCTCCATGGGCATCTGGACGGATTGGAGAATCGTCTGAGATGGCGGAGTACCAAACCTTTGAACATGATGTCTTAGTGATCGGCGCCGGCGGCGCGGGATTGCGCGCTGCGATTGAGGCTTCCGCGGCAGGCGTCTCCGTCGGAGTGATCACGAAATCGCTGCTCGGCAAAGCGCACACCGTTATGGCCGAGGGCGGAATCGCCGCTGCGCTCGGCAACGTCGACGATCGCGATAATTGGCGCGTCCATTTCTCCGACACCATGCGCGGCGGCCAATACCTGAACAATCCCCGCATGGCCGAACTGCATGCCAAGGAAGCTCCCGATCGCGTTCGCGAACTCGAAGCCTGGGGCGCGCTGTTCGACCGCACTAAAGACGGCCGCATTCTACAGCGTAATTTTGGCGGTCACAAGTACCCGCGCCTGGCGCACGTCGGCGATCGCACCGGGCTCGAAATGATCCGAACGCTACAGGACCACGGCATTCATCAGGGGATCGATGTGCACATGGAGTGCGCCGTTATCACTCTGCTGGAAGATGCCGGGCGCGTCTGCGGAGCCTTCGCCTACGATCGCGAACGCGGCCGCTTCAAACTGTTCCATGCCAAGGCCGTGGTTCTGGCCACCGGCGGCATCGGCCGCGCCTTCAAAGTCACCAGCAACAGTTGGGAATACACCGGAGACGGCCTGGCGCTCGCCTACAACATCGGAGCCGTTCTGATGGATATGGAATTTGTGCAGTTCCATCCAACAGGAATGGTGTGGCCACCCAGCGTCCGAGGCATTCTGGTCACGGAAGGAGTGCGCGGCGAAGGCGGCGTGTTGCGCAACAGCCAGGGCAAGCGGTTCATGTTCGAGGACATTCCCAAGAACTACCGGACTCAGACCGCCGACACTCCCGAAGAAGGCTGGCGCTACACGCAAGGAGATAAAAACGCGCGGCGTCCCCCCGAATTGCTCACGCGAGACCATGTCGCCCGCTGCATCGTGCGCGAGGTTCGCGAAGGGCGCGGCAGCCCGCATGGCGGCGTGTTCCTCGATATTGCGTGGATCAAGGAGAAGCTCTCCAATTCCGAAGAACATATAAAACGCAAGCTGCCCAGCATGTATCATCAGTTCAAGCAGCTCGGCGACATCGACATCACGAAGGAGCCGATGGAGGTGGGGCCGACGACGCATTATTTTATGGGTGGCGTGCGCGTGGATGGCGACACGCAGATGTCGGATGTACCCGGCCTGTTTGCAGCCGGAGAATGTGCGGCGGGTCTGCACGGCGCCAATCGGCTCGGCGGCAACTCGCTCTCCGACCTGCTGGTTTTCGGTAAGCGCGCCGGTGAGTACGCGGCGCGTTTCGCCAAGGAGAATGCCGCGTGCGCCATCAACCGCGAACAGGTGGACGCCGCCGCGCGCCGCGCTCTCGAATTCTTCGACCGCAACATGGACCATGATGGTCCCTTTCAGATCCAGCATGCGCTGCAAGACACGATGCAGGAGCTGGTCGGCATCGTGCGGCGCGCCGAAGAGATGGAACGCGCGCTCGACATTATCCATCAATTACGAACGAGGGCCCAGAACGTGGCCGTCACCGGCAATCGCGAGTACAACCCCGGCTGGCACACCGCGATGGACCTGGGCAATCTGCTGATCGTGTCGGAAGCGATCGCGCTCGCCGGATACGAGCGCAAGGAGAGCCGCGGCGCACATTTTCGCGACGATTATCCACTTAAGGACGAGGCCTACGGTACATTCAACCTCACGGTTCGCAAGGGGCGCGACGGGCGCATGCAGGTGGCGCGCGAGCCTCTGGTCCCGCTCACGCCTGAATTGAAACAGGTAATCGAGGAGATGCAATGAATAACGGCGCTCAATCCGGAAGCACCGCGCGATTTCAAATCTGGCGCGGAGACCGTAACGGCGGCGCGTTTCAGGAATACAAGACGGCTGTCTCGGCCGGCATGGTGGTGCTGGACGCCGTGCACCAGATCCAGGCCGAACAGGCCAACGATCTGGCGGTGCGTTGGAACTGCAAGGCCGGCAAGTGCGGGTCGTGTTCAGCGGAGATCAATGGCATGCCGAAGTTGATGTGCATGACGCGCCTGAACACGCTTCCGCTCGATCGGCCCATCACCATCCAGCCGATGAAGACGTTCCCGCTCATCCGCGACCTGGTGACGGATGTGTCGTGGAACTTCGAAGTGAAAAAGAGGATTCGAAAATTCAAACCGCGCAAGCCCGATGCTCCCGACGGAACCTGGCGCATGGCGCAGTCCGATGTCGACCGCGTGCAGGAGTTCCGCAAGTGTATCGAATGTTTTCTGTGCCAGGATGTTTGCCACGTTCTGCGCGATCATCACAAGCACGATGAATTCATCGGACCGCGATTCCTGGTATATGCCGCCGCGCTGGAGATGCAGCCGCTGGATGTGGAAGATCGCATTCCGGACCTGAGGAAGAGTCAAGGGATCGGCTTCTGCAACATCACCAAGTGCTGTACAAAAATGTGCCCGGAGAGCATCACGATTACCGATAATGCGATCATCCCGCTGAAGGAGCGCGTGGTGGATCGTTACTTCGATCCGCTGACGAGATTTTTCCGCATGTTTCGATCCGAAGAGAGCGCGCGCGCCGGGGACGCGCCGGGAAAACGGGCGGCAACAACGTAGTCTCTGACAGTTTCAGAGCCGCGACCGCGAGGGAACGGTGTCCAGTTGACGAAGGAAGTTTATGGATTATCAGCTCAAGCCAATCTCCGCCGAAGGCATTCCGGAGGCTTTGCAAAAAGCGGAACGCTATCGTCTGATCAACGAGCCGGCGCAGGCGGAAAGCATCTGCCACGACATTGTCGCCGTCGACCCCGACAACCAGCCGGCTCTGATCACGCTTTTGCTTGCCATCACGGACCAGTTCGGACAAGGAGGTTCGGCGCCCCGCGCGCGCGACGTGCTGCTGCGGATCGAGGGCCGCTATGAGCAGGCCTATTATGGCGGAATCATTTGGGAGCGAATGGCGCGGGCGCAGATGCGTCAGGGCTCGCCGAACTCGGCGTTTGCGGCTTACGAATCGTTCCGCCGCGCTATGGAGTCCTATGAGCAGGCCGAGACGCATAGACCGGCGGGAAACGACGACGCCATCCTGCGTTGGAATTCCTGCGTCCGGACCCTGAAGCAGAATCAGACGCTGCGTCCGCGCCCGGACGAAGCCTACGAGGCCGTGCAGGGCGAGTAGGAGTACGTCCACGGCATCGCCGATGCAGGCGCAATGGCGTTTACGACGCGGAGGAGCTCCGGGTCACAAGCCGAGTTAGGGGGAGTAACCTTGCGTCGTTTGGCGCCTTGTCAGGCGCTCATTCATAAAAAGCAAGTTCCGGCATCGGATAATGCTTGCGGTTCCGCGTCCAGAGCCTCGCTCCTCTCTCCGCAGCGCTGGCACCGATCAACGCGTCACCCAGCTCAACCGCATGGCTCTTGCGGTACCGTCGCAGGTATTCTCCGGCGCGACGACCCAAGGCGGCGTCTATGGGCACGCAGAGCAGGGCCTCGAACAGAGCGTCGAGTGCGGTATATTCAGGCGGACGAGCGCCAGCCCACAGTTCGGCGGCGCTGACAGCGGAGTAGAGGATCAATGCGTCGGATTGACCGAGTTCGAGCCACTGCGATACCAGGGTCTTGTCCCGGCCTCGCGATACCTCGATCAGGATGTCCGAATCGGTAAGGACGGTCACCGGCTGCCCGGGCGGTCGAGCCTTGAGCCTCGACGCAGTTCCCTGACTTCTTCGCTACTGTCCGCTGCTCTCACGCGGGATTTCCGGATTCCGACGAAGCTCTGCATTGCTGCCATACGCGCCCCCTGGGGTCCGAGGTATCGCTCCCGCGCGGCCTGCCGGACCAACTCGGAAATGGTCGTTTTCGCGCTGCGGGCGCGCGCGTGGAGCGCTTCCCAAAGCTGGTCGTCAAGGTACAGTTGCGTCCGCCTCACGATGTATATTATACATCGCCACTTCGAGCGCCCCGTAGCCGGCCCGCGTCCAGAAGGACGCTTCTACACTTTGAGGCATCGTAAAGTAGGCCTTTGGCCTGCGTCCGCAGCCTGCCAATAAGATAGTGATGGCCAGCCCGCAAAACGCGCAATCCTCGCCGTGATTCGCCGCACCGAGTTCCCGTTCCTGGACGCATACGTTTCTCCGGGTAGCCGACGATCCGCCCGGAGCGGTTGTTAAACACTGTGGCATCAACTGGCAGGATGTTAATGAAGGCAAGCTCAACGCCTACCGCCGGATGATCTTTGAGGATTGCGTCCCCAAGGCCGGGTGCTTGCGCGAGCGAACTCGCCTCACAGATCTTCGGGACGCAAGC
>DATJUM010000209.1:0-17793 GCA_035502355.1 Rhizomicrobium sp. | reverse complement strand
TTGTGAGAAGCCGTTGAATTGACGTCGCCCGCATGCGCGGCAGCGGCGTCATGCGCCCCCTGCGAGGCAGCCGCCACATGCGCGGCAGCGGTATGGTGATGCAGCTGATATGGTGTGAGCAGATTGCTTGCGTTGTGCTTCAGATCGGCTTTTTTCGCGAACTTCACCTTCACCTTGTCGATGCACATCTCATAGCCGTAACGGGCGGTGCCATAGGTGCAAGTATTGCCGGCAGAACCATCGCCCTGGATTTCGAAGGCGATTGCGGCAATACCGGTCCAGTCCTTGCCCTTGAATGTGATAGTTTCCGCCTTGCTGAAGGTCGGCGTGATGTTCATCGTACCCTTTTGGACGAGCGCGCCGTTCTTCTCGGTGTAGCTGATGACTTCCCAAGGCTGGTTGTAGCTCCAGGAGGCGGTCGCGAGGAAGCTCTCAAGCGTAAAGGTATGCTTGCTTGCCGTTTCCATCAGGCCGTATTCATAGATCCAGCCCAGCGATTTGGTGTGCGCAGCTTGTGCGATGTTCTGATAGCCGGTATCGCACCAGCCAAGCTCATATCCCGGTCCGTTGGCCTTCGTCCAGATCGACGCGTTCATGTAACTGACATCGCCCACGTAGTCGAAGCCGCCATAGCCGTCGTGCCCGCTCATCGGGCCATAATAGCCGCTGAATCCGCCGAAGTTCAGACCCTTGGTCTTGTGTTTTTTGTCTTGCATTTCGCGAACACCCCCATGATGGAATCACGGAACGCCCGACAACTCGCAATCACTGCCGGCGCAACCGAACCAAGCTTCCGCCCGTGCTTCCAAGTTGTCAAATCGCAATCCGGACCATGTGCTGCCCGCAACGCGGCATGCGTCCGCGCGCTCAGGTGCCGAAATGCTCGACGGCAGGCAAGTGGAACTGGTCAGTGAGACCGCCAGATCCCGAATCACCCAAGGATAGCAGTTCGCTGTGAAAATCGGCTTGCGGCCCTGAATGCCCCGTCGCCTGGCCTGTAGCGCTCGAATCCGCCTCATGGTGGGCATTGCCATACACCAGTTGCGGAGCCGCAACATGCGCGTGACCGTGGCCATGCGTGGCAAGGCCCGTGGTGATGAGCTGGCCGTTGCCTTTGGGTATCTTGCCGTTCCATTTCACCTTCAAATTGTCGAAGGCCATTTCGTTGCCCGTTGTGTAGCCATAGGGTCCATAGCTGCAGGTGTTGCCGTATTTGCCTTTCCCGGAGATGATCTCCACCGCAACGATATTGGTGAAATCGCCGGGATTTCCAATTTTCGCGAAATTGAGCGTTTGCGCCGTCTGGCTCAGGTGAATCGTATCGGATGCCTTCAGTATGAAGCCCTGATGCACTTCATAAGTGTAGGTTTTGAATTCGAAAGCCTGATGCGTCTCCCATGCCGAGGCGGCAACCATGCTCACGAGGCTGAATGTTTCGTTCAGATTGGCGCTTTCGAACAGGCCGTAGCTCACACTGCCATTGGCGTTCCAGGTAAACGCCTCGCCGGCGCCCTTGATCACGTTCTGGTATCCGGTATCGCACCAGTTCGTCTGTACCTTCTGCCAATAGGTCGCATTCAGGTAATCCACGTCCCCCCAGTCCATGCCGCCATACCCTTGGGCAATGCTGCCGTAATAACCGCTGTAGTTGTTGAACCCCAGCGTTTCCTTCGTGTGCTTGGCCATAACCGCGGCTCCCAGAGCGCGCAAACGAGAATGCGTCGCATTTCTATTTACGCACGAGCATCAGAAAGGGTCAAGGATTGCGGTCGCAGGCGGTCTGGGTCTCAGGTGCCGAAATGCTCGACGGCAGGCAAGTGGAACTGGGCAGTGAGACCGCCAGATCCCGAATCACCCAAGGATAGCAGTTCGCTGTGAAAATCGGCTTGCGGTCCTGAGTGCCCCGTCGCCTGGCCTGTAGCGCTCGAATCCGCCTCATGATGGGCATTGCCATATACCAGTTGCGGAGCTGCAACGTGCGCGTGACCGTGGCCATGCGTGGCAAGGCCCGTGGTGACGAGCTGGCCGTTGCCTTTGGGTATCTTGCCGTTCCATTTCACCTTCAAATTGTCGAAGGCCATTTCGTTGCCCAGCGTGTAGCCATAGGGTCCATAGCTGCAGGTGTTGCCGTATTTGCCGGACCCGGAGATGATCGTCACCGAAGCGATATTTGTGAAATCGCCGGGTTTTCCGATTTTCGCGAAATTAAGCGTTTGCGCTGTCTGGCTCAGATGAATCGTATCGGATGCCTTCAGTATGAAGCCGTGATTCACTTTAAAGGTGTAGGTTTTGAATTCGAAAGCCTGATGCGTCTCCCATGCCGAGGCGGCAACCATGCTCACGAGGCTGAATGTTTCGTTCAGATTGGCGCTCTCGAGCAGGCCATAGCTCACACTGCCATTGGCGTACCAGGTAAACGCCTCGCCGGCGCCCTTGATCACGTTCTGATATCCGGTATCGCACCAGTTCGTCTGTACCTTCTGCCAATAGGTCGCATTCAGGTAATCCACGTCCCCCCACTCCATGCCGCCATACCCTTGCGCAATGCTGCCGTAATAACCGCTGAAGCCGCCAAATTTAATCGTTTCGTTCGTTTGTTTTGCCATGACCGCGGCTCCCAGAGCGCGCAAACGAGAATGCGTCGCACTCCCATCTACGCACGAGCATCAGAAAGGGTCAAGGATCGGGTCCGAATCGGGTCCGCACCGGATCCGCTAACCCGCATTTCTCAAACGATACCGGTTTCTGATGGGTTTTGGGTGGGATTTTGGCGCGCGCTGACGGAAGTGGGGCATGGTGGGAGAGCTTTGGCACGATAAGTTCGTCGCCCGCGTGTCTTCGGATGGGCATGATGGCAAAATTGGCAGAAGCAGGCGCGCGGATACCTGCGCCGGCCGAGGCGCATGGTGGAAGTGGTGATGCGTCGGCGGCTATCCCGAGCCGAACGCCTGTCTGAGAGAGAGATGCGCCATGGCGAACTCGGCCTGATTGGGGCAGCCCGAGGCGATGGCGAAGTGGATGCGGCGTACACTGATCTTTACCTGGGCGCCGAGCTTGAAGAGCTTCAGGCGGATGGTGGGGGCCGCGGCTTTGGCGAACTGAGTATGCTTGAGGGCGATGCGGCGCAACGCATCGATCAGGGTATAGGCCATCGCCGAGAAGGTGAGGCGCAACTGGTTGGCCGCCATGGTGGCCGATGAGGCGCGGTCGGCGAACAGCTCGAACTGCTCGCCGATGCGATTCTCCGCTTCGCCGCGGGCGCAATAGAGGTCTTCGTAGAGCGGACGCGCCGCCATCCTGGCGGGCTTGAGTGAGGTCACCACGAAGCGCGGATTGGGCCCTTGAAGCGTGTGCTCGGCCTTGCCGATGACGCGGCGATCGGCGCTCCAGCTGTCGAGGGTGCGGTAGCGGAAGTCCTTGAACACGCGTGCGGCTTTGCCCGTGGCGACGCATTGGCGGGTCGCTTCGAGGATGCTGTCGGACAATATCGCTTCCAGCCTTTCATTGCGGGCCAGACCGAAGACGTAGTCGACCCGGTTCGTCTCGCACCACGCCATCAGCGCCTCGCGGGCAAAGCCGGAATCGGCGCGCAGGATGATCCTGACACGCGGCCAGCGGGCGCGTATCCGTCCCACGATGCGGGCGATCTCCTCCACCGAGCCGGCACTGGCATCGATGTTGGAGCGCCGCTGCCGTGCCAGAAGCAGATGCGTGCCGCAGAACACATAGAGCGGCAGATAGCAGTAATGGTCGTAATAGCCGTGGAAGAAGCGCCCTTCCTGACGGCCGTGCAGCGCAATGTCGGTGGCATCCAGATCGAGCACGATCTCACGGGGCGCCTTCTCATGCGCCTCAAGGAACACATCGGCGAAGAGCGCATCGACCTTCTCGGTGTCGCAATCGATCTTGTGATACTTCGCC
This sequence comes from Rhizomicrobium sp., assembly GCA_035502355.1. GTDB lineage: Bacteria > Pseudomonadota > Alphaproteobacteria > Micropepsales > Micropepsaceae > Rhizomicrobium. Next base: position 13,872 of record DATJUM010000209.1, on the reverse strand, counting down.
CCGTGCCGTTTGGGCATGTGCTCCAGCCGATTGAGCGTGCTCTTGCCGGCGACCGGCTCGCAGTCGGAACGAAGGACCGGCGCGAGCTTGCCCGCCAGCACCGCAAACATCGGGTCCTTGCGCAGCTCGTCGTGATCGTTGAGGTCCTCATAGCCCAGCGCCAGGCCGAACACCCGCTGGCCAACCAGCGTCTCCAACCGATGCTCGACATAGCGCCCGTCGCGGCGGTCCGTGAAACAGCCCGCAAACCGGCGGATCAACCCGTGCCCCCGATCCAGTTGCCCCAGAAGCAACGCACCTGCATTCGACGTGATCGTGCCCCCGTCAAATCCGGCCACAACTTTGCGCCCTTCCACAGGTGCAAACCCGAACACGTCCGCGCTACACTCTGTCGGCATCGGGGTTCCTCTCGAATCACTCGAAAATCGTTTTCGCAAAAGGACTTTCGACGATTCAGGGCTCCGATGCACTCCTCATATTTGAGAAATCCGGGCTAAACCGCGGGCTGCGGCGCCAGCAGGGCCTTCGACGTCATGCGCGAGGGGGCGCTTTCCGGCATCAGGATCAGCGCGACAAGGCCGATGGCGGTCACGCCGACCATATACCAGGCGGGAGCCATTGCTCCCCGTTACATGGATACTTGCGCCATGCCGATGAAGGCCACGGCGAGCGCTAATCAGTCGGCCATGGCTTAAAGTGTTTGGCCAGCTTTACGCCCTGGCCTTGATAATTCGACTGTATCTGTCCGCCATACAGTTTGCTTGGCGCGCCGCCGGCCAATCGGCTGAAATTGAGCCATCCGACGATCTGGCCGTGTTCCAGCATGAAAGACACGCCGTATGAGCGCACTTCCAGCACGGCTTTGCTGCCTTGCGCGCGTCCGTCCTGATACCCAAATCCCGGATCGAAGAAGCCGGCATAGTGAACCCTGAATTCTCCGGACGAAGAGTCGAAAGGCACCATCTCGGCAGCAAGGTCCGGCGGTATGCCGACTTCCTCTCGCGTCGCCAGAATGTAGAATTCGCCCTCGTCGAGCGGCAGCCGCCCGTCAACGTCCTGGATTTTTTCCCAGAACTCGCGCGGGTCGTAATAATTTGTGCGGCCCATATCGATCGTGTCTGTGGTTTTCTTTGCCTTGTAGCCGACGATGCTGTGCGGCCCGCTGCCACGAAGATCGATCGACACCGGCACGAGCGAACCCCGCATGGGCAGCAACGCGCCATCGGGCTTCACGAGCTGCCCCGTTTTGTACAAATCGGCGAGACCGCCAATTGTGCCGAGCGGTACCCCGGGCGAGGTTCCACGAACGAAACGGAGCTGGTTGAGCCGGATGCCCTCACGGACGACAATGCTGAACGCCTGGGGCGCGATCTCAACATAGAGCGGGCCTTCGTAGCCGCGCTGAACAAAATCGAATCGCGTGGCACCGTTGGTTATGAGACGCGCAAGCACGTCGAGGCGCCCGGTGGAACTCTTCGGGTTGGCGATACCCCATAAGCCGTTGGGAAGCCTGGTGCGCTCCAGGAGCTCCACCACATAGACAACACCGCTTTCGAAAACGGCGTCGCGTTTCAGGTCGATTTCCGTGCCGCCAAGTTTCGCAATCCGCTCTTCCACGGTGTCGTCCTTGCCGGGAAGAAAGCTTGCGCGCACCCGCCAGGCGCGGCGCCCGAGCCTCAGATCGATGCTGGCGGGCTGCAGCTGGTCGGATTCAAACGGCGCACGGGCAAAAATCTCGCCGCGCCGCATCATCTCGGCCAGCACCTGGTGGGGCAGGACGCCGGTGCCGTCTCCGTAGACGGCAGAGGCTCCGTTCTCATCATCGCCCATGGCGAACAGCTCAACGACCGAACACTGCAAATCGTTCATGTTAGACCATTCCCGAGGCAACAGCGCCAAGCCGGCGTGTCGAAGTTTTTCAGGCAGCCGCGCGAACGCAAGAGCAATCCTGTGCACCCAAATATCCACAGCGCCGCGCTGCTCCCGCGGATCCCCTAAGCGATTGATCCGGCCGCGATTAAGCGCCCTTCGGCCACATATCCACACCCCTGTGGGCAAATCCGGCTGTGAACATATTCGTCCGTAGACTGATCTTAAAACGCGCCGCTGCCCGGTACCGGAGAAGCCGGATTTTGGCTAGGATGATTCGGTGGTGGATCATATCGGGGGACCCGAAGATGAATGAGCTTTGCGCGGCGCTTCTCGCCGGAATTGCCGTTTGCGCATCGGTGCTGCCTTTGGCCAACGCCGCGGCAGCCACGGAGACGACGCTTTATTCCTTCTGCAGCCAGGCGAATTGCGCGGACGGATCCCACTCCCCCGCGAGCCTCGTTGCAGTCAACGGGACGCTTTACGGCACCACATCGACCGGCGGCGCCAACTGCCCAAGCGGCAGCGGCTGCGGAACGCTGTTTTCCGTGGATTCCGCGACCGGGGCGGAGACCGTGCTTCATTCCTTCGGGGGCGGCGGCGGCAACGGATCCTTTCCCTATGCCAATGTGATCGAAGTGAAGGGCATATTGTACGGCACAACCTCCTCCGGCGGAGCGTATGGTGGCGGCACGGTGTTCGCGTATGACATCGCCGGTGGTACGGAATCGGTGGTCTATGCCTTTTGCGGCACGGGCTTTCCGGTCTGCACCGACGGGCTGGGCGCTGCCGGGGGCCTGATCTACAGCCATCACATGCTATATGGCACGACCCCATATGGCGGTGCCAATTGCGAAACCCAGGCCGGCGGCGGTTGCGGCACGGTGTTCGCCGTCAACCCCGCTACCGGTGCGGAGACCGTGCTCTATTCCTTTTGCAATGCGGCGAATTGCGCCGACGGTTCAACCCCCTATGCCGGCCTCGTCGACCTGGGCGGCATGCTCTATGGCACGACCGTCGATGGCGGCGCCAATGACCGCGGCACGGTGTTCGCGATTGATCCGGCGACGGGCGCGGAAAGCGTGGTGCATTCGTTTTGCTCCCAGTCCGATTGCGCCGATGGCGCCTATCCCGAAGCCGGCCTGACCGCCGGGCGCGGGCGGCAGCGCGGCATTCTCTATGGCGGCACCGTGGAGGGCGGCGGCGCGAGCCAATGTTATCCCGACGGCTGCGGCGTCATATTCGCGCTTGATCCGGCGACGGGTGCGGAGAACGTGCTGTTTTCCGGCTGGGGCGCCGGGAGCGATCTGATCGATGTCAAGGGATCACTTTACGGAACCGGCGCTGGCGGCGGCACCTACGACATGGGCATAGTGTTCGCCATCAGCACCAAGACCGGCGCGGAGACGACGGTCTATTCGTTCTGCAGCGAACAGAAAGACGGCCATTGCACGGACGGCGCCAGTCCGTTCGCCGGGGTTGCCTACGCAAACGGCACGCTCTACGGAACGACCTATTACGGCGGCATCTACAACCAGGATTTCTGCTACGGCGGCTGCGGCACCGTCTTCGCGCTCACGAACTTCTGATCCGTACCCGGAGGGAGATGGAGCCCGAGGGTCTTTGCCCTCGTTTTTCCCGGGAGCTTCGGCCGGGCTCTATGTGGCAATCTTAACCTCTTGCCAAGCGAGCGCTTTGGCCGGCGATTTTTCCATGCGATCCAAGTGTCCCCAGTCCATATTTAAAGTCCCAGGCGCTACTGTGAGCCAATGAAGAAGATCCTCATCGTCATCGGTACGCGGCCGGAGGCCATCAAGATGGCGCCGCTGCTCAAGCAATTGTCGACGTGTCCCGAATTCTCGGTGATCGTCTGCTCGACCGGCCAGCACCGCGAAATGCTTGATCAGGTATTGGAACTCTTCGGTATCCGACCCACCGTCGACCTCAAAGTCATGCAGCGGGATCAGTCCCTGTCGCAGCTGACGGCGCGCGTGCTTACAAGCATAGGCCGGGTGATCAAGCAGGAGCGCCCGGACTGCGTGCTTGTGCACGGCGATACAACCACGACCATGGCGGCGTCACTCGCGGCATTCTATGCAAAGATTCCTCTTGGTCACGTAGAGGCAGGGCTGCGCAGCCACGATATGCACGCGCCTTGGCCCGAGGAATTCAATCGCAAGCTCAGCGATACACTGGCCGACCGGCTCTATGCGCCCACCGAAAGGGCGCGCGACAATCTTCTCCGGGAGGGTACGGACTCATTCCGAATACTCGTCACCGGCAATACGGTTGTCGATGCCTTGCTCGACATGGTGCATGGGCCGCTGCGCGACCAGAAGATTGTGGCCGATCTCGCCCGGCGTTTTCCTTTTGTCGGCTCGGATAAAAAAACGATTCTGGTAACTTGTCACAGGCGCGAAAACTACGGCGAAGGCTTTCACGCAATCGCAAAAGCTCTGCTCACGCTCGCAGCGCGGTCCGACGTGATGCTGGTGTTTCCGATTCACCGCAATCCTCACGTGCGCAGCGCGTTCCGGGCACTCAAGGGCCGTGAGAATGTCCGCCTGACCGAGCCCCTCGATTATCTCGAATTCGTGTATCTTCTGTCGCTGTCCCACATCGTTTTGACTGACAGCGGCGGCATTCAGGAGGAGGCACCGTCGCTCGGCAAGCCGGTTCTGGTTCTGCGTTCGGTGACCGAGAGGCCGGAAGCCGTTTCTGCCGGAACAGTCAAGCTCGTGGGCACCGACACTGACAAGATCGTCGCGGAGGCATCGGCCCTCCTTGATAATGAGGCGAGTTACCGTGATATGTGCCGGAAGCACAATCCTTACGGCGACGGGCACGCCTCGAAGCGAATCGTCGCCTCGCTCTACGAACAGTGGTGAAAGACCACCGCGGAAGCTGGCCTCTATTTGGTCGCAGGCACGCTTCGCGCTTCCAATAAAGCATCGTGGGCGAGTTTTTCGGCGGCGACAAAATGGAAACCGCGCTTCTGCAGTCCGGTGACAATCTTGTTCAGGTCATTCATCGCGCGGGCGGCCTGCGGGCCTTCCAGAAAGAAGGGGTGAAAGAAGAAGGACGCGAACCCGCCGCGTACGACTTTTGCCGCGTCGGCGTTGGCGAGAATGTCATCGGCCGATTCCGCCGGCTTTGAATACTGAAGGTTTCCCAAATCTTCAGGAATGACGACTTGGCCGTAATAGTCGCGCAAGATGACGTACGGAAAGAACTGGCCGTCGTTTGCATCCGCTTTGGAGGCGGGAAAATTGTCGTTGGAATAGTACTGAATCTGACCGTACGACACGGGGTAGATGCTTGCAATCACGCGATAGGCGAGCGGCGATGCCTGATAATGCGGTGCCTCGAAGGCGAAGGGATGGAGACCGGTCCGCAGCATGAGATCGCGTCCCTCGAGAACCCTCTCACGTACCGTGTTTTCATTCTCAAGCTCCGGGAATGGTTTCATATGCACGATGTCCCAGAATTCATAGTCGTCCCCGGACACCGCCGAATTGGCGTTCCTGACGAGACCAAATTGATGCGTTGTTCCGTGCTGCACAAGCGAACCGTCGCGTGCAACGGCGCGCTTTAGCGCAGCAACCATCCCTGCGGCGCGCACATCGTCCATTTTGACGTCCTGCGGTTGTTGCCAAACCCGCCCGAACGGATCCTTGTAGTGCGGTATGACGGCGATCGAAAACGGAATATGCCGCGCGGCAAGCCAGACGCTGAGCTTGTCGATTACCCTCGGCTGGTTGAGAGGATGCACGTCTTCGAGGCGTATCAGCGCGGGATGATCATCATGGGAGGGTGCACGATCAAGCATATCGTACAACAGGTCGGCGATGACCATGTAGCGGTCGCGGGGGCTCGTGTAGGAAAACGGCAGATCGGCGATATACCAGAAACTGCCGCTGCGGACCGCGTAAGGCGCCTGTTCGCCGGTCTTGGAATTGGCGATGGTGGCGAGCACGCGAGCGCGTCTGGCATCGATAACCCTCAGCACGCCCATGTCGGCGTCCGCATCGGGACCGTCGTACTTGTGGAACCGGTATCCCTTGTAGGTGACGGTATCGAAAAAGCTCTCCTGGCCCGCGTGGCGCTCCATCCCCCGCACACCCGCGAAGGTCACACCAAGCGAAGGCAATCTGGCGTTCAGATAGCGATTGACGTCATAGAGAAACCACACCGTCGTGCCGTGCCGTTCCGCCAGCGCTCGAACAAGCCTTGTGGAAAGACCCCCGTCTTCCGCGAATCCCAGAAAGAAAACTGCGTCCGCCGCTTTCACCGTGGAAATCGAAGCTTTCTCTGCGGACTCTATGGTGACTCGAATCGGAAAATGGCCGATCAGATTTGCGAGCATAATCGCGTACAGCCGGCCGCCATTGCCGTAATTGCCATTGTCATGCGTGTAAAGCACGAGTGCTGTTTGTGCCGGTGTTGCTCCGGCCTGCGATATCGGGGCGGCCGCGGCAAGAAAGAGCGCCATTGCCAGGACAAAGCGCGGTCCCACCCGTTCAATGCTCCAGCGTAGCCTCGACGACGACGGCTCCGCTGCTGCGCCCGAGGTCGTCACGCGCCAATGGGAGTCGGTATTGCACGGCGAGTTCGAAGACATTTCCCAACCCTTCGTAGCGGTCATTCGTGAGCCAGTGCCGCACCCCGACACCGATACCTGTTTCGACAAGCGAGCCTTGGTCGCCGGTTTCGTTGATGTCCTCTCCCGCGAAAACGAAATGCGGGATCAACATCGTGTAGTCGCCGAGACCAAACGCCTCGCCCGCGCGAAATTCCCCGACGGCGGAAAAGCTGTGCGGTTCCTCCCACAGATAATCGGCGCTCGCCTCCGCGGTGAGATAGAGCCAATGCGCTGCGGCGTAATTCCAATCTGTTCCTTTTTCGGCCGAGAAGTTGGCGCTTGCCGCCCAGCCGTCGCGGGACTCGCTGCCGATCTTGATGTAGCGCTCGAGTGAGAACGAGAGTTCCGGTACGCGCAAGGCGACCCAGCGGGCGCCGGCAGCACCTTGCGTGGAATCGCCGTTGACCTCGATTCCTTGCTCGAAATTCGCAAAGACACTGCCGAACAACGAGACATCCCGTGGCGTGAGGAGGCTCAAAGGTGTTTTCCACGAGAGGTCTCCGCCGACGCCGTTTTCGATCTGGGGTTCGAGCAGAGGCACGGAGGCAGCATCCGAGCGGTAATTGAAGCTCGCGGTGAACTGAAAATCCTGTTCAATAGCTCTCACTTCCTCACGCGCATCCGACAGCTTTGCCCCGACACTTTCCGAGGTTGCGCCCTGCGCTGCGGCTATTATTTCCTCGGCGTCGATCAGTTCACGGAATTTCTTATCCGCTTCTTCTCTTCGGCCCGCATCGGCAAGCGCATAGGCCCAATCCTCGAGAAACTCGCTCGTCGGGCTACCAAGGCGCTCGGCCTCTGCGAACATGTCGGCGGCATCCGAATGGCGGCCAGCCTCATTATAGGCATAGGCGAGGGCGAGCGCCGTATCGGCATCCTTGGGATTTTCCTTGCGCGCCAACTCGAGTTCGGCGATCTGCTCTTTTTTTCGGCCGAGTTTGTCCAGGATGTCGGCCCGCGTCACGTGCCGATAGTCGGCATCTTCGAGCGCAAGCGCGCGATCGATGGCGGCGAGGGCTGCCGTAGGCTGGCTCTTCTCAAGCTCTTCCGCCTTTTCGCTCCAGTAGTCCGCCTGGTCGGAACGGCTCAGCTCGCCCGGATCGACAGTGGCCAGCATGGCATCCGCCTTTGCGGTGTTGCCGGCTTCGCGCCAGGCGCGCGCAGAACCCAGGCGATTTTCTGCAGTGTCCGAAAGTTGCAGCGCCTGATCCCAGGTTTCCGCGGCTTCTTGCTTTGCCGGCGTTTCCTCAAGCAGATCGGCGAGCGAGGTGATAGCCTCGACGCGGTCATCGCGCGACAACTCGGATTGCCGCGCAAGGGCTGCACGGAATTCCGCAATCCCCTCCGGTTTCCGGCCGAGCTGAACGGCGCATTCGGCAGCCGCGAGCTCGTCCTCCGCAGCACCGCCGCTCTTTTTCGCGGCAGCAAGGAAAATCTCGTAGGCGCTGGCGCAGTCGCCCCGCTGCTTCAGCGCGTATCCCTGGTCGCGAAGATCCTCGAGATCCTCGCCGGACGATTCGGACTGGGCGGGCGCTGGATGAGAAGCAAACGAAACCCAGACCATGAAACCGGCAGCCACGGTCCGTCGGAACATGCCATCCCCTTTTGAGCGAAGCGCTTGTATGTACCCGTCACGCCGCCAGCGAAACCTCGTCCGGCGCGATCGCCCGCACCGTTTTGGTGCCTAGCATAAGCAGGTCGCGCTGCAAGCTCAGCGCTGCAGAAAGCTGTGCGTAAGACAGCGATTTCTGCGCGATCAGTTGTTCGCCCAGCGGGCGCTCGCCGGCCACCCATAGGGCTCGCTGTACGGCCGCGTGTGTCACGACGCCCGAACGGACAAGAAGATCGCCAATTCGCACATAGCGGCAACGAAGCTTTCCCCACAGCCGTGCCTCGTATTCGGATCCGGCCTGGTGCTTCTGCAAGAGGCGATGCACCTGCTCTCTCGCGGCAGCAAGCGGCCCGTAGCCATAAGCGAACCGCACACCGAACGCGACATCGCTGAGAGGCGCAAATTGCAGGCTCACCTTGCGTATACCGTGGGGCGAAAGCAGTTTGTGAAGCAGGCGAAACTTCGGGTCGCTCAACGGCTCGCCGACAGCGACGAGAACCTCTTCGCGACTTTTTTGCGCCAGCACGAACGCGTTCAGGCGGCCCGCCCAGAGCCGTGGCAGCAGATCGCGAACGCGCGCGTCGACAAGCGACGAATCGAATCCCCGCGCAGGAACCCCAAACAACTCGCCGTATGCATCCGCCAGTCTTCCATCATCGATGTCATTCCTGTCGAGCAGCACGAGACCCAGGGGTCGGCCCGTCTTCTGCTGCACCCCAAGCGCCGACTCAAGCCGCAATTTCGTAATCGCGCCGCTGTAGGTGAGCACGTCGCCGAGCTCCTGTTTGCCACGATAAAGCTCCTGCGCGGTGGGATAGACGTGGGCCGTCTTGTCCCAGGCAATAGGCCGGCCGGTCGTTAGATGGTGCGCATAGATGCGCACCGCGCGCAGGAAAGCGAGAAACGTGACGTAATTTCCTACGAGCACGCGGAGCGGAGAGCACCAGACATGCTTCAACCCGTGAAATCGCCCGACAAAAATGGCGCGATGCGCAAGCCGGTTCAGCATCAAAACCATGTTGATCGTGATGAGGGTCCACAGCCAGGGCATGTCCAAAGGCGGCAGAGGCGGCCAGCCGAACGCGGCCCATGCGGTTGCGATGAGGATCAGCCATTGGCCGAGGAGAAAATAACCGAGCATGGCCGTCGGCGCGGCCAGCGGGGCCTTGCGGTCCCGCCAGAGAAAACACCGGTTGATCCAGTTGCCGTGCCAATCGATCTGACGCCAACCGAGGAAGGAGATGCCGAGCATCCAGCGTGCTTTCTGGCGCACCGACGCCTTCCTGCGGTTGGGGAAATATTCACGCGTATCGACAAGTTCGTGACGGGTGCGCATAACGTTTTTGCCGGTGAGCCAATGCTTTCGCTCGATCCGAACCGGAATCGTGTATTTTACGAAGCGTGACCGGAAGCCGAGATTCGCGAGACGATGCGCGATATCGTAATCCTCGGTCAGGCTGCCCGTGTTGAACGGTTCGTCGTCGCGCGCCTTGCAGAGCGCGTCCATGGCTTCGCGCGCTATCGCCGTGCCCACGCCCGCCGAGGGCACCATGCCCGTCAGCGCCGAGCGGACCACCATGTCCTTGCCATGCCATTCCGCAAATTCGTCCATGTACACGCAGGCGATTGCTTCCCCCGGGCGGCGGTCGAGCGAGCGGACCGGCAACTGGACCATTCCGAATCCCGAAAGGAAATAATTTATCACCTTCAGGCCGTAGCGATGAACCACGTCTTCGGCGTCGTGGTTGGCGATGATCTCGAAGCGGCAGCGACTTTCGGCCTCGAAGGCGATCACGCCGCGGACAAGGCCGTTCAGGCAATCGGCCTTGTTGGTGGGGCCGTCGTGGGAAATCTGTACGCGATGCACGCGATCGATCTGCGCCGCCACGCGGTCCACTTCGCGCCGCGTCTCCGCATCGTTGGCGTAAACGCCGACGAAGATATGGTAACGTTCATAGACGAAGGTGCCCGCCATGTTGCGCAGCATGCGTCCGATCACGTCCGCTTCGCGCCAGGCCGGGACCAGCACGGCGATGTTCGCCTCGGGTTTGGCGAGCAGGGTCGGAAGGCCCGGCTGCGGCTTCCGATCAAAGACCGTCAGGGTCCAGTACGCCACATCGATCAGGAAGTCCTCGGCACTCATCACAAAGATAACGACCGCCACCGCCACCAGCACGATCTGGAGCGCGCTCCAATAGGCGAGTATAAAGGTCAGGACCGGGTCGGACAGATAGACGCCGATAAACGCTTCGTAGAGCTGTACCAGCGCGTGCAGGAGGTCTTGAGCCATCTACACGGACCGGCAATTTCGTGAGGCAAACGGCGCGGCCCGGCTCAATTCAAAGCCTGGCGCCGCCAGGGCAAGACACACCGCGACATGGACGCAGAAGCTTGCCGATTTCATCGCAATTCCCCCTCTGCCGGGCGGGCAGTTCCCAAAGCTGCGCCCGAGTGATTACCCTCCTAGCACAAATTTGAACTTCCGTCATCCGGCGGCGCACCAGCATCTGCTCCCGGCCGACGCATGCGAGCCTGCCCCGACGCCACCGTAACGCCTTGCTTTCGCGCGGCAGGGGCTGCTTCGAGGGCGTCGCTTCGCCATCCGCGGCCGGGTACCGCCTGCGCTTCCGCGTATCCGGTTTTTTCAGCAAAAAAATTGCTGCAGCTTGTCGCCTTCGGTGGTTTCGAGGACCGCCCAGCCCAGGCGCTTGTTCGGATTGACGGCGGGCGGGTATTCGGCGATGTAGAAATTGTCGAAGCCGGAGACCGTCTCCACGTAGTTGCCGCTCTCGTCATAGACCGCGATGATGCCCTCCTGGCTATTGTTGCAGGCATCATAGGATGCAGTGACCAGAAAGAGCTTGTTGACGGGATCTGCCGCAATGCCCGCGCCGCTGGATGCCTGGTCGCCGTCGGCGGTGCAGGGAAGCTGCACGGCAGCGATATCCGTCTCATTCGCCATGTCGTAGAATTCGACCTGTGCGTTCAGCTCGGTATCCGTCGCCGTGACGCCCGTATTCACGTCCGTCGCGAGGCCGTTCACCCCGCCCGCGCCATAGGGACCGCTGTTGTAGCCATTGAATTGCGTGGTTGCTCCGGTAGAGAGATTGACGAGAAAATTGATCGGCGCCGCGCCGCCGACTGCGCCGCCATCGGGAGATATCGCCAGCACCGCCTCGTTCGCCGAAGCATATTGTCCGAGCTGCGGGTCGGTTTCGAGGCCGAAGTAATCTGGATCGAGGTGGATGACATTGCTGAAACTGTTTGTGCCGACGTCGGAGACGACGAGGTCTGGCGCATCGTTGTTTTTCAGTTCGATCATGAAGACGACGCTGGTCGTCGTCCCCTGGTTTTCCGCAGCAAGCTCGATCCGGATGTCCTTGATTGGCGTCAATGCGCTGTCATAGACGCCGGACACCGAACGGATCTTCGCCCGGTGGCGCCCGAACACCAATCCCGGCGAGGTGGTAGCCCCAGGGTGCCCGACCTCAACTTCTGGGTATAATGCAAACTGTCGACGAATTTCCTTTGCCCAGTCCGGAGCATGACCCATGCAGCCACCGCCCATCAGTCAGGCCGAAATCGAAGCCAGAATCAGCGATCATCTGGACGAACTGTTGCAACTATGGTGGGCGGAACAGGGCGCCTCCAAACCACGCGACCTCGAACTGATCGCATCCGTGCTTCCGTTCCCGCATGGCGAGGCGCTTCGCGTTCTCGATCTTTGCTGCGGGCCTGGCGATGCGGGCCGCGCCATTCAGCGCCTGTATCCGAACGCGCAGATCGACGGCATCGATCGCGATCCATTCCTCGCTTCGATCTGCATCGGCGTCAACCGGCGGGGTCATGTACCTGGCGGAATCCTCGTGCGCGATTTGCACGACGATGGCTGGGCAGCCGATCTCGCCGGCAACTACGACGCCGTGGCAATTGTCAACGCCCTTCACTGGTTCGACATGAGCCGCGCCAGGATGGTGCTAAACGACGTTCATCATCTCCTTGCCAACGGAGGAGTCCTGGTGTTCGCCGAACCGGTCTCCGCGGAAGCCCCGTTTGCGCCCGGGTTTGACGCGTGGAAGTCGAAACAGCCGCCGCGGTACTCGCAGGAAAATTGGGAGCGGTTCTGGTCCAGGGCCAATGCGATACTTGGCTATGATCACACCGGGCTTCTCGGTTCGCGTGATACAAATCGGATCGACGACCACCTGTCCGTCGCCGGCTGGGTCGAACTTGTTATAAAAGCGGGCTTCGGATCGGCGGATGTTTTTCTCAGGGACGCGGACCAGGTGATCGTCGGCGCCGTAAAGGCAACGTGAAAGAACGCCGCGAAGCCGGCTACGAATACATCCTCAAAACGGCGGCCGAGATCGACAGCATGCTCGCCGCGCTATCCCCGCTTGCCGGGCACGAATTCGCCCGGAAACAATGAATTCGAACGCCAGGATCGAGGACGCGCGCATCTGAGCCGGACGGCGGAATCGATTGGCCCGATACTGTCACCGGGGTAACAAGTACAGCCATGCCCGACGGCAAATTCGTCGCCACCAGTTTGTAATCACTGCTCAGCTCCGCTGCTACGCCACGCGGACATCGATAGCTGAGGACATTTAAGATTTCTCTCTACCATTAGCAGCGTAGCCCGGCCCAAATATTTGCCATATGCGCCGCTGCGCAATCGCCCCCGCCAGAACGGTCGTAACCGCGACGGGGCTGCGCGACAGGAAAAGGGGGGCGCAATTCCCAGATCGGAAGAACTCGCGCCTCTCGAGTCTGTCACCGGGCACGTTGCTGGCCTTGCCGCTCCGCCCTTTGTTCGATCAGCTTGTCGGCCAGGCGGCTATATTGGTCCGCAAGGCTCAGAAGATCCGTGCGCCGCGCGGCATCGGGCTCCTGTTTCGCCGTCTCCCGCATCTGCACTTCCAGTGCGCGATAATGCTGAGCCCTCTCCAGCTCATCCTGCATGTCGCCTCTCCCCATCACAACCACCGATATTAACCCTGAGGGCGGGAACTCCCAAGAGTTTATTGCCAGTTGCGCCGCACGACAGGGAGGCAGCGGTCAGACAAGCGAGGCGAGATAAAACCTCACGGCTGGCGGAGGATGCGGAGTGGACGACTACGCCAGGCGCGCGCTTCCGGCGTCGCGGACAATCACGCCAAGACTGCCGACACCCTTTGGCGGATCGGGCAGCGGAACGCGAAACTCAGGGTGTTTTGGAATGCCGTTGCGGATAGGGGCCGGCCGCCAACACGCCCCAAAACGCATGGCTCGCCTCATATTTGCGCCGCGCGCCGTCGATCGACCGATCCAGGCTGCGGTTCCCGAACCAATATCGTACGGCGAACACGGCAGCAATGACGCCGAGGACTGCGCCAAGGGGCGGAACGAAGCAGCAGAGCGCCCCGAAGGCGGCGAGCGCCAGACTGACGGCCATGAATTGAGGCCAGGCGAACAACACCATCAGGCCAAGCACGCCGAGCAGCAGACCGGCTGCAATATCCAGGACCAGCATTGCAGGATCCCCTTCAACCGCTCGCGGGAGTTTAATTCGGCGGACGCGGTTGTGGAGCGATAGTTGATAATATGGTTTCCAAATATGGATCCGGGCGTAGTACTCAAGACCCGCCGAAGCTTCAGCGCGGGCGGGCTGCCTCATGACCAATCATGCGCATCTGGTCCTTTATCCGCGCGATGCAAACGGCCTGTCACTGGCCCTCGGCGCGGCGCACAAGCGATGGGCGAAATTCAT
>DATJUM010000208.1:0-14553 GCA_035502355.1 Rhizomicrobium sp. | reverse complement strand
GCAGTCCTTCGCGATCTGCTCAGAGCCGCGCCGGATGAACCTGTCGCGTTGAAACTGCTGGGCGATACGCTGATTCGAAGCAATCGCTGGTCCGAAGCCCGGCCGCTGATCGAGGCGGCGGTAGAAGCGGCGCCGGGATATGTCGCAGCCCGTTTCCGGTTGGCGACGATGCTTTTTGCACATGGAGAATTTCTGGCTTGCCTGCCGCAGCTTGAAAGATTGCCGAGCGACGATCCGGGCAGGCCTTTTTACCGGGCACTCAAGGCCAAGGCACTGGCCTGGAGCTGGCAATTCGAGCCGGCTATTGCCGAGTTCAAATCGCTCCTGGCCGATAATCCGTCACAGCCCGGGCTGTGGCACGAATATGGCCGGGTTCTGAGGGCGGCACGGCGCGATGGCAGCGCCGACGCATTTGTCAGGACGATCGATCTTCTTCCAACCTCAGTGGAGGCCTATCTCGATCTGGCAGGAATGAAATCATTCCACTTCGATGAATCCTGGATCGAGCGGATTCGCAGCCTGCTTGCCCGACCGGATCTCGCCGCGGAAGACCACGCCCGGCTTCATTTTGTACTTGGGAAACTCTTCGAAGATGCACGGCGCTACGAGGAATCATTTGAGAACTACGCAGCGAGCAATAAAATTCTGCTCCAGGGACGCCCCTACGGCGCCGAGGCGAGCACAACGTTCAAGCGCCAGGTGAAGCACTGTTTTACATCGGCTTTCTTTCGTGCCCGAAAGGGCGTCGGCAGTCCAGAGCGCGGCGCAATCTTCATCGTCGGCCTTCCGCGGTCGGGGTCGACGCTGGTCGAGCAGATTCTGTCCAGTCACCCGGAAATCGAAGGTCTGGGCGAACTGGAAGATATGAACACGATTATCTCCGAACTGGATGGCCCTGAAAGAAATGGGCCGACCTATCCGTTTTCGGTAAATGCGCTCAGGCCAGACCGCCTGCGCGCCATGGGTGAGCGGTACATGAAACTGGCCCGGGCACGCCGCAGGACGACCCGAAGCCAGTTTACCGACAAAGCGCTGTCCAATTTCGCGCAGATCGGGCTCATCCACCTCATTCTGCCGAATGCCAGGATCATCGATGTGCGGCGGCATCCGCTCGATTGCGGATTGTCCTGCTACAAGCATTACTTCCCGTTCGGCCAGCCGCTCACCTACAGGCTCGAGGACATCGGCCGTGCCTATGTCGACTACGTCGAGCTGATGGCGCATTTTGATGAAGTCCTGCCCGGCAAGGTGTACCGCATCTTATATGAACAGCTCATTCAGAATCCCGAGACCGAGGTCCGTCGCCTGCTCGCCCATCTCGGCCTGCAATTCGAAGAACAGTGCCTTCGCTTCCATGAGAACGACCGTTTCGTACGGACCCTGAGTTACGACCAGGTCCGCACCCCGCTTTACACGCGCGGAATGGAACAGTGGCGCCATTACGAGCCCTGGCTGGGGCCACTCAAAAACGAACTGGGATATGTGCTGGACGCCTATCCCGAAGTCCCGAAATTCTATCCGCAATTGAATGCGAGGCTGCGAACGAAACTTGTTCCCGGATCGTGGGGCAATCCTTTCAATGTGGTCAAAGGGACGCGGCAGGTTCCGTTCGAGAATGCCGCCGCGATGAATTAACCACGGCGACAATTTTGAAAAGCATTCTACCAGCGCGGCCGTCACGCATTCTCCCCAAAGGCGAGTCCGGATTATCGATGACCGCGGAAAAGGCTGGCAATCATGCCCCTGATTCGCCTATCTCTAACAATCCACACGGAGGTGCAGCGGTGAAAGGTGTGTCGGTCCGCAGGTTCGAGGATTTCTGGACGGCGAGTGCCGAGTCCAGGAAGATCGGGCTCCGGCGCGAATCCGGGTCTGAAGCATCGGACCAACTCTTTTCGCGCGAGGCCGGGATGCTCCTGGACGACGATCTCGTCCGCGCCGAACAGCGCGCGCGGCAGGTGCTGAAAACGCGCCCGCTGGACCCGGAAGCGCGATACCTTCTCGGCGCTTCGTTGCAGAGGCAAGGGCATTACGGCGAGGCTCGTGATGTCCTGACCGAGCTCACCCGTTCACACCCGCATCTGGGGTTTGCGTGGCGCGAACTTGGATTGGCTCTGCAAAAACTCGGCGAGCGGGACAGCGCTATCGATGCCTATCTTCATGCCGTCGACGGAAATCCGGTCGACTGGGCGACGTGGCGCGGCCTGGGCACGCTTATGTTTGAAGACAGCGATGATAATACACCGGACGACGCGCGTCCGCTGATCGAAGCCCGCAACGCATATCGGGAGGGACGCTTCGAGGATGCGGCCGCCATCCTGCGTCCATTCATTGATTCCGAGCCGGAGAATGTTCGCGCGCTCAAACTGCTCGCCGACATCCTGATCGGCGCGCGCCGCTGGAAGGAAGCCGATACGATCCTCCAGCGCTGCCTCTCACTCGCCCCCGATTTCCTTTCGGCGCAGTTCCGTTACGCGAGCATGCTGCTTGCGCACAACCAATATGGACGCGCTCTTCGCGAAATCGAGAGGTTGCTCAAGCTCGACCCGGGGAATGCCCTTTACCGGCACATGAAGGCGATCGTGCTCGGCGGCGGACTGCAGCTCGACCGGGCGCTTCCGGTCTACGAACAGCTTCTTGCCGATTTTCCGGACCGCGGCGGATTGTGGAACCAATACGCCCAGCTCGTCAGGTTTGTGCGGCCGGACGATTCGGTCGGAATCTACCAGGAAATGGTGCGCAGGTTTCCTTACCAGCCGGAGCTTTACTACAATATTGCGTCGGTAAAATCATTCCGCTTCGACGCATCGTGGCCCGATCGCATACTCGCCGTGCTGGAGCGTCCGGACATCTCGGCGGAAGCGCGCGTTCAACTGAATTTCGTCCTGGGAAAGGCATACGAGGATCTCAAGGATTACGCGAATTCGTTCAAGCATTACAAGGCAAGCAACGATCTCCTGTTTGATAGCAGGAATCCCGACGGGCAGGAGCGGACGAATTCCAAATGGCGGGCCAAGGCGGTTTACACCCAGCCCTTCTTTCGCGCGCGTCCCGGAACCGGTTGCCAGGAACCCGGACCGATATTCATCGTCGGCATGCCGCGCTCGGGCTCCACGCTCGTGGACCAGATCCTCTCCAGCCATTCGATGATCGAAGGACTTGAAGAGCTCGAGGACCTTCCCTCGATCATCAACAGGGAATTGGAGAAGGGGGAGGAGAACGCCAGGCTCGGCGGCTATCCGCAAGTCGTGGAGACGCTCGACGCCGAACGCCTTCGTTCGCTCGGCGAGCAGTACATGGCGAGGACGCGCCGTCGCCGCAAGCTTTCGAAGCCATTTTTCACCGACAAGGCGCCGATCAATTTTCTGCATGTCGGGCTTATCCACTTGATACTTCCGAATGCGAAGATCATCGATGCGCGCCGCCACCCGCTCGACTGCTGCTTCTCCTGTTACAAGCATTATTTCCCGGGTGGACAGCCCCTGACCTGGAATCTGCGCGTGGTCGGCCGTGCCTATGCCGATTACGTCGAACTGATGGCCCATTACGACAAGGTCCTTCCGGGCCGCGTGCATCGCGTCATCTACGAACAGGTGGTGGAAAACCCGGAAGAGGAGGTTCGCCGGCTGCTCGATTATGTCGGCGTGCCGTTCGAGGAGCAGTGCCTCAGGTTTCACGAGACCAAACGCTTCGTGCGCACCATCAGCGCCGAACAGGTCCGGATGCCCCTCTACAAGAGCGGCGTCGCGCAATGGAAACATTACGAGCCCTGGCTTGGTCCGCTCAAGGAAACGCTGGGCTGCGTTCTGGACTCTTACCCGCGTGTTCCGGAGTTCTTTCCGCGCCTCAGGTCACAATCCAGTCCCTACGAGCTGGGTGCGATCAACGAATTCGACCTGGTCAAGGGCGTTCGGCAGCGGCCGTTCGAGATTGCTTCGCTTCCCGCCTGATCTGCCGCGACATCGCATAGGGTTGCCGCGGACGGGTCAGCGCGCCTCCAGGGCTTCGAAATCGGGAACGTCCGGCCAGGCGTCGAGAACGGGACCGAGGGCCGCCTTCATCTGTCCGAGCCACGGCTCGTAATTCTTCCACCGGTCGAGCCCTTCGCGGAAAATGGGGCTGCGCACCTGTTCGCTGCTGAAGGAGCTGAGCACGCGCTCCGTCTTATAGTATTCCAGACAGGCGGGCTCGAACGGCAGGCCCAGAAAATCGAGCATGGTGCGCACTTCCCCTTCGAGATTCTCGACCAGATGTTCATAGATGACGCGGTGGACCACGCCCGGCTGCACGCGCTCGAAATGCGCCATCAGGCGCACGTAATCCGCATAGAAGCGCGCTATGTCAGACTGGCTGTAGGACAGCGGCGGCGCATACTGGAAACTGACGGTGAAGTTGGCATAACAGCAGCCGAGCGGATGCCGGCGCATGTCGAGGATTTTTGCGTTGGGAAGCGCAAGGCGCAGCACGCCAATATGCAGAAAGTTGTAGCCGCATTTGTCGACAAAATAGGGCCGGTCCGTCTTGCGTTGCTTTTCTACAAGTTCGAGATACCGTTCCCCGATTGCCTTGTAATCGGCCGCATCGAGCTTTTCCATGCCAAGGGGGTAAAGATCCTTCGTTTTCGGGATGACGTTCTCTCCGACGATCTGGAGAATCGTTTGCAACTCGCCGACAGGTTCGATCTGCGGGTGACTTCCCAGGATCTGCTCGAGCAGCGTCGAGCCTGCCCGCTGCATGCCGAGCATGAAGATGGGTGCATTCGAATCGCAGCCCAGTCCTTCCCTCTCGCGGAAGAACTCCGGCGTGAACATGGTCCTGGCGCGCGATACCAGCTTCGTGATTTCGTCTGCGTCATAATTCATCCCGATGCGCCGGACGGCATTGCCGCGCGCGAAATGCGAGTAGGATTTTTCGTATTCCTTCCGCAAATCATATGCGGTGCCCAACGCATAGTGCAGATTGACGCGATCCACATGGGGCAGGTCGGAGCGGGCGGAAAGCTCTTCCATCTGCTTCACCTCATCGTCCGTGAAGCGGAAGGTCTTGAGGCTGGCGAGGCTCCACCAGATCGCGCCCCGCGTCGGCAGGAGCTCGACAGCCCTTCGCAGCGCGGCGACGCATTCGTCCCCGCGGCCGAGCGAGCGCAGAACGCCAGCATAGCCGGTATGGACGTCTGCCACGTCCGGGAAATCTTCTGCCAGCTTCTGGAAGCACTCCGCGGCTTCTGCGTGTTTTTCCTCCCTGACCAGAAGCTCCGCCTTCTTGGCGCGGTAAAGAAGATTGCCGGGATCCTTTTCGAGCAATTCATCGAACAGTGCGAGCGCCCGTTGGGCCGTCTTGGGCCTCGAAAGCATGACTGCATAGTTGAAGCGGTACAGCGCGCAGTTCGGCTCGATTTCCACGCATTTCGCGAACAACTTTTCCGCCTCCTCCGGCTTGCCCGCGCGTTTGGCGAGCTCCGCCTTTACGTGGAGCGCTGAAGCATTGCGCGGGTGCCTGGCAAGAACCTTGGAAACGAGTCGCGCCGCGATGGCGGGCTTGTTGCCGATGAATGCAGCCACGGCCTCCTGCACACGCGGATCGCGTGGCGTGCCCGTTGCGCGCAGCTGATCCCAATATCGCGCAAACGCGCCACCCTCATCTTCCGCCTGCATGGCCAGTTCGGGTGCCAGCATGCCCATTCCGCGAGGCGCGAGATCCTCGGCGAAATTCGGGGAAAGGTTCATGCGGCGGTCCTCGATGGGTCGCGCAGAGACTATTCGCCGGTTCGGTGCCGATCAAGCAAACCCCAGCCGGCCATCAATCCGATCGCGCAAAAAAAAGCGGCCGCTTACGCGGCCGCTCGAAGTGTTTCACGAAGTGAGCGGCGGGAAAATCCCTCCGCTTTCTTGCGCGGTGTTACTGATTGATCTGGAATGCGCCAGGCTGTTCCTCGTAGGTGAACGAACTGGTGTGAATCCATCCGCCCGTACCGCTGTGGTATGTCGTATGGATCGTCTCATGATAATTCGACCTGTAGGTCAGGTAGGTCAGGTTGACCACGGTCGAACCGGTTTCATTGTATTCTTCACCGGCCGGGTATGTGGTCCAGTTAAGGGCTTGACCGTTCCACGCAACACGGCCGCTGCCCGCGCTGGGATTGCCGCTGACGACGACCCAGTAGGTATTTTTCTTGTTGAGCGTGATAGGCTTCTTGAACGTCACGGTTTCCAAGCCCGAGCAGCAGAGCCCGGTAAACGCAGGCGCTGTGCTGAAGCTGCCGGATGCCAGCTTGGTAGTTGGCGTGCTGCCGGAGTAGATGCCAACCGTGGCGCCGCCGGAGCCGCTATACTGCTCCGCACCGATCGAAACGCCGGTCGCCTTCTTCGCGCCCGTGAACGGCTGAGCAGCGCTCTGCTTGATGTTGACCTTTTCAGAGTACTTCTCGTAGTAGCCGCTGACGCATTTGCCGCCCGACGAATACGAATAGCAGTAGCTATACGTGGACGGGCCGTACTGAATGTCGGCCGCACCACCGAACCAGCCGAACCATGACAGGAACAGCGCGTTCGGGCTCAAGCTGAAGTTGCCGACTGCAGCGTGCTTGGGGAGGTGCATGGGTTGTTTGCCCACCGCTCCCTTTTCGACAACGCCTTCGAACTTGACGCCGATGGGCGCATTGGTCTTCGTGCCGAACACAGCGCCCGGCATCTTCTTGAGCATAGGCTGGCGAATCAATTGCTGCATGGTCTGACCGTGCGGCAGTTTGACATGCTGCTGGCTCGCATACGCCATCGACGTCGCGGCCACCAACGCACTGGTCGCAATAAGTGACTTTCTAAACATAGAGAGATACCCCCTTCATGAAGAAGGCGCCAGGAACACCCTTGGCGCTGGTTACACTTTGATCATATTTTTTCAGCCGCTGTCAATCTTCCTTAACAAGATGGTTAACGGCCGTCAGGTCCGCGCCAAGTGCGATCCTAATTCACGCCGGTTGCTGCTGCATCGCGGCAAATGCCGCCTTCAGACCGTCAATGGGAATATACACCGCGACGGCTTGCTTCGGCTCGGCGGGGTTGAGCTCAATGACCAGCGTCTGCGCAGACAGAACGGAATTCAAATCGGGAAGGCTGAGCCTGGATTTCGCAATACACGACCCACGGAAGCAGATTTGGGTCCATGCCTTGAAGGTGCGACCGTCAGGCTTGATGTCGACTTCATCGCCCCGCGCGCTCGGCGCGACCAGGAAAGTCTGCATGCCGTGCCCGTGCTTATAGACGATCGTTATGATCGCGCCCGGGCCCGATGCAGCGGGTTGCAATCGAATATCGAGCCACTCCCTGTCGGCACGGATATTGCGCATCACCAGCACGAGCCCGCAACGGCCCTTGGCTGCCAGCGACTCCCCCTTGACCCCAGGAATATTTTGGATCCCGGCAGTATTTGGCAGGGCCGCTCTGCGGGGCTCGGCATTGCTGCAGATAACGCGCCACGCGTCGTAAACGCCGGCCACCCGCGAGTTGGGACCGTGCTGCATCACGGTCGCCACGGCGGGCACCCAGCCGTTCCGCGGCGTGTATGCGGCCTGCTCCTGGCGGGAGGACGAATGGGAGGAGTAATACACGACCGCGAGAACCGCTCCCGCCAGCACGATCGCTGCGCCAATCCCGATTAACACCCGCTGCATGACACCTGCTCATCCTATCTTCGGCGGGCGTCTGTAGTTGGCGGAGGCGGCAGTTTCAAGCGGTATGCGCCGCGTGGCTTAATGCGGACCGCGGCAGCGGCGAGGGCACTTTCGCCCGCATGACAATCTGGTCTACTGGTGGAACCAGGTTTCCACAACGTCGCGAGTATTCTTGATGTCGACGCACAGTGACTGGTCCTGGGAGGACATGATCGCCGCATGCCGCGCGCTCGGCGGCACAATCGAGAATGTCCGGCTGGGAACGGGCCCACGTGGCCGCGGCCTGTTCTCCATCGACAACACAAAGCCTGTCGTCTTGCGGCTTCCCGAAAATCTGCTGTTTTCCACTGAAGATATCGAGCTTGTGGGCGATCGCGTCCGGCTGAAGGACAGTGCGTCTGCCAGCCAGCCGGAACGCGAGTTCTTCGAGAAATATCAGAAGAATTTTTCCTGGGGCTCCCATGGTCGCGCCGAATGGACAGCGTTCGAGAACGCGCTTGACTCCCTTCCCGCAGAAATCCGCACGCTTCTCGCCACCGAATTTGCCATGGCGAAACGACTTCAGGGCGATGCGCTTGCAAGGGCGTGGCGAGGATTTCTGGGTAGCCGGCAGGTCGGCTGGGAAGACGGGGCCGTGATCGCTCCGGTGATCGAACTTGCCAACAGTGGCGACGAGGCGCTTGGCTACGAGGTGCAGGACGGTCTCCGGCTCGAAGGATTGGTCGCAGATGAAGTCCTTGCCCCCTATGGCCCACGGGACCCTTGGAGCCTGTTTTTCGATTATGGCGATGCCGGCCCGTCGTTAGCAGCCTTCAGCCTGCGCATGGTGTTTTCCGTGGGATCGAACGAACTCCAGATCGATCGTGACACGGTCCGAATGACGACACGCGGCAATTATATGGTCCCCGAAATCGTGCGCGAGGGGTCCAGGATATCGCTCTCGCATCTCATGCTCGGGCATGCCCCCTATCCTGCCGCGCCGAGAGGAATATTTCGCGCGCTGACGAAGGAAATTTTCGGCGAGAATGTCGACGAGGTTTTCGATGGGATTCGGCATTTCAACCGCAGCAAGCTGCTTCAGCTCCTTGCAGCGCTCGAATCGCACGACGGGCCGACGATTGCCGAAATGAAGAAAATGGCGCGGTTCCAACTCGGAGGGATTTCCTGGTCGATCGGCAGCGCAGACCTCAACGCTCCGGTGCCTCCGCCATGGAAAGATGCAGAGACGCTCCGCGCGCGCCGCGCTTCGGCATCTTCCGGCTGGATGTGGGATGCAATGCTCGAAGCGTTCCGCAATCTTGGAGGCGTCGCCGAAAACATCCGGCTCGCCTATGGGCCTTCCGGCCGCGGGCTTTTTCCTGTCGATCGCGAGAAGCCATTCCGCCTGCGCGTGCCGCCGAACCTGCTTTTCCCCGTCTCCGACATCCTGTTCACGGAAGGCCGGATCGAAATCAGGCCCGAGGCCGCAATCGGTGCGCCTGAGCGGGAATTCTTTGCCCGATACCAGGAGGATTTTTCCTGGGGTGGGACCGGGCGGTCGGCCGCCGCCGCGTTCGCCACCGGGCTTGAAGATCTGCCGTCCGAGACACGCGATCTTCTTGCCGGGCAGTTCGGCATGGGTGATTTGTTTGAAGGCGATGCGGAGGAGCGTGCACAGAAACGTTTTCTGAAAGGCACAACAGTCCACTGGAACGGCCAGACGTTTCTGGCGCCGGTTGCCGAACTGATCAATCACCGGGCGGACGCCGTCCCTTTTGGCGGCGCCGATTCTCTCGAAATCGACGGCGAAAGCGGCGGCGAAATCTTTGTCTCCCGCCGCGCCATGGACGCGCTGGATTTTTTTCGGTGGTTCGGTTTCGCAAGCCCCGAGGCCGGCGCGTTCGCCCTTCCGATGAAGACGAAGGTCGGAGACTTCGAACTGATTATCAAACGCGATGTCGAACGTCGCGCGACGCGTGGCGCCTTCACGATACCGCTGCTGGAGCGCGACGGAGATCAGGTTGCGCTCTCCTTCCTGTTGCTCGGGCATGCGGGCTTTCCGAGGCTGCCGCGCGGAATTTTCCGTGCCCTGATGCGGAGCGCCGACTGGAGCGACATCGAGACCGACGAAGCCTTCGATCGTATCCTCCAGTTCAACAGAATGAGCTTCGTGAAACTCCTTGAAGCGCTCGCGCCGCACGACAGCGAGGCGATTGTGATGCTGAGAAAAATGGCCCGCTTTCAGCTCGAAGCCATGAGCTGGTGCATCGGCAGCCGCGAAATCTGATTGAAATTACACCCGCCGAATTCAAATTTTGCGGGTGCCGATCGACCACGATGCGGCTTCGAGCTGGTGGCGCGCCATTGTCCGCAACGAGTCAGTCGCCTGGTCTTTGTTTTCTTCCAGCATGTCGAGCAGACCGAGAAGGCGCGCCGTATTCTCCAGTACGATCCGGTCGAATTGCGCGTCGGCATCGCTCAATCCCGCCTCGCTCATCCGCGCGCGAAATATTCCGCGCGCGAGTCGCGGGTAGGCCGAATGGCCGAGCATCAGGTGCGACAGCACAAGCCTGTCGCGCGCCACGACGTTAAGCTGCGGCACGATGACTTCGCCGCGCCTGTCCCCCAAATGCAGATCCCGCGCGATCGAAATCTCAATGCCGCCGGACCAGAAGGTCATCGGCAAACTGAACGCGACGGGTTGCGGGGCAGCAGATCCGAACCGCTGGAATATCGCCAGCGGATCCTGGAAAGGGTAAATTGCGCGTACCCCGTCGGGTGCAGCACCCGCGATCCTGAGGCCGTTGCCCATATCGATCGCGAGCCCTCTCGCGTCCGGCTCGGCCAGTTCCAACACGGGCGCGACCACCCATCCTCCGCCCCTGCGAATGGCCCGCCTCTCGATGAACTGGCGTTCGATCCGCCATGCAGGATCGCCCTCGAACGAGGTGCGCAGGCCGAAATCCCCGGCCAGCACATCTTTGACGGCCGTCTCCAGGGAATCGAACGCGGCTACGGTGGCTTCGGCGCGCGCGAAGAGCGGGCGCCCGACGACGATTTCGTAGTGGCCGAGAAAATCGCGCGCGTCGCGCAATCCGTGTTCCGGATCCTTCAGGCGAAGAAAGCCGTTGGCGAATTCGAACCCCTCGAGCGGAAACAGCAGATTTTCCGGCACACGCAACACCACCGGGCGTTCCGGATCGCACGCGAACAGCGCCCCTTTGCTTTCATCGACGCGGATGTTCTCGGCTGTCCCTCCGAGGGCACGGAGGGCTTCCAGCATCTCCTCCGATGACCATTGTGTCTGCATCGCGCGGGATTCCTCTAGACTTCCCGCGCGCCTACGCAGAACGTCATGGCTTCGAGTTGATACAGAGCCATTTTCCGCATGACGATGATCAACTCGCCGCGGTGTGGATCGAGAGCAGCCAACAGTTTGAGGAATTTCGTCGCGTTGGCGTGCACGACGGCGTCGAACTCTTCGTCCACATTCGCCACGCTCAGGGGTTTCATCAGTTCGACGAACATTTTCCTGGGCAATCTGGGGACAATAGATTGGCCGAGCATCAGGAACGACAATGCGAGTCCTTCGTTCGTGTAGATCACTTGCGGTGTCACACGCTCCCCACGCTTCTCCAATTCGAAGGTTCGCGCGATCGAGACGGGGATGGCGCCGACCTGCACTTTCATGGGCATGCTGAACGCGATCGGTTCCCGGCTCGCAATTGCATAGCGATGGAACATCGAGAACGGATCATGCAGCAGTCCGTACGTCACGCATATTTCGCCGCTTGCCTCTCCGGTGACCTCGAGCCCCCCTTCGGCGCTCCATTCCGACCCGCGGGCGTTATGGTTGGTAAGTTCGAAAAGCGGAATGAGGACATCCCTTCCACGAATGCTAACGGCGCGGCTCTGCAGGTACTGCGCCTGCATCCTCGCCGTCGCATCGCCTTCGAGCCACGGTGCCATGCCGAAATCCGAGGCAAGGAGGGCACGGACTTCATTCGGCAATGCGTCGAACGCGGAGATCAGCGCCGCCATTTCCTGACGCCCGCCGCCGCCCCAGGAGACTGCATTCGCATAGCGCTCGAAAAATGCGCATTCGGGAGTCCGAATCGTTGATCGCTCGCGCACGCCGATGCGGTCGCCATAGAAACTGATATCCTCGATCGGGCACATCAGGTTTTCCGGGACACGCAGGTGGAACGGCTGGCCTGGATCGATGGGAAACAGCCCCCGGCCGTTTTGGCCGAACCCCAGGCGAATATTGTCGGCGACACCGCCCAGCGCGCGGAAGGCGGCGACGATCTCCTCCCATTCTTCGCCCGGTTCAATGAGCGAATAGCCGGCGATGACATTATGGGAAACGCTCAAGGAACAGGTATCCGGGTTGCGGGCAGGAACGTAAAGCATCTGGCATCGTCACCAGTCAACGCGCACCGCTTGACCCCATCGGTTCGGCGCGGCAGGTACCCGGTGGCCACATCGGGTGACGCATGGCTGAGGTTGCCGCCGCTGTTCTCACGCTGGATGAGTCCCGCCGTCTGCTGGCAACCGACCCCGCCGCCGCGGAGTCGCGCGCCAGGAAAATTCTCGACAGCGCCCCTGCGGATCCCGGCGCGCTGCAGCTGCTCGGCGCGGCCCTGAAGCGGCAGCGAAGGTACCAGGAAGCCAGGGACGTGCTCGAGTTTCTGGCGGCTTCGCAACCCGACTTGGTAACGGCGAATTTCGAGTTGGGCCTCTTGCTCGCCGAAATGGGCGAGCGCCAGCGGGCGATTCTGCATTTTGGAGCGGCCGTCGCGTTCAACGTCCGTTTCTGGGAGGCATGGTTCGCATTGGCTGACCAGCTTTCGCTCCTGGATTCTCCGGCGACGAACCCGTTGCGCGAGGTGAGGGGCGCCCTCAGATTGGGACGGCGCGCCGATGCCGCGGACATGGCAGCCCAGGTCGTCCTGCGCGAACCCGACCATGCCGCCGCGCGATTCCTGCATGCGTCGCTTCTTCTTTCTCTGGAGCGGCCAGGCGCGGCGGTGATCGAAACCGGCCGGCTTGTCGAAAGCGATCCGGACAATGAGTCCTATCGCGCGTTGCACGCATCGGCGCTTCACGCGAACGAGGACTTCGCGCGCGAGGCGGTCGAGTACGAGGCATTGCTCAAACTCGCGCCTGACCGGGCCGGCAACTGGATGTCTTATGGGCGCGTACTGCGGGCGCTTGGGCGCAGCGACGAGGCAGTAGCGGCATTCCGGAGGGTGATCGCGATTCTCCCGGTGTTCGGAGATCCATGGCGCGTGCTCGCGGGCGTGAGCGGGTTCCGGTTCGAAGCCGCGGAAGTGGAGAGAATGCGCGAATTGCTCGCGCGCAACGACCTGCGGCCGACAAACCGGACACAATTGCTATACGCGCTCGCGAAAGCCGAGGAAGGAGCCGGGAACTACGCCGAAGCCTTCGCGCATTACCAGGCCAGCAATTCCCTCCAGAAGGCAAACAACCCTTTCAACGCAGACTGGCCCACGGCATTCGTCCGCCGGTCGAAAGCGATATACAGCCCGCAGTTCCTCGGCTCGCGCGCCGGCGCTGGATCACAGGCGCGCGAACCGATCTTCGTCCTCGGACTGCCGCGTTCCGGTACCACACTGGTTGAGCAGATAATCTCTAGTCATCCCCTCGTCGAAGGGATGGAGGAGCTTGCGTTCCTGGGCATGACCGCCGGCCGCATCGCCGAAGCAAGAGAGGGCGAAACCATCGACGCCTATCTCGGGCGCGTGCCGATGATCCCGCGGGAACGCTTCCGGGAACTGGGAGAGCATTATCTGGGTCTTGTACGTTCGCGCCGGAAAACGACACTGCCGTTCTTCACCGACAAATTGCCGAGCAACTTCCTGCATGTCGGACTCGCCCAGCTGATCCTTCCGAACGCGCGAATCGTCGATGTGCGCCGGAACCCGCTCGATTGCTGCATGGCCTGTTTCACCAGCTACTTTGTTTTTCCGCAACCCTGGGCGCACGACCTTTCCGATGTCGGGCGCTATTATGCGGACTATGTGGAGCTGATGAACCATTACGACCGCGTGCTCCCCGGCCGGATTCATCGTGTGATTTATGACGATCTCGTCCGGAGTCCGGAGATTGAAATCCGCCGTCTGCTCGATGCTCTCGGGCTGCCTTTCGATGAACGCTGCCTGCGATCTCATGAAAACGAACGCTCGGTCAGGACACTGAGCGCGGAGCAGGTCCGCCGCCCGATCACCGCTGAGGGGCTTGGTCGATCGCGCCGCTACGATCCCTGGCTCGGGCCGCTCAAGGCTGCACTGGGCGAGGCGCTTGAATCCTGGCGCGGCGGCCGGGGAAGCTGACAAATACGAACCTCCGGCGCCGGTGGTCCATGCGCCATATAAGACCAGCCGACCCGCAACTTTATTCCCGCATGGAGATGATTTTGCCTGCGACGAGGGCGCAGGACGGAATTCCGGGGAAATCGAGCCAGATCAGCCTATTCGGCACCATTTCTGACGTGGGAACGCCGTCAGCCTGATCGGAGAGCATCGCGGGCTTCAGTCGGGCTTTGAAATGTGCAATCATCTGTTCCAATCGAGGGGTCGCCGGCAAGTGCGAGCCGATTGCATTTGGCTGCAGGATTGCACCCGGTGCCCTCTTTCGCCAAAGGGGGTTACACCATGTTCAGAACGACACTTTTGACAACCAGTGCGCTGGTAGTTGCGACTTCGCTCGCACTTGCTACGGGCCAGCTTGGAAGAATGTCCCACCCGACGCGGATGGAAATCGCGAAAGAAGCGATGCGCCGCGCTTTCGAGAGGAAGATGCCGGGGGTGATTTTCGACCGCAAGAACGGAACGCCGATAGCGATCCGGCTGCCGCTCGATCCCGGCAATCAGGGCAAGGGC
>DATJUM010000207.1:0-7781 GCA_035502355.1 Rhizomicrobium sp. | reverse complement strand
ATCGCTCGGATAGCGCAGCTTGCTGCGGTCATATCGCTTGCGGTTCTTCGCCGTCCACACCGGTGACCACCTCTCGAATCAGGCCACCTCTCTTGAATCACAAACGATTCTCCCGATTCAATATCTTCCCGGACAGACACTGAGGCCGCCATACTCAGTCGTGCCATATAGCGCGTCGCGGACGTTGGTCAGTCCGGCCGCCGGCTTGCTGCGGCCGCAACCGCGTAAAGTACTGTCGCTGTGGCCGCACCTGTTCCTGCATCCTTCCCGCTCGATGTGACGACTTGGCGAAACGGATCAATGGGTGGTCGGGTCTTTCCTTTTCAGCGCGAATACCGCGCCATGGCCGGATGTTCCGCCGTAGGCTGTGATCCCGTAGAGCACACCCTTCACATCGATCAAATTGGCGAAGGGGGACGTTCCGTCCGTGCAATTCTGCTGGCTGCAAAACGCATAGACCACCCTCTCGGCGTCGGTGCCCGGATCGAGCGAGAATGCCGTCCCGCCGCGATTGACGCCACCATATACCGTCGTGCCGTACAGCATTCCATTCATGGCGATCAGGCCGGCGTTCGGTATCTGGCCGTCCGTGCTCTTGCCGAACGAATGCAGCACGCTTTCTGTGCCGGTGTTCGGGTCAAATGCGAATACCGTGCCGCAACCGGGTGGCTCACTCGCCGTGCAGCCTTCGCCGCCGCCAGCTTGCGTCGTGCCGTAGAGCACGCCATCCAGATAGATCATGCCGGCCTGGGGCGACGCGCCATCCGCGCCGCCGGCGAAGGAATAAAGCACCTTCTCCGTGCCCCTGCTCACGTCAATCGAGAACACCGTACCGCAGCCGGAACCGGCGCAATCCGGGCCCCCGCCCTGGGAGGTGGTCCCGTAAAGGATGCCGTTGACATTGATCAGACCGGCAACAGGATGGGCGCCGTCGGCGCCGCCGCCGAAGGAATGCAGTACGATCAGTGCGCCAGTACGCCGGTTGATCGACAGCACAGTCCCGCACTCGCAGTTTCTGGCGCCGCCATCTTCCGTCGTTCCGTAGAGATCCACCCCGATATCGGTCAGGCCATTGGGTTCCGAACCATGGGCACGGCGGACGGAATGCAGCACCGACTCGGCCCCCGTGTTCGGGTCGAGCGAAAACACCGTGCCGCAGCCGACCCCACGACAGCCTACGCTCCCGCCCTGATGGGTCGTGCCGTAAAGCGTGCCCTCAACATCGATCAGACCGACATAGGGCAACGAGCCATCGCTGCAATTCGGCTGGGTGCAAAAGGAATAGACGACCAATTCGGCGCCGCTTCCCGGGTCAAGCGAGAACACCGTGCCGCAGCCCAAACCTCCGGCGCAGCCCGTGCCGCCCAATAGTGTTGTGCCGTACAGCATGCCGTCCACATCGATCAGGCCGGCAACGGGCACGTAGCCATCCGCGCCGCCGGCAAAGGAATAGACGACCTTCTCGGTGAATTTGGGGCTTCCCGCCGCAGAAACCGGCTGGACAAACGTGCAACCGGCCAACCCTACAACCAGCGCGATGGAAACCGCTTTCATCCTTACCTCCCGTGCGACCGCCACGCGAGGCGATTGCTCCCTGAACGCGGCTGGCGCCGATCCAAGGCGGTTGATGTTAGCTGAAAACGCCCCGCGGCGCTACAGTTGCGGGCTTGATGCTGCGGTAAATCTGCCAGTATTTCGGTGCGAAACCAGCCCGTTTATCCCTCCCCCTGAGGCATCTTAGTGCGTTTGTCCGCTGCCGAGCTCAGGAGCGAGCGCTGGGCTCAGGGCGGCGCGGATACCCTGCTCGTCACCGCTGCGCCTATGCCATGTTCACGCGACCCGTGCCGTCCATCGTCCTGGCCACACCCACCTGGCGGGCCCTGTGCAATCCGGCGCCAATCCCGTCGCGTGCCTGCACGGGAGACATACCCCAGCCAGTAATCAGCGCCGCGGCGATGAATGGCATCGTGGCAATGTCGTAGATGTTATTGGGGCAAGGAAATCTTCACGAGGAACAGGTCCGTGAACACAAATGTTGATCAGGTGATGGCATTGTCCATTCCGTTTTCGCGCCGCTGGGGCGCGACGAAACAGGATAATCGGCGGCGATTACAGCGACGCTGCCACCTTGGAGAACGTGCTGCTGAGCCGCGATCCGGTGACTGCAATGGAATTGATTATCACCACGGCGATAAGCGCCGCGACCAGCGCGTACTCGACCGCGCTTACGCCGGCCTCATCCTCGATAAACCGCTCGAAAATATTTGGCATGGTTCTAACCTCTCACCGCACTGTTGCATCGGGCCAGGCAAACAGGGCACGACTGCTGTCGCGCCCGGCGACTGCTAGCCGCGCATCATGGACGGAGTTGCTTAAATACCGGTTAATGCAGCCGATGGCCGGGTAACGATCAATGAATCCTGAAAAACAAACAAAGCCCGGACGGAGTAGCGCCCGGAATCTCCCTACGATTCCGACGATTGAGCATCATCATGACCATGTCTAATTTGTTTTAAGAGCTCCTGATGTTGTGCTTTTGGACGCGTTTCAGTCGCATCGCCGACCAGTCGTCGTCGATCGCGATCTGGCTCACCGTGTCGAGGCCCTGCGCCGCAGCGGTGTCGCGCACAACTTCGCGACTCAGATCGCCGGCCAGCTTGGATGTCAGCTTCGGATAGGCGAGCCACAAAATCGCTGTTGCGGGCGCCTTGAGAAGCCGCGGTAGCTGTTTGTTCAGCTCGGCGCGGCTGCGCGCAAAGACGAGCAGCACGTCGGCTTCGCCCGGCTTCGCGCGAGCGGCTCCGATGGCGCGATCGACCTCAGATGGTGCGCCGATGACCGCAAGCCGCCGGCCCTTCTTTACCTGCAGTCTCTCGGCAACCGGCTTGTCAGACATCGCGTCTTCTGCCCGGATCTCAGCCCAGCATCTTGGTCGCCACCTCGAACATGTTCGAGGAGCGGTTGGGCATGGCGAGCATCGCTTCGAGCTCGGCGCGCATAAGCGCCTGGCGGTCCGCGGCATAGCGGCGCCAGTTCTCGAACGCGCCCGCCATGCGGGCTGCGACCTGCGCATTGATGCTGTCGAGCGTGCGCAGCGCTTCGCCGACGAGGCTGTAACCTCCGCCGTCCGCCGCATGAAATCGCAAATGATTTGCCGAGAACGCGCCGATGAGCGCGCGCACGCGATTGGGATTCTTGATGTCGAAGAACGGATGAGCCATCAGCGCGCGCACGCCGTTCACTGTTCCGGGCAGCGGCGACGTCGCCTGCAGGCCAAGCCATTTGTCGAGCACCAGCGCGTCGTTGCGGAAGCGGTCGTAGAAATGCGCGAAGGCGGCATCGCGCTTTTGTGAATCCATGCGCGAAAGCTGGGCGAGGCCCGCCATCATGTCGCTCATGTTCGTGGCCGCGCGATAATGCGCATCGGCAAGGTCCGCCGCTTCGCCATCATCCGCCGAGGTGAGATAGCGCAGACAGACGTTGCGGAGCGCGCGTCGTCCGGCGGAACTGGCATCAGGCGTATAGGCGCCCTCGCTCGCCAGCGACTGATACAATCGCTGAAACGCAGATTTGTGCGCCTCTGCGACGGTGCGAATGAAACCGGTGCGCGCCGCATAAAGCGCTTCCGGATCGGCGGGCTGCATGGCGAGTGCAAGCTCGGTTTCGAGCGGCGGAATGAGCATCTGTGCCGCAAAGGCGCGATCGTGATCGGCGCCCGAAAGCACTTCGCCAAACGCCTCGACCACAACCTCATCCAGCGTGGGCGTTCGCCCCGCAAGTGCCGCCTGCGCCATTTCGAGCAACACTTCGCGCGCCAGCGTCTGGCCGGCTTCCCACCGGTTGAAGCCGTCTGTGTCGCGCGCCATCAGCGCCGCATATTCGGTTCTGCCCAGCCGGGTCCTGAGGATTGCAGGCGCCGAAAAGCGCCTGCCGATCGAGACCAGCGGCGACTCAGGCACATCGACAAACACAAATCGCTGTTCCGCGTCCGTCAGCTCGAGCACACGCTCCTCGGGTCCGGTCGCATTCTCGCCTTCGAGCGTCAGCGGCAGCGCATGGCCGTCGGCACCGAGCATTCCGAGGCGCACAGGGATATGCATCGGTTTTTTCTGCGGCTGTCCTGGCGTGGGTCCCAATTGCTGCTTCAGCGTCAGAACAAATGACTTGCGCTCCGCGTCATATTCGCCGGCCGCTTCGAGCACCGGCGTGCCCGATTGGGCATACCACAGCCGGAACTGTCTGAGGTCGCGGCCGGAGGAATCCTCGAAACACTTCACCCAATCCTCGACCGTCGCGGCCTGTCCGTCATGACGCGCGAAGTAGAGATCGGTTGCCTTGCGGTAGCCTTCTTCGCCCACCAGGGTTTTCAGCATGCCGATGACTTCGGCCCCTTTCTCGTAGACCGTGCCGGTGTAGAAATTGTCGATCGTGATATAGGATTGCGGCTGCACCGGATGGGCGAGCGGTCCCGCGTCCTCGGGAAATTGCCTGAGCCGCAGCGCGCGCACATCCTCGATCCGCTGTACCGCGGCCGAGCGCATATCCGCCGAAAAGCTCTGGTCGCGGAAAACCGTCAGACCTTCCTTCAGCGACAGCTGAAACCAGTCGCGGCAGGTGACACGGTTGCCCGTCCAGTTGTGAAAGTATTCGTGCGCGACGACACTTTCGATGCGCGCGTAATCGTCGTCGGTCGCCGTCTCGGGGCTCGCAAGCAACACCTTGTCGTTGAAGATGTTGAGTCCCTTGTTCTCCATTGCGCCGAAATTGAACGCGGAGACGGCCACGATCATGAAAATGTCGAGGTCATACTCCCGGCCGTAGGTTTGTTCATCCCAGCGCATGGCGCGCTTGAGCGCATCCATCGCGTAAAGCGCCCGCGCTTCGTTGCCATGCTCCACATAGATGCGCAACGCGACGCGCCGGCCCGATTGGGTGATGAATTCGTCCTCGATATGGCCGAGATCGCCGGCCACCAGCGCGAAGAGATAACAGGGCTTGGGGAACGGATCGTGCCAGACGGCATAATGACGCCCGCCCGGCAGATCGCCACGCTCGATCGGATTGCCGTTCGACAGCAGAACCGGCAGGCTCTCCTTCGGTGCCTCGATGCGTGTCGTGTAGACGCCAAGCACGTCGGGGCGGTCCGGAAACCAGGTGATCCGGCGGAAACCTTCCGCTTCGCACTGCGTGCAGAAGATTCCCTTGGCGAGATAGAGCCCTTCCAGCGCCGTGTTGCGCGCGGGCGCGATCTCGGTCACGATTTCGAGCCCAAAGCGCGTCGGTGGATGAGGAAACGTCAACGTTTCCGGCCCCAGTTCATAGTCGCCGGGGTCCAGCGCACGGCCGTTCATCGCGATGGAAACGAGCTTCAGACCCTCGCCGTCCAGCACCAGCGGCGCCGTTGAGTCCCCTGCACGCTCCAGCTGCATCCGTGCGGTGACACGAGTGGCTTCCGGATCAAGAGCAAAATCGAGCGCAATTTCACGCACGCGGTAATCGGGGGGACGATAGTCTTTCAGGCGAACGGCGCGCGGCTCTTCGGTGCGCATGACGGTCCTCGGACGGATATCCCGGCCGTCTTATGCCATTTCTCGAGGGAACGGAACAAAGCCTCCGCTCAGCTCTCGATCTGTTCGACGTGGGCGATGATGTCCTGCGCCTCCCGAGCGAGCTCCGCCAGCGCGTTGGGCATTTCCTCGCCGGACTTGCGCGCCCAATCGACCAGCTCGCGCGCGAAGTTCTCAAGCCGCGGCGCATAGGCGATCAGCCGGGCCTGGCGTTCAATGCGGTAGGGATCGAGATCATACTCGGCGCCTGGCACGCGCCAGCCGCCCCACTCCGTCTGTCCGGTGAGCACGACGGGATAGGTGCCGGGAATGGGATGCCGTGCGCAGTCCTCGGCCTGCTGCCATTTGTTGCGGGCGCGCATGACACGCCATTCTTCGGCGTCACGGTGGCGGGTATCGGCCGTCTGCTGCTCAGCCTGCAACTCGTCCGCGGAGAACTCCCGTCCCAGCCCCACATCGTAATAAATGCGCAGCGGCTCGTCGATACCCTTCGCCCAATGCGGCACGACGCGTTCGATCAGCGCCCAGGTGCCGACCGGCTTCACATAGACGCGCTGGTTCTTGTGGAATTGCGCTTTCGCCATAAGAATCAGCCTGTTATTGCAAGGTCAAGATAGAATACCGGTATTAAGCGGCAGTTAAGACCGGCGCTTTCTCGACATGCGCCCTCAGCGCCTCAAGCGAAGGTCGTAATTTGCAGCGTCCGCGGCGGGATTTTCTTCGACAGAACAGATCGCATGCAAGCCATTGAAACACCCTGTATCGATGTTTGCGAAATCGATCCCGCGAGCGGGCTTTGCAGGGGCTGCGCGCGCACGCTGGAGGAAATCGCTCGCTGGAGCGCAATAGGCGACGTCGAGCGTCGGCGAATCATGGCAGAATTGCCTGCCCGGCGGCGGAACATCCGCGAAAGCGGGAGCTGAGAAATGGGGGGCGTCCGATGGTCGAGGCCGCAAACGGACCGAAGAAACGCACAGCCGCGCTGATCGCTGGCACGGCGGTTACAGGCATTCTGCTACTTGCGGCTCCGCCCGGCGCGGTCGCGGACGCGCCGGATATCGAAAACGTGCTGGTCATGGGCACGGTGCCCGCCGACGTGCAGACGGTCCCCCCTGAAACGGCGTTTGGAGCACATGCCTGGACCGCAACGGATCTTCTCGCGGACGAAATTCCTTCGATCTTCCTTTCGGACACGGAATCAAATCCGTTCCAGGAGGATCTGTATTTTCGTGGCTTCGATGCGTCACCGGTGCTCGGCACGGCGGAGGGTCTTGCCGTCTATCAGGGCGGCACGCGGATCAACCAGCGCTTCGGCGATACGGTTCTCTGGGATATGGTGCCATCCTTCGCCGTCAGTCGCATCGATGTGGTGCCGGGCTCTGATCCTGTGTTCGGACTCAACGCGCTGGGCGGCGCCATCGCGATCAACATGAAAACCGGATTCGACGCGGAGCCGGGCAAGCAGTTCGATCTGTCCGGCGGCTCGTTCGGACGGGCGCGCCTCGTGGCGCAGTTGGCCGACCAGCTTGGCAACGAAGCTTATTATCTCGGCGCTTCCGTTACTGACGATTCCGGCTGGCGCCGGAGTTCAGAATCGCAGGTCTATCAGGCCTATGGCGATTTCGCCGTCCGAGCGCCACGCGCGAGCGCGGGCCTCTCGCTCAGCCTTGCAGCT
Organism: Rhizomicrobium sp.; assembly: GCA_035502355.1. Taxonomy (GTDB): domain Bacteria; phylum Pseudomonadota; class Alphaproteobacteria; order Micropepsales; family Micropepsaceae; genus Rhizomicrobium. The sequence continues at coordinate 539 of DATJUM010000207.1, read as the reverse complement.
GATTCATTGAACGAGAACGGCGCGGTGCCGGTGCAGGACGAAGCCATCGCCGCGTTCGCGATTCCCGATACGGCCCGCAACCGCGATCTCCTCCTGCAGGGCCGGGGCGAAACGGAACTCCAGAGCGGGCTCGACTTGCGCGGTTCGCTCTATCTGCGTTCTACACACATCGCCACCGCGAATGGCGAAGCGTCGGGCTTCGCGCCCTGCATATCCAACGCCGCCGTTCTCTGCGATGACGACGGAGACCCCGTCGAAACGATCCATGGCGCCTCCATTCCGTCGAGCGTCGGAGGCACCGGCACGGACGGCGTTGAAATCATCAGCACCACTGCGCTCGGAGCTTCGGCCGAAATCGACGGAAGCGGCTCGCTGCTGGGCCGCGACAACAGCTTAGTGATCGGCGATACCTTCGATTACGCCACAACCGGATTCGGCTCGGCGACGCTGCTGGGAAATCTGACCTTCCAGCAGGGTGGCACCACTACGGACCCCATCGGCATCGATCTCGGCGGTCCCGAGTGGAATATCCGTCTCAC
>DATJUM010000206.1:0-4017 GCA_035502355.1 Rhizomicrobium sp. | reverse complement strand
ATGAATTTCGCCCATCGCTTGTGCGCCGCGCCGAGGGCCAGTGACAGGCCGTTTGCATCGCGCGGATAAAGGACCAGATGCGCATGATTGGTCATGAGGCAGCCCGCCCGCGCTGAAGCTTCGGCGGGTCTTGAGTACTACTTTGTCCGCCGAAGCCTTGACGCAGGCAGATACGACCAGACCTCCACATTCGCCTTGCGAGTCTGCTCGGGCCAAGCATGTCCCAATAAATGTCCTGGTCGCCGTCCCCGAAGAAGATCGGCTCGCGGCGGCCTGCCTTCGCCGAAGCGAAGCTTCAGCTTCGCCCGGGCAGGTTCCCCCGCGCGGTGACGTGGTGGGGATGTGCGGGGACGCAAATGCGGGGCAAGCGGGACATCCGATCTCGTCACACGGTTCGTCCGGACTTTCTTCGTGCGATGCGGCCGCGCGGAAGCCTGTACCGGCGTGTGCCGCAGTCGCGGCTTTGCGACAAAGGGAGCATTATGAACCGACGAACGCTCCCCGTTTCAGTGAACGCTGGTCCTGTCACCGTATTCCCCGTATTCCATATTCCACGGTTGGCGGGACAGCTTTCAATTCTGCGGCAACCGTGCCATTCTGCACCCAGGCAGGTGGTCGCAGCCAAGCCGTGACAATCAGGGGGAAAAGATGAAAACGGTATCCATTGCGCTGTTGGCGGGTCTTCTTGGTTCCGCATGCGTCCAACCGGATCCGGCGGCGCAGGCGTCCGCATTCAAGGAGCGGGTCCTATATTCCTTCTGCAGCCAGCAGTATTGCACGGATGGCGCGGATCCGATGGCGGGGCTGATCGACGTCAAGGGAACGTTCTACGGTACGGCCGCTGGCGGCGGTATCGGTAATCTTGGTTCTAACGAACCCGGCGTGGTGTTCTCGATCAACCCACGCACCGGCGCCGAGAAGGTAATCTATTATTTCTGCAGCCAGGGTTATTGTCCGGACGGCGAGGTTCCGATGGCCGGTCTGATCTATGTACGCGGTATCCTGTACGGAACGACGCAGCTCGGCGGCACTTTCAACGGCGGTACAGTGTTCTCCATCGACCCGAACACCGGGGCCGAAGCGGTGCTCTATTCCTTTTGCAGACGACGAGTCAGGAAAACCGAGTGCGCGGACGGCGCTGCGCCCGTGGCCAGTCTGATTGAAGTAAATGGAATATTGTACGGAACGACCGAATATGGCGGGAACAGCAAAAGACCTCGCCGAACGAATGGGTACGGAATTGTCTTCTCCGTGAACCCGCGCACCGGCGCGGAGAAGGTACTTCACAACTTTACCGGCGGCACGGACGGCGCGCGCCCGACCGCCAATCTGGTCGATGTCAACGGCATACTGTACGGAACGACCGAATATGGCGGCGCAGATAATGACGGTACGGTGTTTTCGCTCGACCCGAGCACCGGCGCCGAGACGGTACTTCATGCCTTCGTCGGCACAGACGGCTCTATTCCGGCAGCGGGCCTGATCGATGTGAATGGCATACTGTACGGAACAACCGTTACTGGCGGCACTCCTGGCGGCCACGGCACGGTGTTTGCAATCGATCCGGACACCGGCACGGAGACGGTGCTGTATTCCTTCTCCGGCGGCACGGACGGCGCGGAACCCTTTGCCAGCCTGTCTTATGGGAGCGGCACGCTCTACGGCACGACTTATTTGGGCGGAGGCACAGGTTGTGGACAGATCGGGTGTGGAACTGCGTTCGCGCTCGACCCGGACACTGGCGCCGAGACAGTGCTTTATTCCTTTTGCAATCAGCAGAATTACCAGAATTGCATCCACGGTTTTTATCCGACAGCCAACCTGATCGATGTCAAAGGCAGGCTCTATGGGACGACGGATGGGGGCGGCATCGGCACTGAGGGCAACTGTGACGACGGCTGCGGCACGGTATTCGTGCTCAACGAAAAGTGACATTAGGCCCGAAAAGATGGGAATTCGGTGCCAGGACGCTGTCGGCGTATCAGGGAATTCGACCGGAGGGGGCTGATGAAACCAACCATGAAATGGCTTGCCGTGTTGTCGCTGGGGGGCGCGATGGGTGCCGGCCCGGCGCACGCCGACTACACTTATATGGGGCATTGCACCGACGATCCGGCGGTTTCGCCCGAGGATATCATTTCGTCCTGTACCGGATTCATCTCGCGCGCCCTCGCGGAAAACTGGCAGCAGGAGAAGATTCCTGCGGCATTGCTGTTTCAGGCGACGGCCTATGAGCGGCTGGAGAAATACGGGAGGGCGGAAGAAATATTGAAATCCGCCGTCGCCAGGTATCCGGCCTTTCGGCCCGCCTGGGTGAATCTCGGACGGCTGTTGGAAAAGCGGGAGGGGCCGGGAGCGCTCATGGCCACCATGGACGCGATGGTGCAGCAAAGACCCAACGATCCCTATGCGCTAAACGAAGCCTGCTGGATGGGAGCGACGACGGGCGAAGAGCTCGATACGGCGCTGGCCGACTGCAACGCCGCGCTGCAGCTCAAGCCCGGCGACGTGAACATTCTCGATTCGCGCGCGCTCGCCAATTTGCGCCAGGGCAATTTTGCGGCAGCCATCGCCGACGCCACCGCGGCACTCGCGAAAAATCCGAAACTCGCCGGCTCGCTATATGTGCGCGGAATAGCCAAGCTCGAATCGGGCGACACGGCCGGCGGAGCAGCCGACATCGATGCCGCCAGGGCCATGGATGGCAAGGTGGGGGATACCTATGCGGGCTATGGCGTGGTGCCGTGAGTGTGTCAGCAACAAGCATGCTGTGCGCCGGCTGTTGGCGGGAGGCGAGACACATCACGTCATCCAGCGCGGCAACCTGCCTTCAGCGAAGCTGAAGCTTCGCTTCGGCGAATGCAGGCGACCGTATGGCGATCTTCTTCGAAGAAGCGGACCGGCGACTTTATCAGACCCAAAAAAATAGCGATACAGTAACTACATTGACCAAGACAGGCATGAAACGGTCACGCGCACTCGTAATGTGTTTCGAACCGCTTTCCGCCTCCGACCGGATCGCCGTGGATGACAAACGAATCGAACAGATCCGGGGTCTGAACCCCGAACGCCGCTGCCGATTCAATTATTTCGGACAGTTCAATATTGTAGACCGGAGTAACCGTCACTTTGAAGCTTCCGGGCACGAAGGTTTCGCCGTCCGTGCCGCTCTCGTAGCTGCAGCCGCCGTTGCATATGCCGTCATATCCGTCCGTGCGGGCATCGAACAATTTTGCCACGCTTCCGCAATTGAGGCATTTCAAATTGTGAGGCGGGCGCCAAAAAGTTTTGCCGGGAGGAAGCCCGTAATAGGGCGACGGGTCGGGGGCAATCTTGGGAAACCCGGAAATCAGGAATACCGCATGATTGCACGTCTTGCAGCTGACCGAGAATTCAACTGCGAAAGCCGGCCGCGATCCGATGTTTCTTGGCGGGAGCGCGGTGAGCGCCAGTTGCGAAAGAGAAGCGGGGGGCTGCGCCGCTGCCAGCGCGGCCTCTGGTGACCAGCTATCCATGTTATTCGACTCCTGTGCGGCTCACGCAATGACGGCGAAGCCGAAGCGGCTTCCGTGCCGCTTCGCGAATTGGGTGATATTTCGATCGTAACTGACAAGCGGACAGCGCAGCTCCATCGCGGTCGCCATCAGCAGACGAATTCGGTGACAGGACCAGTGCTCACCTTGAATTTATAGCAGCTGCTCCTGCGCCGCGATCTTTTCCGCCGGCTTGCGGCCGGGTGCCCTCCGCGCAATGCGCCGCTTGCGAATGCGCTCGAGACCTTCAATGAAGTCTGCGGTGCCGACCGGCCTGCTCGGCGATAAAGGCGGCAAGGTCCGCGATGCATCTGAGCACGGGGGCGATGGTCACCAGCCCGTGGTCCTTGCGGGCCGGATGGGAGTGGACGCTTGACCATTTCCCGTTTCCGCACGCGTCACACCGCGCGCGCACCGGATTGAGCGCCGCGTCGCGTATGGCGCCGATCAGATGTCTTTCGTCCATGGCCACGGACGCGAAGCG
>DATJUM010000205.1:0-7334 GCA_035502355.1 Rhizomicrobium sp. | reverse complement strand
TGATGGCCGCCCTGGGCGTCGATAAGACGACGGTTTCCCGCATGCTCTCGATCACGATGCGCATTCCATCCACGGTGATTGACGCGATCGGCCCCGCGCCCAACACCGGCCGTGATCGTTGGATCGAACTCGCATGCCATGTCGCGGCAAATTCGGCGCCGAACGGGCTCGATAATCTACTTCAAAGCGCATCGTTCCGGGCGGCGGCGAGCGATGAGCGGTTCAATCAGCTTATCGATTGGTTCACTGCCGGCGCGGATTCGGCATATCAGCCTGGTGCAAAACAGACAGGGCAGGGGGCGCGCCAGGATGTTCAGCGCTGGGGACCGTCGAGCGGCGGTACGCTTGTCACCCTCAAGCACAATGCACGCAGCGGCGTGATCACGATCGATCACCGGCGAGCTCCGGGATTTGCCGATTTTCTCTTAAGGCAAATCGATCGGCTTTACGGCGACTACGTTGCGGCCCAAAAGCCGAAATAGCGCGGCGAGGTCAGCGAAAGCCGGATATGCGCTGAACCTATCAGTATCGCGAAGTTGAAAAATAGGCGTACAAGCGGATTAAACAAACGTCCCCATTTGGTTTCAAACCGGCATCGTGGCACAAAGAAACGCAACACCTTAGACTTTTAGCGATCAAATGCCGGGAGACCCCGAGGAAGACGAGATAAACTGGTTTCGACCGGTCTGGAAGACCGAGGATCAGAACGACCTCGACCCGGTGTCCCGTCGCCGGTCGCAGAGACCGCTGGCCGAGCCGGATTTCGATCATCCGCTGCTGATCCCTCTCGCCCGCGCGCAGGACGCTGTGGCGCGGCTGCAAGCGAAAACCGAAGCGGCATCGGAGGTGGTGACCGAAGGTCTGCGCGCGCGGATGTCGTATCTCGAAGCCTCCGGCTGGCTGCGTTACGCCCATATCCGAATCCATCCCTGGGATCTGGCGCTGAGCGATCATCGGCTTACCTGGGGTACTTTCACCGGCGCCGCTCTGGGACGAATTCGCCAGGCCAAGATGCTGCCGTCGACGGTCGCGCAGGAAGGGGAATTGGTATTGGCCTCGTCTGCAGTAGAGGCCCTGCAGTTGCAGTTTGCGATAGGTCAGGCATTGCGTCTGGCGCGGCTGTGGCGGCGTTTAGGGGAATTGCGGACCTGGCGGCCCTTGGCCGATGCCGATGCGATCGGCGAGACCTTGGAATCATTATTAAAACACCGCGTATCCAACGATGCGATCGCGGACTGGCTGAGCAGGTTTTACCTGCGGGACCAGGGCCCGGATTTGCTCCGCGCGGGCCGCGCCGCGAAGAATTGGGAGTGTCAGGCGGGGGTCAAGGAACGAGACCCTGACGGGGTTTTTCTCGGGGCATGCCTTTGGCATGAGAAAAATCGCAGCGCGCCGATCGCCTTGCCGTTCTGGTCGGCGCCCGAGGAGCGTCATATTCGTCTCGGCCGCAAGGTTGGTGTGCTATGGATGGTGGAATTTCTCGATTGCATCGCCGCCGCCGCCGCAACTGGAATGCGCGAGCTGAAGCGGCTCCAGGAAGCCGAGGATAAGGGAAAGACGATGGGCGCGACCGCCCGCTCCAGGCTGCCGAAAGCGGTCGATGCGGTGCTGCGCGCCCATATCGTGACAACGGCTTCGCTCGCCAGAGCGGTCGACGTCACTCCGCAGGCGGCCTTGGTCTTGCTTCGTCAATTGACAGCCGCCGGGATCGTGCGGGAAGCGACAGGGCGGGCGTCGTCACGCGCCTATGCGTTGGTTTAAACACGAAGATGCCGAGTGCAATGCAGCTACGCATACATGTTGATCGCATGTCATTGGCGTTGGTTGGCATCAACATCGCTGCCGCTTCGATCCTAAGATGCGCGGGACTGAAAAATTCACCGCCGCTTGTACTCCGACCCGCGCCGCGGTGAGGATTGCGGTCTACGGCTTACGGCGGCGGCGGCATTGCGCGCGGTCATCAAGGCGTAGCCTTTGCTTTCCTTTTCCATCAGCTGCGCCTTGGCGCTTACCTCGAGCAATCGCGCGGCGGTTTGCTCGATGCCGCGACCCCACGCAGCCGCGAGAAAACAAAACCAGTAATCGGCGCGGCTTCTGTCGGGACCGTTACCGGCGCGGTTGCGGGGTGCGCCATCAAGAGCCTTGCTGTAGCTCGGCCATTTTTCGGTGGCGAAACTCGGTGAGAAGATGCGGGGAGGGGACACCGGCGCAAATTCTTCGGGCGGCGCGACGACGCCGAGCTGATCGAGCTCCTCGGGAGTGGTTCTGCGGCCGGAATTTATTTCGCAGATGTGCACGCACGGAAAATCCGGCGCGTACTCGTCCTTGAAATTGAAGCTGCCGGCGATACGGGTCGCGCCGCTCGCATTGAGATCCGCTTGCGTGCCGATCTTCACACGGCGGGCAAATTCCCTGTCGTGGGCGCCGGACATCGCGAGCCAGGCCTGAAAGCTGCCGGGCGACGTTTCATGAATGAGAAACATGGCCGGGGATAGACGCAGCAGCCTGTCGGCGGCGAGATCGTCGAGCTGAATGAATCTGACATCGTCGCCGTACGGACGCACGGTGAGATTGAGCCGGTCGGCGACGGACGTATCAAGCAAAGCCGCTATCGTGCGGCTGAGATCGGCATGGCTGATGCCGCTGATGTGGATCGCATCGAGCCAGTCGTCATTTTTGGCCGACGGCAAGGGCCCGCCGATAAGTTGCAGCATTGTACGCAGCGAGCGGGCACGCCGCGGAGCGCCAGCGCTGTTGGTCCAGGTCACGATGAAGTGGGTTGCCCCGACGCTTGCAAAGGCGTCGAGCATGCGGCGCGCTTCACCGTATGCGCTGTTTTCTCCCATTTGGCCGCCTCAGGTTCTCCTCCCGGTGTCGCAACTTTGACGTGATTTTGCAAGGCCAGCCGGAGCTCAGGATTTTCTGTCGTTGCGCGGCGTTTCGCAGCCCGGTTCGGCCTTCGAGTCCTTTTTTGGATTGGCGAGCATGGCGTTGATCCGCTGCTCGATTTCGCGCAATTCTTCGGACGGCTTCCAGTTTTTCGGTGAGGCCGTCACGCGATCGGCGGGCGGCGAGATCAGGCTGGCGCGCGGCGGCGCCGGCGGCACTGGCCAAGCGGTCGCCGGTTGGGGCAGCGCGCTGCCGACCGGGACAAAACTGGCGGCCGAACTTCTCGCCGGCAGGGGCGCGCGGATTTCGTTGGCCGGTTGCAGATCGGGATGCGTGGATTTTGTGGTCCGCATCTCGATCCGGCGCTGCTGTTCGATTCTGCGACGCTGCTTGTGGCCTTCTTCGCCCCAGACTTCGTTTTTGCGCGCCCAGAGCGTGCGGCTGAGGCAGAGATCCTGCGGGTTCTTCTCGAATTTCCGCAGCATGCCGGCGAAATATCCGCCGGGCCCGCTGGTGAAATGTTCCGCCGGGCGGGTGGAAACGAGCGCCAGGGCGACGGCGGCATATTCCCGGCCCATGACGTCGCACGCGCGCGCCCAGAGGGTGCGGTTGACGCCCATTTCGCCGGACAAAAACAGCGCGGCCTCGACGATCGCCGGCCAGTCTTTGTCGCTGGTGCGAGCCGGCATATAGGGCGCCAGCCGCGGGGCCAACTCGACCAGGATCGCTGGGGTGATGTGCAGCGTTTCTGGAAACAGATGGGTCAGCTTGGAAGGGGAGGGGGTCTTTGGCTCCGGCCGTTGAACCCCAGACCGACTACTTCTCTCGCTGGCAATTACTGTATCATTTATATGATTGGATGTTAGGGTTGTAGTTGTACTGTGGGCGTTGTTTCCTTCGCCCATGGACGCTGTCTCCACAGGTTTGATGAGATCCCGAAGCATCTGTTCCGCTTCGGATCGGCGCCGCTCGAGGGCTTTCACGGCCACCTCGAGCTCGTTCGAGCGCCGGCACTGCCGCGCGGCGATCACAAGCTCACCTGTCTCGCGGTGAAGCTGGCGCAGAGGCTCGCTGTCGCAGCCCTGGACACCGAGCTCCTCGACGGCCTGGTTGATGCCGCGGCGGGCGAGGCTGGCCCGGCGCCGCAGCTGGCTCATGCGGTTGCGCTCGATCTGGGCGTCGACCGCGATTTTTTTGAACTCTTCGTGGCGCAGCGCCAGCGGCGAAAGATCGAAGCCGAAAGCCTTGGTGAGGCGTCCGGTCGTTTTGTCGCGGAATTTGTACCGGCGGCCTTGGGGATCGTCGCGGATGACGAGTATGCCGGCCTCCCAGAGACGGCGATTGAGCATTTGCACGGCGCGCAGCGACATTCCGCCGAGAAATTCCGCCTGCAGCTCGGCGCGGGGCGCGGCAATTGGCCGGCTGCCTTCTTCCCAGTCCTGGGGCATGGTCTGTCGGACGAGCCAGGCGACGAGCTTTGCGGCCTGCGCCGGCAGACCGAGATAGGGTTCGGCCTGTTCGAAAGCGGCAAGGAACGTGTATGGCTTGGCGGTTCCGCGCGGTAGTCCGGTGAATTTGTCGGCCTCGTCGAGACGCGCACGCATCTCGAGATTGATGCGCCGGGCGCCAAAGGCCCGTATCGGAGCCGGGGCAATACTCCGCTGTGGCGCCTCTGCGGCGCTGTTTTCTTGTGCCATTGTGATCCTCCTTCAGGGTTGGATCGCAACGGGCAAGCCGGCCCCGTTAACGGAAACGGCAATTTCCATTTGACAGGAACGGTGTCTTTTGGCTAGGTTGGGGCTGCTAGTTGTTCCCAACGGTCGCCCGAAAGGCCCGTTACGAGTTTTGAAAAAGGTCGCCCGGCAAGGCGGCCTTTTCTGCTTCTAGGTCATTGCTGGTGGACGGCTGTCCTCCCTTTTTCGATGAGTTGCTCCAACACCTGGCCGCGGTTACGCAGACCCTGGCGTTCCTTGATCTCGTCAATTAAAGCGAGTGTTTCGCGCGGGAGATCGGCGATGAACTGAAGGCGACCGTTCGCGATCTTGCGGCGCCGATAGGCACGGTATACGTCGCTGGCAGCTTTCTCAGTTGTCGGCATGATTTCCTCCGTGCGCGAGTAGATGGCTAGCGGGACAGTATGGCTAGCGATTGTGGTTGTCGATGAGTCGATACCACTACGCCGCCGTTATAGTGCAGAATCTATTGGATTCTCTGTATCGTTTCGGATGCGGAAAGTTGACCGCCCGAGTCGAGTTTTCGGCGTTCAGGGTGAGCGACTCGCGAATCAGGCGGAGAAGTCTCCGACTCAGCCGTCGCCCTGCTGTTTGATGGCGCGCGCCCGCGCCTGCAGGTTGCGCGCGTAGATTTGCCGCCGGCGCTGCGCCTTCGCGCTCATGTTGCGCGGCTTGATGACAGCACCGGGTTTGGGAGCGGGCGTCATCGTGCCCGCGGCGGCCGCCGTTGCCGTGGGTCTTGGCGGAAGAAGCATTGTACGGGCGATCGTCGGCGCGACTGAATGGCCATTGCGGCACCGGCGGGCCTCGTCCTGCTCGCGGTCGAGCCGATGTTGGACGATGTCGCCGCATTGCTGGCACATCGCGTTGTAGGTCTGCGGCAGCAGAACACGACTGAGGCTTTGATTGAGAGCCTTCACCAGGCGGTCGCCATCGATGAGATCGATCGGCGCGCTCTCTGCGTATTGTTCGGCCGCCGGCGTGAAGCTGCGCGCGGTGATACAAAATCCGCGGATGGCATTGGCGGCAATAACCGCGTCGTGGAGGGCGGCAAGGTCGCGCGTGCCGGTCGGCGCGAGGTCGGCCGGCCTGGCGCATTGGGTGATAAATTTCTCCTGGTTCTTGGTCGTGACGAGATAGGGCGCGCTCGGATCGGTGACGATCTGGTGGCCGAAGCGGTCGAGCATGCCGGCGACGACATTGCGGAACGCGGCGGGTGTCATGCTGCGCAACGCTTCGATCCGGGGGACAAGCGCGTCCTTGAGGCGGGCGATTTCCTGGCGGCGCAATTGATCAGCGGCGGCGAAATTCATCGAGTGACACCAGCTTCGCCGGTTGCGGTTCGAACTCCCGTGCGACACCCTCGTAGCCGCAGGCTGAGCAACCCGCACCGCATTCGCTTGACCAGCTCTCGGGACCAAGGTCTTTGGGGTTGTCGAGGAATACGGCGCCGGTGCTGGTGAGTGCGACGGAGACGAAGGCCATAATATCGATGTGGTCCGGGTCGCCGCATTGTGGACAGCGGTAATTGAAGCGGTTCATTCGGGCTGGCCACCGAAGTGGATGACGTTGTCGACGACATCGTTGTTAGGGATGGGCATGGCTGTCAGGCTGCCAGTGATTCCGCTTACTGTCAAAACGGTCGAGATGGCGCGTGGGCGCCTGAAGGCGGGGTCAGCCCTGGAACCCGTGAGCAGAGCTGCGCGCGCGCGAAGGCGCCAGGCTGTCGCCAATCCTATGGCTGCTGGACGAAAGAGGGCCGCTGATGCGGCCCCTGGTCGTCTACCGGTGGTTCAGCGCCTCGAGTGCTTTGTCAAATGCGCGGTCGAGTTTAGCTTGCTGCGCGACAGCCCGCGCCAGTTCGGCTTCTACGGCCGTGCGTTCGCGGGGCGTGAAATAGCACCCGCGTAGTTCGGCCCGCAGTTCCTGGATGTGGTCATAAAGCGTGATCATCGTCCTCTCCTATGCTGTTGTTGAAAGACAGGACGCGCGCATGGCACGATCGGAAATCCGCCGAGACGGGAGATTCCCTGAAGGAAGGTGCGACGCCGGGCGGACGGGGTGTAAAAGCGGCAGGAAGGGGTTCCGGTAGCAGCGGAACCGAAAGTTCGATTCAGCACATCACGAGGGCTTTCGGAGGACCGCACCCGACCCGAAGCTGACGTTCGCTTCCGCTGGTAACAATGCCGGCCCATGCCCCGGAGCGGACTCTGAGCGGCGCAGCGTATCCGACGACGCTCGCGGAATTGCTCGCGATTTTACAGCAAGCGTCTAGGCTGCGACGTAGGCATACCGGATTTGACCACTACGGGAGCTCCATCCGGACGGTGTTGAACGTGACCAAAACCGTGTAAGCTTTACGGGATCGAAGTCGAGATTAGCCAATTTCAGTAGGAGTTGGTTGACCACCGATTAGCTGCGTACAGAACTGGAGCGCATCGGCAATGACGTCATGGTCGATCTTGCTTTGACCGCGAGTAATAATGCGAGGGCAGATCGATTTCCGTCAGGGGGCGCCACACGTCCTACCAGTCGCCTTGCGCCCGCCCCGGTCAGTCGGGGCCGAGGGCCTCCAGTCGGAGCCGACGCTAGCTCACTGCTGCTGGAGGAGGGGCGGGTACACGTAGGTGGACATCATCGACCCATCCGGCGGAGGCAGGATCGATGCCTCGGTGTTGCTGCCCGGTGCTGGGTAGTAAATGCGCGTTATTA
>DATJUM010000204.1:0-14759 GCA_035502355.1 Rhizomicrobium sp. | reverse complement strand
ATTCCAGTGAGCACGAGAAACGCGTTCATGGGCGAGAGCGCGGGCCCGAGATCGCGCAAGCCCAGCACGCGGCAGGCGATGGCAAATGCCATGTCGCCGAACGTCTCCCACAAACGCATGCCGTGATAGGACGGGCAGGGTTCCGACAGACTTGGATATTTTCCGTCCTTCCCCCAGTCGAACTTTCCGCCATCCACGATCAGCCCGGCGATGGAATTACCGTGGCCACCAAGAAATTTGGTTGCCGAATGGACGACGATATCGGCGCCCCATTCAAGCGGGCGAACGAGATAGGGCGACGCGAGGGTATTATCGACGATCAGCGGCACGCCGGCCTGTTTGGCGACGGCGGCGACGCCCTCGATATCGGTGACGATGCCGCCGGGATTGGCGATGCTCTCGATGAAGATCGCTTTCGTCTTCGGCGACAATGCGGCACGGAACGATTCCGCATCGCGCGTATCCGCCCATTTCACATGCCAGTCGAATTTCGCGAAACCGTGGCTGAACTGGTTGATCGAGCCGCCATAGAGCTGGCGCGCAGACACGATCTCGTCGCCGGGCTGCATCAGCGTGTGCAGTACGATGAACTGCGCCGCATGGCCCGATGCAACCGCAAGCCCCGCGCGGCCGCCTTCGAGCGCCGCGATGCGTTCCTCGAGCACGGCATTCGTCGGATTCATGATCCGTGAATAGATGTTGCCGAAAACCTGAAGATTGAAAAGCGCCGCTGCGTGATCGGCGTTCTCGAACACATAAGACGTCGTCTGATAGATCGGCGTGGCGCGCGCGCCGGTCGCCGGATCCGGCTGCGCGCCCGCATGGACGCTCAGCGTGTTGAAGCCGTATTCGCTCATGCGCTGCTCCCGTGAATTGCTACAGGCGGCCTTTCAGATCGTCGAACGACACCATGACATGCGTGCGATAGGCTTCGCGCGACTTGAGCCTTTCGTACCAGGCTTCGACGTTCGGAAGGGAAGGGCGTTCAATCTCGAGACTGAAATAGCGATAGAGCTGCGCGCCGGCCGGGATATCGCCGAAGGTCAGCTCGTCGCCGGCGATAAAAGCCCGTCCTTCGAGATGCCGGTCCAGCAACTGAAAAAGCGCCGCGGTGCGGGCAACCCCGCGGCGGATCGACGGCCAGTCCCGCTTGTTTTCCGGCGTGCGCCAGAAGGGAAAGAACACGCCGCCGACGAAGGCCGGCTGCAGATCCGCAAGTGTCCAGTCCGTCCACATGTCGCTCCTGGCGCGCTCGCCGGGATTCTCGGGCGCAAGCGTTCCTGCACCGTACCTGGCCGCGAGATAGCGAACGATGGCGTGACTTTCCCAGACGACGGTGCCGCCATCGTCGATCACGGGAACGCGACGGTTGGGATTCAACGCCCGGAATTTTTCGGTATCGAGACCGCCGAACGGGCCGCCCGCATCGATGCGTTCATGCGGCAGCCCGAGCTCGCCAACCGCCCACATCGCCTTCTGCACGTTGAGAGAATTTTTCCGGCCCCAGATGCGCAGCATGTCAGCTCCGTTTGAGCGCGCCGCCTTTCGAGAACAAAAGCGGCTTCCGGTTGTCGATCAGCTTGCGGTTGACGCCCATCCAGCTGATCTCGCCGGAGAGGCGAGCGTATTCGATCTTGGGGCAGCGGTCCATGACGACATTCAATCCCGCCCCGCGCGCGAGCGCCGCCGCCTCTTCGTTGATGACGCCAAGTTGCATCCAGATCGTTTTGAGTCCCAACCGGTCCTTTTCCGCAAGCGCTTCGCGCACGATGCCGGGTGCCGCCTCGGAGGTTCGGAAGATGTCGACCATGTCGATCGGTGCCGGGACATCGTGCAGCGATGCGTAGACTTTCTGACCGAGAATTTCTTTGCCCGTAAGCGATGGATTGACGGGCCGGATAAGGAATCCCTTGTCGAGCAGGTATTTCATCGCGAAATAGCTCGGCCGCATCTCGTTGCCGCTCGCGCCGATCATGGCGATGGTTTTCGTCGAGCGCAGAATGTCGCGGATGCAGTCGTCGGAATATTGGGGCATCGATTATGTCCGAGACTTGCACGTACGATGTACGTGCTTCGACGGGCTCAGCATGCGGAGATTCTTACTTGCGTCGGCGCCGATGGCAGCAAGACTCCCCTCATGCTGAGCCCGTCGAAGCACGTATGATTGGTCGGCCGGGACATCCATCACTCCGGCCATTTGGGCGGGCGCTTGTCGATGAAGGCGCCGATGCCTTCTTCGGCTTCCGCCGCGAGCATGTTTGTCGTCATCACTTCGCTGGCATAGTCGTAAGCTTCGGCAAGCGGCATCTCGAGTTGCCGATAGAAGGCTTCCTTGCCGATCTTCACGGTTTGGTGCGGCTTGCCGGCGATCAGCTGCGCGAAATCCATCGTTTCGGTCGTGAGCATGTCCGGCGGCACGACGCGATTGACGAGCCCGATGCGCGCCGCTTCCTGCGCGTCGATCATCTCGCCCGTCAGCAGCATTTCCATCGCCTGCTTGCGCGCCACGTTGCGCGACAGCGCCACCATGGGCGTCGAGCAGAACAGGCCGATATTCACGCCCGGCGTCGCAAAGTGCGCCTGGCTTGAAGCGATCGCGAGGTCGCAGCTCGCCACGAGTTGGCAGCCGGCGGCCGTGGCCATGCCCTGTACTTCGGCGATGACCGGCGCGGGATGCCGCACGATGGTCTGCATCAGCTGCGAGCACTGTGCAAACAGCTTCGCAAAGCCCGCGCGTCCCGCATCGGCGTTCCTGCGATGCGTAGTCATTTCCTTGAGATCGTGGCCGGCGCAGAAAGCGACACCTTCGGCTGCCAGCACGATCACACGAACGGCCTGGTCCCGTGCTGCCGAATCGAGGCGGTCCTGAAGCGCCGACATCAGCGCCTCGCTGAGCGCGTTGCGGGCCCCGGGACGGTTCATGACAAGCCGCAGGACACCGCCATCATGGCTGGCAAGCAGCAGCGGCACGGAAGGGGACTCGCTCATGAAAGCGAATGTAGAGAAGAGGTCGGAAAAGTCATCCATGCATGCGGTATCATGATACCGCATCGCAAGAATTCAGCAAAATTAGGCTGAATCGCTTGACCGGCTGCGGGGATTGCTGATAGACGCCGCGGCTTCCGGCCATTCCTCTGGAGCGTCCGCATGAAAACCTACTCGGCCAAGGCGTCCGAGATCGAGAAGAAGTGGGTCGTAATCGACGCGGCCGGACTGGTCGTCGGCCGCCTTGCTTCTCTGATCGCCATGCGCCTGCGTGGCAAACATCTGCCGAGCTATACCCCTCACATGGATTGCGGCGATCATGTCATTGTCGTCAACGCGTCCAAAGTCCTGCTGACCGGCAACAAGCTGAAGGACAAGGTTTATTACCGGCACACGGGCTATATCGGGGGCATCAAGGAGCGCCGGGCCGGCGATATACTCAATGGACGATTTCCCGAGCGCGTGGTCGAAAAGGCCGTTGAGCGCATGCTGCCGCGCGGACCGCTGGGCCGGCATCAGCTTGCCCATTTGAGGGTCTATCCGGGGCCCGATCATCCCCATGAGGCACAGCAGCCCGAGGCGCTCGACATCGCGGCGCTCAACCCCAAGAACACCAATTATCGCAAGGCGGTCTGACCATGGCGGAAGATGTAAAGAGCTTTGGCGATCTGAAATCGACGCTCATCAAGGCGAAACCCACCGAAGCCGCCGAAACGCGCGAGCAGGCCAAGAACAATCGCGACTCCAAGGGCCGCGCCTATGCTACCGGAAAACGGAAGAATGCGGTCGCGCGTGTGTGGATCAAGCCCGGCCGCGGCCGCATTGAGGTCAATGGCAAGGAAGAGAATATTTATTTCGCCCGGCCGGTGCTGCGGATGATCCTGCGCCAGCCGCTGATCGCCGCCAGCCGCGACGGGCAATTCGACGTTGTGTGTACGGTCAATGGCGGGGGATTGTCGGGGCAGGCAGGCGCCGTCCGGCACGGGATTTCCAAGGCACTCGCACTTTACGAGACCAGCCTGCGCCCGGTGCTGAAGCAGGGCGGTTTCCTCACCCGCGACTCGCGTGTGGTCGAACGCAAGAAATACGGCCACCCGAAAGCGCGCCGCAGCTTCCAGTTCTCGAAGCGCTGATTCTTTAGCCGCGCGGTTCCAGTTGCAACACGGTCTAGCCGGCTGGGGGCGGCGGAGGCGAAGCGGGCGCGGCGGGGGTGCCATGTGGCGTCCAAATGGGCGGCACGGGACCATATTCGTTAGGGCCCGGCGTCCCCGGCTGGGCGCAGAAGTAAATCAGCAGGACGACAGCCGCCAGCGATATGAGCCCGATGATCGGCCAGAACACGAACAAGAAGCCGAGCATGCCGAAGGTGAAGAAGCTCAGGAACGTTACCAGCCCCATCACGATGGTAAGGGCCCATGGAATGGCCAGCAGAAGAACCCAGCTCGCCGTACGGCCCATATCGTGCAGCCGCCGCGCCGTGATGCCGAGCGTCGGCAGAAGAAGGGCCAGCCAGTAGAGGGTGCGAAGCCCTCCGCCTGTAAAGGTAATGCTGCCGATGATGCTGATCAGGATCGCGACGGCAGTATAGACGGCGATGTACCACCAGAACTGCGCGCGGCCGACGCGGCCCTCGAAATCGACATAGTGTTTGGCGATCGTATCGGTGAAATTCTGCCAGAGTTTGTTGATATCCGGCTGGTCCATCATGTCCCTCCCGCAGGCGCTTGGCCTGCTTCACATTGCGGGAGCAGGGGGGCCGGGATCAGGTGCTTTCAGCCCCGGAGCCGATTTCCCGAGAATCGGCCGCCGGAATCAGCTAAGAGGCTGATCTTGAACAAGTCAAGCAACACAGGCGGCACAAGGCCTTGAAACCATGCATCTATATCGACGGAGCAGCGGGCACGACCGGACTGGAAATTCATGCCCGCCTCGGCACCCGAGAGGACATCGAGCTCCTGCGCATTTCGGAAAACGAACGCAAGAACTTGCTGGCCCGGACGCAACTTCTGAACGAAGCTGACGTGGTGGTGCTGTGTCTGCCGGACGAAGCGGCACGCGAGGCCGTGGCCCACATCGATAATCCCGCGGTGCGGGTGCTGGATGCCTCGGCCGCCCATCGCACCGCGGCCGGTTGGGCCTACGGATTCCCCGAACTGGATCCGGGCCAGCGCCGCGTTCTCCACGGCGCATCGCTGGTCAGCAATCCCGGCTGTTATCCCACCGGATTCCTTGCGCTCATTCGCCCGCTGACGCGCGCGAAGATTATTCCGCCCGATTTCCCACTGACGGTGAATGCCGTCTCCGGCTATTCCGGCGGGGGCAGGGCGATGATCGAAGAATTCGAGAACACGTCATCTCCACATTTCACGCATGCCGTCGTTCGTACCTATGCGCTCGACGTTTCGCACAAGCATGTGCCGGAAATGCAGAAATATGCCCATCTCGTCCACCCGCCATTGTTCGCGCCGAATGTCGGACGGTTCTATCGCGGCATGATCGTGGAGGTGCCGCTCCAGCTCTGGGCTCTCCCCGGACAGCCAACGCCCGCCGCGATCCATGACGTGCTTGCAGAAGCCTATGCCCAGGAGGCGCTGATTGACGTCGCGCCGCGCGACGATGTGCGTTCGACGCTGGACGCCGAAATGCTGAAAAACTCCGACCGCATGAATCTGTTCGTGTTCGGCAATGAGAAGACCGGCCAGGCACGGCTCATAGCCGTGCTCGACAATTTGGGCAAAGGCGCAAGCGGCGCGGCGGTGCAGAATCTGAACATCATGCTGGGTCTGCCGGAGAGCCAGGGATTGCGCTGATGTATCGGCCCCGCGCCTACGCAATCGACGACGTTTCCGTATTGCATGAGGTGATGCGGGAGCGCGGATTTGCCACGATTGCCGCCGTCGTGGCAGGGCAATTGCAGTTTGCCTACGCGCCGATGGTCGTCGATGCCGCGCCGGCGCCGCGCGGGGGTTTGCGGTTTCATCTGGCGCGGCAAAATCCGCTCGCCGAATTGAATGACATCGAGGTCCGCCTGTCATTCCTGTGCACCGACGCCTATGTCTCGCCCGACTGGTACGAAACAAGAAGCTCCGTGCCCACATGGAATTACATCGCGGTCGAGGGAACCGGCCGCGCGCGGCTTCTCGATTCCGCCGAATTGCGCGAATTGCTGGCCGATCTTTCGGCGTTGCACGAGGAGAAGCTGCGTCCCAAAACTCCATGGACGCTCGACAAGCTCTCCGAAGGCCGCCTCGCCATGCTTCTGAACGGCATTCGCGGATTCGCGGTTACGCTGGAGACGCTCGAAGGAAAGTTCAAGCTCACACAGGGCAAATCTCCCGCAGACATTGCGGGCGTGATCGCGGGCCTCGAGGCTCGCGGGGATGCCGCGAGCCTCGCGGTTGCGCGCGCGATGAAGGAGAATTGGATCGCCGTCGTGCCTGCTTCGACAGGCTCAGCATGAGGGGAATCTTGCTTCCACAACTGCCGGTGCAAGTCCGATCAATCAACCCGGACCGCCATTTTACGTGCTTCGACAGGCTCAACATGAGGGTATTCTTATTGCCATCAAGATCGATTGGCTGTTTTTGACAGTTCGATCAGTACGTCAAAATCGCCGCGAATAACCGCCTCTTTCTTTTCCCTCCGCCAACCCTTCAATTGTCGCTCCCACCTAATCGCGTCGGTCAGCCGCTGGAACTCCTGCGACCATACAAGCTCAACCGGCCTGCGCCAGTATGTGTATCCAGTAAACGCCCCGGACGCATGTTCGCCAACGCGCTTGTCGAGACCAGCGCGCGTCAAGCCGACGTAGTACGACCCGTCACTGCACCGCAGCATGTAAACGAATATCTGCATCAGTGCCGATGGCAGTAAGAATCCCCTCATGCTGAGCTTGTCGAAGCATCATGCTGAGCCCGTCGAAGCACGCACGGACGCCAATCCCGGCCGTATCACTCCGCCTTCATCTTCACATAAGTGCCCGGCGCGTCACCAAGGACCTTCAGCTTGCCGTCGCCCGGTTTGCGGGCCGGGATCATCTTGCCGGATAGCGGCGCCAGCCAGGCTTCCCAGTCCGGCCACCAGGAACCGGGATGTTCCCGCGCGCCCGCGACCCAGTCCTCCACCTTCGGCGGCAGCTTCTCGTTCGTCCAGTACTGATACTTCTTCGCGGCCGGAGGGTTGATCACGCCGGCGATATGGCCCGAGCCCGCGAGGATGAAACGCATCGGACCGCGCACCAGCCGAGTCGTCTTGTAGACGGAGCGATAGGGCGCGATGTGATCCTCCTTCGCGGACTGGAAATACATCGGCACCTTTACTTTCGAGAGATCCAGTTTCACTCCGCCCAGCACCATTTCTCCTTTCGCCAGCGCATTTTCCTTGTAGAACCTCCGCAAATAGAAGAGGTGCGTCGCTTCGGGCATGCGGGTCGTGTCGGAATTCCAGTAGAGCAGGTCGAACGGCATCGGGTCGCGCCCCAGCAGGTAGTTGTTGACCACGAACGACCAGATGAGATCGTTGGCGCGCAGCATGTTGAAAGTGGTCGCCATCCGGCTGCCTTCGAGCACGCCGCCGGCGGCCTCCATCTGCTCCTCCAGCGCTTCGAGCTGAACGTCATCGATGAAGATCTGGAGATCGCCGGCTTCGCTGAAATCGGCCTGGGCGGCGAAGAAGGTCGCCGAATGAACCCTGTCGTCGCCTTTTGCCGCCATGTAGGCGAGCGTGGCGAAGAGCAGGGTTCCTCCGATGCAATATCCGATGACGTTCGGGGCTTTGACGCCGGTCGCCTGTGCAACGGCGTCGAGCGCCGCAAAAATCCCTTCCTTCATGTAGTCTTCGAAGGTTTTCTTCGCCAGACGCGCATCGGGATTGACCCAGGATGTCACGAAAACGGTGTAGCCCTCCGAGACCGCCCAGCGGATGAATGAATTTTCCGGCCTGAGGTCCAGGATGTAATATTTGTTGATCCAGGGCGGGAAGATCAGCAGCGGCCGCTCATGCACCTCTTTCGTCGTGGGTTCGTACTGGATCAGCTCGATCAGGGCATTGCGGAAGATCACCTTGCCGGGCGTCGTGACGATATTCTCGCCGAGCTTGAAGATGTCTGTCGACTGGCGGATCGATAACTGCCCCTGACCGCGGTCAAGATCTTCGAGCAGGTTGTTAAGTCCCCGCACCAGGTTCTCGCCATTGGACTGCAATGTGGTCCGCAGCACCTCCGGATTGGTGAGCACGAAGTTCGTCGGTGCCAGCGCATCCGCGAATTGTTTGGTGTAGAATTCGATGCGCCGCCGCGAATGCGCGTCGAGGCCTTCCACGCGCGCCACGGTGTTCTGCAGCCAGTTTGCCGTCAGCAGGTAGGATTGCTTGATGAAGTCGAAAACCTGATTTTCCTGCCACTCCTTGTCTCTGAACCGTCTGTCGCCGGGCTGCGGTGCAATGAGAGGCTCGGCGTCGCCGCCCATAAAGCGTCGCGCAGTGCGCTCCCACAGACTCATATAGTCGCGCCAGAGGGCGAACTGCGCTTCCATGATCGCGGCGGGATCGGCGACCATGCCCCGCAGCAAATCCATGAACGCGCCGGTTAGGTTCAGCGGATCAAAGGGTTCGCTGCCGAATTTCTCAGTCTGGTTTCGCAGAAAATCGGTCAGCAACCGCTGCGATTGGATACCCACCTGCACCATGTTGCGTGCAAACTCGCCGGGATCGGTGATCCGGTACTGGTCTTGTGGCGCTGCCTGTTCGGTGGCCGCCGATGCCGCCTTCGGCCTCGAGTCCGCCTCGTTTTGCCTGTTCTTGTTTGGCCGACCGGCATCTGCGCGGTTGCTCATATTTTGCCTTTCCGAAATCGCCGCTTGATACTCTGCAGCTGTTCCCGGCCGCAAGGCGCGGCGGAATCATGGCAGCCCGTGAGAATCCTGTGACACCGAGCCTGCCGGTCGCCGCGGTTTCACTTGGAAGGATCGATCCGTACGGGTATACGATTCGATACTGAACGCGCTGTCGCGGAGCGCGACCGTCTGGCACCTTCTTCCGGAGAGAGCATATAT
The DNA here is from genome assembly GCA_035502355.1 of Rhizomicrobium sp. Lineage (GTDB taxonomy): Bacteria > Pseudomonadota > Alphaproteobacteria > Micropepsales > Micropepsaceae > Rhizomicrobium. The sequence goes on along the minus strand of DATJUM010000204.1, from coordinate 5,724 downwards.
GGCTTCGACTTTCCGCACCCGGGCGAAATTTGTGGCGCGTCTTGTGGCGCCGATCCTTTTTGCTACGGCGCTGAACGCCTGTTCCTCCATCCCCGATTGGGTGGATCCGACGACCTGGGTGGGCGGCGATAGTCAGGCGTCCAGCGACCAGACCGGCGGCGCAGCAGCGGACGAGACGGCCACCACCGGTCAGCAGGCGGCTTCGAATCCGTCTTCCGCAGCTGGCCAGACTCCCGACATCGCAGCCATTCCGCCCAAGCCTGCGCCGCCCTCGACTGCCGATGAGCAAAAGCAGGTGGCCGATTCGCTGGCAGCCGACAGGGCGCAGGCGCATTACAGCGCGGATGCTCTGCGCGGCGGTACGGAGGCCGCGGCCGCGCCGCCAGCTCCGGTCGAGCCTGCAGCACCACCGGCCTCGACGAGTTCCAGCACTGCTGCGGATACGGCCGTGACCGGCCAGACAGACAATGCCGCCACAGCTACTGCGGCAGATCAATCTGGCGCCAATGCGTCTTCGTCGCCGGATACGGGCGCGAGCGCTATGGCTTCGGCAGCGCCGCCGGCTGGCGACGAGGCCGCCAGCAGTGCGCAAACACCGTCGCAGCCGGCTGCTTCGCCGAGTCCGGCAACAAACGCCGCACCCGAAACGCCAGCGCCCGCATCGAGCGAGGTCGCGAGTGCCGATACGGCAAGCGTGTCGGCGCCCGCCGCCGCACCGATGGCTGCTGAAACCGGGACGCCCCCGTCATCCGCAGCACCCGACATGCAGGCGAGTTTTGCCCCCTCGAAAGCACCCGCGCTGGATCCCTCTGTCTCCCAGTTCGTGCCCCAGCAGATTCTGTCGCGCTATCAGGAGACTGCCGCGGCAGCCGCGATCCCGGCCGATTCCGTGGCCCCGGTGAAACATCATCGTCACCGCAAAAAAACCAAATCAAGTCAATTCGTTGTTCGACATCACTATCGTCTTGCAGGTTTTTTCCGGGACACATCCCTGAAATCACTGAGATATGCGCGAAAGGAGTCGCGGAGTTCCGTCTTGCCAATGCGCAGTGCCGCTCTTCGCAATGCCTCTTATCAGCTTGATTCTTCGCTATTTTCTGTCCCTGAGAGCCGGGGTGCATTGGCGGTCGTCGCCTTTGCCAGGGAAACCACGATTCTGGACCGCGGTGCCCGAAGCCGTATCCAGTCCGCGGCGCGAATCTTTGTTGCTCAGGGTGGAACCGGTTATGTGCGTGTTGTCGGACGGGCTTCCGATTTTTCATCGGACGTGCCGCGCGCTGTTGGATTGCGAAACAATTTTGAACGGTCCGAGGCGCAAGCTACTGCTGTAGCAAGAGAATTGATCCGTGACGGGGTTCCGCCGCAAAAGGTGCTTGTCGAAGCGGTCGGCGATACTCCGGCCGCTGGTCATACGGCGATGCAGGCCAGCCGAAGCGCCGAGATCTTCCTGCAAAGCTGATAATCGGCAGAATTGAGAGAGACAGGATGGGCAGTTCGCTGCGCATCGCCGTGGCCGGACTCGGCACCGTTGGTGCAGGAGTGGTCCGGATTCTGTTGGAACGCCGCGCAGATTTCGGCGGTCGCGTCGGACGCGATCCGGTGATTGCCGGAGTTTCGGCGCGCGACCGGCAAAAACGGCGCGATCCCGCGATTGCCGCGCTCCCTTGGGTGGACGACCCGCTGTCGCTCGCGCATTCGGACGCCGACGTGGTCGTCGAGCTCATAGGCGGCGAGGGCGGAGCAGCGCTGGAACTCGTGCGTGCAGCGCTGCTCGCCGGCAAGCACGTCGTGAGCGCCAACAAGGCGCTGTTGTCGAAACATGGCGCCGAACTGGCTGAAATAGCAGAGCAAAAGGGCGTCGCGCTCAAATTCGAGGCCGCCGCCGCCGGCGGCATTCCGATTGTCAAGGCGCTGCGCGAGAGCCTTGTGGCACAAGGGGTCGGCGCCATTCGCGGCATTCTCAACGGCACCTGCAATTACATCCTCACCCAGATGGAAGCCACCGGCCGCCCGTTCCAGGAAGTGCTCACTGATGCGCAGCGCATGGGATTTGCGGAAGCCGACCCGACGCTGGATATCGGCGGCGGTGATACGGCGCATAAACTCGCGCTGCTGGCGGCCATCGCCTTCGGAACTCGGCCGACGCTGTCAAACATGTCCATACGCGGCATCGCCGAGGTCGTGCCCGAGGACATTGCGTTCGCGCGCGAATTCGGCTGCCGGATCAAGCTTCTGGGTGTGGCGCGGCTGAGCGCCGACGGAATCGACCAGCGCGTTCATCCCGCTATGGTCCGGCGCGGCTCGCCGCTCGGTGACGTTGAAGGGGCGTTCAATGCCATCGTCGCCGATACGGGAGAAGCGGGGCCGTTCTTCTTCGCCGGCCGCGGCGCGGGGCAGGCGCCGACGGCGGCAGCCGTGATTGCGGACCTCATGGATATTGCCAGAGGCAATATCGGACCTGCCTTTGGGCGCCCTGCGGTGCAATTGGAGACGGCGCGGCCGGCGCCGGAAAATGCGCGGGCGGCAGCCTTTTACCTGCGTTTCCTTGCAGTCGATCAGCCCGGTGTGCTCGCCGAAATTGCCGGCAATCTCGCCAAAGCGAATGTGTCGATCGAGAGCATGATCCAGCGGGGACGGGCGACAGATCAAACGGTCACGATCGTGATGATTACGCACGAATGTCCGCCCGCGGCGATCGAGTCCGCCTTGAAGGCGATTGCCGGCTCCGACAGAATCCTCAGTGCGCCCACAATGATTCCCATGGAAACGGGCTGACGCGCGGCCGCGGAGATTCGCATGCCTCAACCGATGGATCGCAAGCTGGCGCTGGAAGCCGTGCGCGTGACCGAAGCCGCGGCTATCGCCGCCTTCCGGCAGGTGGGTCAGGGCGATGAGCGCATGGCGGACCATGTGGCCGTCGAAGCGATGCGGACGGCGCTCAATGGGCTTGCGATCGACGGTACCGTGGTGATCGGCGAGGGCGAGCGCGACGAAGCCCCGATGCTGTTTATCGGAGAGCGGGTCGGCACGGGGGGAATCTCCGTCGATATCGCGCTCGATCCGCTCGAGGGGACGACGCTGACCGCAAAAGCCCTGCCGAATGCCTTGACGGTGATCGCGATTGCCGAGCAGGGCTCATTGCTCCATGCGCCGGACACCTACATGGACAAGATTGCGGTTGGTCCGGGCTATCGGGACGGCGTCGTCGATCTTGACGCCAGTCCTGCCGACAACATCGCCGAGCTTGCGCGCGCCAAAGGTGTTTCACCTTCGGAACTGACAGCCTGCATTCTGGATCGGCCGCGGCACGCGTCGATCATCGAGAGCGTGAGGAAAACCGGCGCGGCCGTTCGCCTGATCACGGATGGCGATATTGCCGGTGTGATCGCCACAACCGACCCTGCAACAGGAGTTGATATCTATCTGGGCCATGGAGGCGCGCCCGAGGGCGTGCTGGCAGCCTCGGCATTGCGCTGCGTCGGCGGGCAAATGCAGGCCCGGCTGGTGTTTCGCAACGACGACGAACGCGGACGCGCCATGCGCCTCGGCATCACCGATCTCCAGCGAAAATACGCGCTCGACGATCTGGCCGGCGGCGATGTGGTGTTTGCTGCCACGGGAGTCACCGATGGCTCGATGCTTGAAGGCGTACATTGGCACGGGGAATTTGTTACCACATCGAGCATTCTGATGCGCTCGGGTACCCGCACCGTGCGGTGGATAAAGGCGCGGCATCGCCGCGGCCATGCGCCCTGAGGCGTCATGGCCCAGTTTTCACGCGCTCCACAGTTTGCATGCTCATTCTCGGGGCGAATGTGGCATCTGCGCGAGACCGACGCGGACGCGGCACGCGCACTTGCGCGGCAAGCCAATGTTTCGCCCGCGCTTGCAAATCTGCTGTTCACACGCAGCATCGGAGCGGACGAGGCGGCCGACTATCTCAGTCCGACTCTTAAGCGGCTTCTTCCGGAACCGTTCACGCTCAAGAACATGGAAAGAGCCGTGGCGCGGACGGTTCGCGCCATCGCTGAGGGCGAAACGATAGCGGTGTTCGGCGACTACGACGTGGATGGGTCATGCTCTGCCGCATTGCTGCACGATTTCTTCTTGGCGCTGGGCCGGCCACCGCTGCTCTATGTGCCGGACAGGTTGCGCGAAGGTTATGGACCAAATGCACCTGCGCTTCTCGGTCTCAGGCAGCAGGGCGCGAGTCTCGTTATCACCGTGGATTGCGGTGCCACTGCCGGAGCCGCTTTGGCTCAAGCCCGTGCCGCGGGTCTCGACACCATTGTCATGGACCATCATGCCGCCGGCGCCCCGGATCACCTTGGCAGTTCACGGGCGATCTCAGGGATACAGGTGAATCCGAACCAGGCCGGAGATAATTCCGGGCTTGGCTGTCTCTGCGCGGCCGGGGTCGTTTTTCTCTTCGGAGTGGCGCTGAACCGGGAGCTTCGCCGGTCCGGATGGTTTGCGGCGAACGGGATCGCCGAGCCGGATCTCCGCAAGAGCCTCGATCTCGTCGGCTTGGCGACCATCTGTGATGTCGTTCCGCTGGTCGGCATCAACCGCGTGTTTGTGCGCGCGGCGGAGACGCGGCTGTCGCAGCTGGAACGGCCCGGTATCCGTGCGCTGGCGGCGGTGGCGCGCGCGGTACCGCCCTTCTCGGTCTATCATTGCGGCTTCGTTCTTGGGCCACGGATCAATGCTGGCGGACGGGTCGGGCGATGCAGCCTCGGCGTCGAACTCTTGACTGCCGCGGAGGAGGTTCAAGCCGCTCCGCTCGCAGCGTTGCTGGAGCTGCACAACCGCGAACGGCAAGCGATTGAATCGGCGATTCTTCTGGAAGCCATGGAACAGGCGGAGCGGCAGGCAGATTGCCCGTTCCTGCTGGTCAGCGGCGAACACTGGCATCCCGGTGTCGTTGGAATAGTCGCGGGAAGGCTGAAGGACCGCTTCAAAAAGCCTGTCTTTGTAATTGGTTTTTTTGGAGAAATTGGACGTGGCTCGGCCCGCTCCATCCCGGGCTGCGAGATCGGCGCCTTGATCCGTGGCGCGCGCGATGAGGGCGTGATCGCGACAGGCGGCGGGCATGCGATGGCCGCCGGATTTTCGATCTTACCACAGCAACTCGAAAGCTTTCGCGCATGGCTGAGTGCCCGCTTTGAAGCGGCAGGTGGTGCAGCCGAACCGTTCTCGGAATTATGGCTCGACGCGCTGATTTCGCCGGGGGGCGCTACGCCGGGGTTTGTAGACGAGATCGGCCGCGCCGGCCCGTTCGGCGCCGGCAATGCAGAGCCCGTCTTCGCGGCCTGCGATGTGCGGCTCGCCTATGCCGATATCGTGGGCCAGGGCCATATCCGGCTGCGGCTGGAAGGCGGCGACGGGGCCACGCTTCCGGCTATCGCTTTTCGCGCCGCCGACACACCGCTCGGGCTGGCGCTGTTGCGCGCGCGGGGCGAACGCATTCACGCGGCAGGCGTGCTGCGCAGCAACAGCTGGAACGGCCGGACAGAAGCCCAACTTCAGTTGGAGGACGCCGCAGCCGCAGCCTGAGCGCCAGAGCCTTGCCAAGGCGGGCCGTGCTCTTTATAGCCGCCCCACCCCGCGCCCTTCGTCTATCGGTTAGGACTCAAGATTTTCAATCTTGCAAGACGGGTTCGACTCCCGTAGGGCGCGCCAGGGCCGCGCCGCGGCAGGGCCCCAGGGCCTTACGCGGCGCAT
>DATJUM010000203.1:0-3951 GCA_035502355.1 Rhizomicrobium sp. | reverse complement strand
CAGATATTCGTAATACGAGTCGGAAGGAGGCCCGATCGTGGCGCGGCGGCTGAGCCATTTGCCGGTTTCCGCATCGATGGTGTCGGCAACGAGATCGAAGGACGAGCGGCGGTCGAAACACGCCTTCGCCGCCCTCTTGGCCAAATCATAGTAACGCGGATCGCCTACGGCGCGGCCGAGCGTGCCGAATTCGGAGATATAAGTGCCGAGTTCGGCCGGAAAGGTGGTGGCATCGCGCACGGCACCAGTCTTGAGGTTGACGAACCGATACGGAATTCCGGTCGGCGATTTGGTGAAAGCCGGCAGGAGACGATCCGCGAGGTCATGCGCCAACGCAAGTAGCGTCTGGTTGCGCGTTGCAAGCCAGCCTGCGAGCAGACCGCCAACCATGCGAATATTGGTCTCGAAGACCTGCACCTCGCCGTCCACGTCGAAGTGCAGATTCTTCTCGATCCAGTGCACGGCTTCCTCGAGCTCGGCATCGAGACCCATCAGATAAAGCGTGTCGAGCGCCTCGACGATCGAGAGACCAAGTCCCGGTCCGTCGGGAAAGAAGAACTCCTCCACGCCGCCACTGACCGGCCTGATCTGGTCGTGCCCGAACGCCAGCTCGACATAATTGCGCCACGCCCAGGCCATCTCGCCACGCACGTCCCGCGCCAGCGCAGGCCAATCGTCGGCCGCCTGTCTTACCGACGCGTTGGCGCCGTTCAGCGCCGCCGCAGCAGAGGGCAGCAGCCAGAGAACGCGTCTTCGCGAGAACCGACCCAAATCTGACCTCTATGCTCTCTCGTACTTCCTCCTGATGACAGCCTCGGCATTCGGCGCAAACCGGATCATCAGGAATCGGCCGGACCACATGCGTGAAATGGTCCAGCGACCCTCGATTTCCGCGCCATCGTCCATCAGCGAGCCTTCATAGCTTATCGGCCGGCTGTGCGGTCTTCCGTCATCATAGGTCTTGACGAATTCGACTGCGCTTTCGCTGTGGCGGCCGCATAATGTCGCAAATACCCTGCGGGCGCGAAACGGCGCTTGCCGATGGTCCTCGTGCGATGAGCCGCTGATCGTGCCGGCTGTTTCAATCAGGATCGCCGTGAAGCCCACCGGGTCGAACCTGCGCGGGTAGGAATAAAGGCCAAGCCATACGCCGGTCAGATCGGCACATCCCGCCCCATTCATGCTCACCCCTCGACATGAATACGCGCCCGGACTTTAGCCGCTTTCGAAGCCTGCTGTCATGCGCGCAGGCGTTACAGCAATCCGCTTTCCTGCGCCTGCTTCAGGTTGAAGACCACTTGCGCTTCCGCCTGCGCCACGACCGGCTTCCCATCACGCGTCGCGGGCTTGTAGCGCCAATGCGCTTTCACCCAGTCGAGAGCGGCTTCGTCGAGGTCATTGTCGCCGCTTGACCTGGCGACTGTCACGTTCTGCACGCTGCCATCCGCGTTGACCGTGATCTTCAGGAGCACCGTTCCCTGCTCGCCGATACGACGTGCGAGCACCGGATAGGGCGGCTGGGTGTGTGTCGATTCAATGCCGCGGGGCGGTGTGGGCGCGGGCACCTTTGGCGGCGCGGGCTTTGGCGGCGCGGGCGCGATCACGGGCGGAGGCTGCACCGGACGGATGGACTGAACGACCGTCATCGGACTCGGGCGCGGCGGCGCCTGGATGTGGATGAGCGGCGGCGGCACCGTCGGCAGTGAAGGCTTCACGAATTGAGCCTGCGGCGGCGGCGGGGGGGCCTCCTTGGGTGGAGGCGGATGGAATATGTCCACCTTCAGCGTCTGCGGCAACTGGGTCACGACGCGCGTGGCGAGACCACTGCCCACAACGAAGATCGCGCCCGCTTCAAGAGCCACGGCGACAGCGATCGCCGCAATTCTCCGCCACCGCGAGCGCCGTTGGACGCCCGTTTCCAGGTGCAGAGGCCGTTCCAAGGCCGTTCACTCCCGTCAATATAGCCGCCAGCGCACCCCCGCGCTTTCGCCGACCTGCGATGGCGTGTTTGTTGTTTATTTGGGAATGCAATGCAGAAGATTCCAGTTCCGGCTCATGCGGCCGCAGCCTTTGGATCGTAATCCAGAATCGGGGCGAGCCAGCGTTCCGCCTCGCCAATCACCCAGTTCTTGCGCCAGGCATAATCCCCGACCTGGTCGCGTTCGATGCGGCCCGTGCCGAAGTAACGACTTTCCGGATGGGAGAAATACAATCCGGAAACGGATGATCCCGGCCACATGGCATAACTTTCGGTAAGATGCACGCCGGCGCGGCGCTCGGCGTCGAGCAGACGGAACAACGTGCCCTTTTCCGTGTGATCGGGCTGGGCTGGATAGCCGGGCGCCGGGCGGATGCCGCGATAGGATTCCGCGATCAATTCATCACAGGTGAAATTCTCCTCGGGCGCATACGCCCAAAATTCGCGGCGCACGCGCTCATGCAGGCGTTCGGCGAAAGCCTCGGCGAGACGGTCGGCAAGCGCACGCAGAAGGATGGCACTGTAATCATCCTTTTCCGCCTCGAAGCGCCGGATGTGATCTTCCTCGCCATGGCCGGCGGTGACAACAAAACCGCCCAGATAATCGGCGGCACCGCTGGCGCGCGGCGCCACGAAATCGGCCAGCGCAAGATTCGGTTTGTCAGACTCGCGCGACATCTGCTGACGGATCGTATGAAGCGTCGCAAGCGGCACATCGCGCATTTCGCTTTCAAAGAAAACGATGTCGTCCTCATTCGCATTTGCGGGCCAGAAGCCGATCACCGCCCTGGCTTTCAGCCAGTTCTCGCGCGTGATCTTCTCCAGCATGGCTTGGGCATCGGCGAACAGACCGCGCGCCGCCTCTCCGGCTTGCGGATCGTCAAGAATGAGCGGGTAGCGACCAACCAGTTCCCAGGTCTGGAAAAACGGCGTCCAGTCGATATAGGGGACGAGTTCGCCGAGATCGTAATGCGGGAATTCGCGCAAGCCGAGAAAGCGCGGCTTTGGCGGCGTGTAACACGACCAATCGAATTTCAGCCGATTGGCACGTGCGGCGGCAAGGGAAAGCCTGCGCCCCGGCGCGCGATTGGCCCTCGCATGGCGCTCGGCAATCTCTGCATATTCGAGGCGTACATTCGCGGCATAGTTCGCGCGCGCATGGCCGATCAGTTGCGCCGCCACGCCGACCGCGCGCGACGCATCGGCCACATAAACGGTCTGGCCGCGCCGGTAGTTGGGATCGATCTTTACCGCCGTGTGGACGCGGCTGGTCGTGGCGCCGCCGATCAGCAGCGGGATATCGAAACCCTGCCGCTCCATCTCCGCTGCGACATGGCACATCTCGTCGAGCGACGGTGTAATGAGGCCCGACAGACCGATCAGGTTCGCCCTCTTTTCGCGCGCCGTATCGAGAATCTTCTGTGCCGGCGTCATCACGCCGAGATCGATCACTTCATAGCCATTGCATTGCAGGACCACGCCCACGATGTTCTTGCCGATATCGTGGACGTCGCCCTTGACCGTCGCCATCACGATACGACCGGTGGGCTCTCGGTCGGCGTCCTGCTCCTCTTCCATGTATGGAATGAGATGCGCGACGGCTTTCTTCATCACTCGCGCCGATTTCACCACCTGCGGCAGGAACATTTTTCCCGAACCGAACAGGTCGCCGACGACATTCATGCCGGCCATCAGCGGCCCTTCAATCACGTCGAGCGGGCGCGCAGCCTTGAGGCGCGCTTCTTCTACGTCTTCCGTGACAAAATCCGCAATGCCGTGCACGAGCGCGTAGGAGATGCGCTCGTCCACCGGCGCCTGGCGCCAGGCAAGTGTGGTTTCCTCGCGCGCCCCGGGCGAATCATTCTTGAAACGCTGCGCAAGCTCAAGCAGCCGCTCCGTCGCGTCGGATCGGCGGTTGAGCAGCACGTCCTCCACCCCGTCGCGCAGATTGCGCGGAATATCTTCATAGACAG
>DATJUM010000202.1:0-7448 GCA_035502355.1 Rhizomicrobium sp. | reverse complement strand
ATTTCCCGTTTCGGAGATCGCAGAAATCACCCGTTACGACCGCTGGTTCCTGGAAGAGATAGAAGCAATTCTCGGCATGGAAGCGCGGTTGCGCCGCGACGGATTACCCGCGAATGCCATGGCATGGCGAAACATAAAGGCGATGGGATTTTCCGATGCGCGGCTGGCCGCGCTGTGCAGGACAAACGAGGCGGCGGTACGCCGCGCCCGCCTTGCTGCAGGCGTGCATCCGGTCTTCAAACGCATCGACAGCTGCGCCGCCGAATTTCTCGCGTTGACGCCTTACATGTACAGCAGCTACGAGTCGCCAGCCGGCAACATGCCCGAATGCGAGAGCCGGCCCACCGAGGCACGGAAGATCATTATTCTCGGCGGCGGACCCAACCGGATCGGCCAGGGAATCGAATTCGACTATTGCTGCTGCCATGCCGCCTATGCGCTGTCCGCGCAAGGGTTCGAGACCATCATGGTCAACTGCAATCCGGAGACTGTCTCGACCGATTACGACACCTCGGATCGCCTTTATTTCGAGCCGCTCACCGCGGAAAACGTGCTGGAAATTGTCCAGGTCGAGCGGACAAGAGGGACCCTGGTCGGCGTGATTGTCCAGTTCGGCGGGCAAACGCCGCTCAAGCTCGCACGCCGGCTCGTCGAGGAGGGCGTGCCGATTCTCGGGACCAGTGCCGACGCCATCGACCTCGCCGAAGACCGCAAGCGGTTTCAGCTTCTGCTCCGGAAACTTGGTCTCAGGCAGCCGCGCAACGCCACAGCGCTGACGGCCGAAGAGGCGATCTCGTCCGCCGACGAGATCGGTTATCCCGTGATCCTGCGACCGTCCTATGTACTCGGCGGACGCGGCATGGTGGTCGTCTCCGATGAGTCACAGCTGAAATCCGTGCTCCAATCCGGCGAGCTGTTCCGGATTTCCGGCGACAATCCCGTCCTCATCGACGGTTTTCTCAATCATGCGACGGAGATCGACGTGGATGCGATCGCCGACGCCACTGGCGCCGTATTCGTCGCCGGCATCATGGAACATATCGAGGAAGCGGGCGTGCATTCCGGCGACTCCGCCTGCGCCATCCCGCCCCATTCGCTCAAACCGGAAACGGTCGCCGAAATCGAACGGCAGACCGTAGCGCTCGCATGCGCACTTGGCGTCCGTGGACTGATGAATGTGCAATACGCCGTGCAGGATGAGGAGATATTCGTGCTCGAAGTGAACCCGCGCGCGAGCCGCACCGTGCCCTTTGTGGCGAAGGCCATCGGCCTGCCGGTGGCCGCGATCGCGGCGCGGATCATGGCAGGCGAGACGCTTGCGGCTTTCGATCTCGCGCGCCGGCCATCCGGTCATATCGCCGTCAAGGAAGCGGTAATGCCTTTCGCGCGCTTTCCTGGCGTCGATACCGTGCTCGGACCGGAAATGCGCTCGACCGGCGAGGTGATGGGCCTCGACACGAGTTTCGGGCGCGCGTTTGCCAAGAGTCAGATCGGCGCCGGAGCAAAACTGCCTTTGGGTGGAACCGCCTTCATTTCGGTCAAGGAGGCGGATAAGCCGCTTGCGGTGGAGCCCGCGCGGCAGCTGATGGCGATGGGCTTCGACGTGATCGCGACGCGCGGCACGGCCCGCTACCTCGAAGCCGCCGGCCTTCCGGTGCGCGTCATCAACAAGGTGCTGGAAGGCCGCCCGCATATCGTGGACGCGCTGAAGAATGGCGAGGTCCAGCTGGTCTTCAATACGACGGAGGGCCGTCAGGCCCTGGCCGACTCCCTCTCCATCCGCCGCACCGCTCTGCAGATGAAGGTGCCCTACTATACGACAATGGCGGGTGCCGCAGCTTCCGTCGAAGCCATTGCGGCGTTGCGCGAAGGCGCACTCGACGTTCGCTCCCTCCAGAGTTACGGGTGACCGGGATTGCCGCGGGTTTCCCTTGAAGTCGCGGGAAGGCGGTCCTAACTTCACTTCGCTCGGCGGATCGGGAATGGATCGCCGGGCCGGGAGACGCATTTAAAGCAGACGTCGAAAACTCCGGATCGGCCGGGCTTCAGAGGCAGGCCGAGAGGAGCTTTTTTGCCGCCAGCGGGACTAGGAGACCATGGAACGCATTCCCATGACGTCCGCGGGCTACAAAGCCCTCGAGGACGAGATCAATCATCTGAAGACGGTGGAGCGGCCGGCGACCATCCGGCTGATCGAAGAGGCGCGCGCTCATGGCGACCTCTCGGAGAACGCGGAATACCATGCCGCGAAGGAGCGACAGGCTTTCATTGAAGGGCGCGTGCTCGAGCTCGAGGACAAGCTCAGCCGCGCCGATGTGATCGATATTTCCAAGCTGTCGGGAAGTGCCGTGACCTTCGGCGCGACCGTGACGCTGGTGGACGAGGACACCAAAGCCAAAAAGAAGTATCAGATCGTCGGCGATTTCGAAGCCAATGCGCAAAACGGGCGTATTTCGATTTCTTCACCCATCGCCCGCGCGCTTATCGGCAAGTCCAAGGGCGATTCGGTCGAAGTCGCCGCCCCCGGCGGCGCGCGTTCCTATGAAATATTGAAGGTCGAGTTCGTCTGAGCCTGCTTTCTGTAGTTTCTTTTTCGTCATCGCCCGGCTTGTCCGGCGATCCAATTTCGCCCCCTGCAAGCAATTGGATCGCCCGCATGAAGCGGGTGATGACGGTGAGTAGTAACAGCCGCCGGCGGAGGATCTATCCCCGCCTGGCGATCAGCGCGAAGAGTTCTGCGATTTCGGTGAACCGGTTGTCGGGCGACAGACGCGCAAGCTCTTCGCGCAATTCGGCCTCGAAGGCCTGCGCCCGCGAACCGAGCTTCTCGGGCGCAAGTGCCGAAAGCGAATGGGCGAGGCCGACAATGTCGTCCGCTGTCCGCTCGCGGCGGATGATGACGCCGACCCGCTCGAGCTGCGAAAAGCGCGAATCGAACAGCACGGATTCATGCGACCGGTAGCCCTCCGCGCGCGCCTCGCGGATGTGCGAAGCATCTGCACGCCCGTACCGGTCGGCAACATCGCGCAGCACACTGCGCCAGGCATTTTCAGCCGTGGACGGATGGTCATCATGCACGAGGGCGATGGCGCCCCCCTCACCGATCAGCCCATCCAGCATCTCGATTGTCGCTGCACGGTCCATCCAGTGAAAGGCGCGTCCTATGGCGACCAGTCGGAAAGGTCCGAGTCCGGCCGGCATCTCGAACGAGCTGCCGCAGCGGATGTCTACGGATACGCTCTGGCGGTCTGCCGCCTTCCTGAGTTCCGCCAGCATTTCCGGTTCGGGATCGATGGCCGTGACCGCCATGCCCGCTTTCGCAAAGGGAATCGCCAGCAATCCGGGCCCGGCGCCGAGGTCGAGGACCGCATCGCCGGGCACGAGCCCGACGTTTCGGGAAATCCGCTCGATCAGCGCCTCGGGATAGCCGAGGCGATAACGCGCATAAAATGGCACATTCGCCCGAAAGCGGCGCGGATCGTAATCCGGCTGGTCCATTCCTGACCCGTGCGCAATCGCTTCCCGCGTCCTATACTAGCCACAGATGACACGGGCTGGACAAGATCATGGCAACCATTGCGCTGGTCGACGATGACAGAAACATCCTGACTTCCGTCGGCATGCTGCTTGAACAGGAGGGCTATCACGTCCGCACTTATGCGGACGGCGCCTCGGCGTTAAGTGCGCTGCAGGCGACACCGCCGGACCTTGCCATTCTCGATATCAAGATGCCGCGCATGGATGGCCTCGAGCTGCTCCGCCGTCTCCGGCAGAACGGGGATATGCCGGTCATCTTTCTCACCTCGAAGGACGAGGAGATCGACGAGTTGATGGGCCTTAACGCCGGCGCCGACGACTATATTCGCAAGCCGTTTTCCCAGCGGTTGCTGCTCGAGCGGGTAAGAGCCGTGCTGCGCCGGGCCGAGTCGCGCAACAACGGTGCGGCGGCGCCAGAGCCGAAGCGCGAGGTGCTCGTCCGGGGCAAGCTGGCACTCGATCCGCAGCGCCACGATTGCACCTGGGACGGAATGCCGGTGCGGCTCACCGTGACGGAATTCCTGATTCTTCAATCGCTTGCCCAGCGCCCCGGCTTCGTAAAGAGCCGCGACAACCTCATGGATGCCGCCTATGATGATCAGGTTTATGTCGACGACCGCACGATCGACAGCCACATCAAACGGCTGCGAAAAAAATTCAAAGCCGTCGACGACAGCTTCGACGCCATCGAAACGCTTTACGGTGTCGGATACCGCTATCGGGAAAGTTAAGCGCGAAGGCGACGCGGCCGTTTCGGGCCGCCTTATGCGTCCGGCGCATCGGCGCCTCTCGGGCTTGTCCTCGCGCATCCTTGTTTTCAACGCAGCCGCGCTTGCGATTTTGATAGCCGGCATGCTGCTCGTGCAGACGAGCCGGCAGGGTCTCGTCGACGAACGGCTTGCCGGCGTGCGCCAGGTTGCTTCCATCGTCGCCGGCACGCTCGCGGAATATGCAACCCAGGAGCGGACGCGCTCGATCGCGGATGACGAGGCCGAACCGCTCCTGCGCCAGCTTATCGCGCCGACGAATCTGCGTGCGCGCCTCTACGACACCGACGGAAAGCTCGAGATCGACACCCGCGATCTTCTTGCACGCAATGTCGTCGAGACCGTCGAATTGCCGCCGCTCGACTTCGGTCATCGAATCAAGAGCTGGCTGCTCGGCTTCTATGACACGATCATCGGCGTGCGTCCGTTCAGCGCTATGGAACCCTATTTCGAAGCGGGCGGGAACGGACGAGTCTATGCAGAAGTGCGCCGCGCGCTCGAAGGTGAGCCAGCCACCGCCCGCCGGTTCGATCAGCAAAATGAGCTCATACTTTCGGTGGCGGTGCCCGTCGAACGCTTCCGCACCATCTACGGTGTGCTCCTTGTCACGACCGAGGGCGGAGACATCGATCATATCCTGATGGAGGAACGTGCCACGCTGATCGGCATATCCCTCGTGGCACTGGCGGTGATGATCGTGCTCTCGCTCTATCTCTCTGGTACGATCGCTCGTCCCGTGAAAGCACTCGCCGACGCGGCCGACCGGGTACGCCGAGGCCGGATCGGACGCGAAAACATTCCACCGCTATCTGGCCGCAACGATGAAATCGGCGACCTTGCCGACAGCCTGTCGGCAATGACACGCGCGCTTTACGATCGTATCGATGCGATCGAACGTTTCGCGGCGGATGTTGCTCACGAGCTGAAGAATCCGCTGACATCGCTCAAGAGCGCAGTGGAAATGTTCAGGCGCGCAAACGACGACAATTCGCGCGACCGGCTGGTGACGATCATCATGAACGACATTGCCCGCATCGACCGGCTTATTACCGATATTTCCGATGCCTCGCGCCTCGATGCCGAACTCAGTCGCGAACAGGTCGGGCGCGTAGATCTCGCGCATCTGCTGAAGGTCGTGGTGGAAATTTATCAGCTCGTGCCGCTCGCGCACGGCGTGAAACTCGCACTTGCGCCGACTCTGCCGGCGCGCGCGGTCGTGATCGGTCAGGACGAGCGGCTGGGACAGGTATTCCGCAATCTGATCGATAACGCCGTCTCGTTCAGCCCCGAGCACGGCATGGTGACGATCGGTGGCGACGAGCGGGACGGACGCGTGCGCATCATCGTCGAAGATGAGGGCCCCGGCATTCCGCCGGAAAATCTCGAAACCATCTTCAACCGCTTCTACACGGAACGGCCCGCCGAGCATGGTTTCGGCCGAAATTCCGGGCTCGGCCTCTCCATCGCACGCCAGATTGTGGAAGGATTCGGCGGCCGTCTGTGGGCCGAGAACCGCGGCGGCGCCGGCGCGCGCTTCGTGGTGGAATTTCCTCTCGCCGACAAGCGGTGAGGACAAGCGGGCGATCGCATTTTCCTCGCTCCGCAAGCAGGACTGGTATAATCCGTAGACGGATCATTTGTGCATGACCGTTTCCATCGTCAATATCCATGCCAGCTGCGTGGTGTTGGAGGGCGCCGGACAGGGGCTCGGCGCGCCGTACGACGCGGGCGTGCTGATACTGGGCGAGAGTGGCGCCGGGAAATCCGACCTCGCGCTTCGGCTGATCGCGATGGGTGCCAGGCTGGTTGCCGATGACCGCTGCGACCTGTCTGTTACATCCGGGTCGCTCTGTGCAGCGGTCCCCCTGGCGTTGGCAGGCATGATCGAAATTCGCGGCGTGGGCATCGTTCGCGTACCGTATCAGCCGAAAGCGCGCATCGCCTTGGCGGTCCGCCTCTCACACCCGGCCGCGGTCCGGCGCCTGCCGGAATCCACGAGCTACTGCCCTCCCTCACCGCTCGAGCTTCCCGAGCCGCGTCGGCCTCGGGAAATTATGCTCGCACCTTTTGAGGCGTCGGCCCCTGCGAAGATTCTCGCGGCAGCCGCGGAATTCGCGCGGCGCTAACGCGACATATGTTCTCTTGGGGCTTCCATCACGCGGCGTCTGAGTTATCGTCGTCCGGATTTCGGGGCACACTGGCGGCAGATGATCGGGATTGTGATTGTCACCCATGGACGACTCGCCCAGGAGACCATCGTGGCGATGGAGCATATGGTGGGTCCCCAGCCGGATTTGCGCGCGATCAGCATCGGGCCGGAAGACGATACGGACCGTCGCCGGCGCGAACTCACGGCAGCGGTAAACTCCGTGGATCACGGTCAGGGCGTTGTCGTGGCCACCGACATGTATGGCGGCACGCCTTGCAACATTGCGCTGTCCTGCCTCTCGCGCGGGCGCGTGGAAGTGCTGGCGGGCTACAGCCTGCCGAGCCTGATCAAGCTCATCGATGTGCGCGGCCGGCTTCCCCTTGACCAGGCGGTAGCCCAAGCCATCGACGCCGGACGCAGGTATATGCGTGCCGGCTCCGCCGAACTCGACGGGTGACATTTGCATGGGCGAGCCGCGGCGCGCGATCGTCCGGATCGCCAACAAGAAGGGATTGCACGCGCGTGCGTCTGCAAAGATCGTCGAGGCTGCCGCCCGGTTTCAATCGTGCATCCTCATCTCCAGGGACGGCCAGACTGTCGATGCGCGCTCGATCATGGGCCTGATGATGCTCGCCGCCAGCGAAGGCAGCGAAATTGCCATCGAGGCCGAAGGGCCGGATGCGGATGCGGCACTTGCCGCCATCGTCGCGCTCGCCGAAGCGAAGTTCGGCGAGGAATGAGCACCGTGATCGAGGTCCGCCGGGTCGCGGAAGGCGATCCGCTCCGCTTCGAAGTCGCCATTCGTGAGGGCGCGGTTACGACACGGCACGAAGTGACAATGGACCGGAGCGAGTTTGCAAAGCTCGCGGCCGACACGCATTCCGCCGAGCGCTGTATCGAGGCGGTGTTTCGTTTTCTGCTCGACCGCGAATCCAAGGAAGCAATCCTGAAGCATTTCGATGTGGCGGTCGTCGCACGTTATTTCCCAGAATTTC
>DATJUM010000201.1:0-30018 GCA_035502355.1 Rhizomicrobium sp. | reverse complement strand
TCTCGCCCGTACGCCACGCGCCAACCGGGATTTTGGAATGTCCGCTGTACCCCGTCGGGAACAGTGCAGCGTGCCAGCCGAACAGACGCTCCTTGGTAATCGGCTTATCGTAGTATTGCGTGGTGTCGAGGATGACGTGCACGATGCCTTCCACATTTCGGGCGGCGGGCGTGAGGGCGCCGATGTCGATGCCAAGACGCTGTGCGAGCGAAGAGCGGACTTGGTCTCGATTGAGATTTTCGCCCTCGATTTTGCTTGAGTTGAGGACCTCTTCCGTAAGGGTCTGAAGCTCGGCCTCGCCGCGTAGCTCGAATCCGAAGCTGCGAATTCGGCCGACAAGAAAACCCTGGTGCCGTACGGTGGCGGCAAGCTTTTCGGCCAGCCTATCGCTGTCCCAGCGGAACGTGGGCCATTCGGTCAATTCGTGGATATAGCGAGCCATAATCTCCGCACCTTTCACGGAGATTATGGCATTTATTTTCCGCGGCGGCCAGACTTTTCTTCGCGAAAAATGCGGAGATTAAGGCAAGTATTCTCCGCGCCCTCAACGGGCCGGCGGATCGGACGTTCGGTGCTTCTCGAGCCTTTGGAGCGTGACACGGCCGACATCCGGGCAGTTTTCGCCGAGATCGACCGGCTGGGCGGACGGGATTTTCTCCCCGAGGGCCGGCCGCAACAGCCGCCAATGCCGCCCGCATCCGCAGCCTTTGACGAATGATCTGCCTCGATACGAACGCCGTCATTGCCGCGATCAACGGAAAAATCCCGGGCGTTCGGCGAAAACTTGAAACCGCGCTCGTCCGCCATGTGGCCATCGCGATCTCCGTCATTGTTCTTTACGAGCTGTCCTATGGAATTCGGAAAAGCGCGCGCGCCGAGGCGAATGCCGCGGCTCTCACCGCCTTCCTTGCGCTTGGTCTGACGATCTGGCCGTTCGAGCCCGAAGATGCCCAGGAGGCGGGTGAAATACGATTCGCGCTTGAGCGCGCCGGCAGACCGATCGGGCCTTACGATACTTTGATCGCGGCACAGGCGCGGCGGCGGGATGCCATTCTCGTGACCGCCAATGCCGATGAGTTTGCACGTGTTGCCGGCCTCAGAACGGAGAACTGGGCAAGTTGATCGCGCCTCTGACGGGGGATGTGCGGCGACGGCGCAAATTTGGTTGCATGCGCCGCTACTGCCGCCGGCCCGTGACCGCCTGCGTGCCAGGGAAATATTCCGTGCGGGTTTCGGCGGTGCGGCCGAAGGTCTATTTCCGATGCCATCCCCGCGGTGTGCAGGGGACGCTGTACGAAATCTAATCGCCCATCATCCTGCAACCCGGTCCTCCGGCTCTCGGCGTATCGCGTGCGAAGGCATTTCTCAAGTCAATGCCGAATCGGGCCGCGGGGATGAGGAAGCCACAATCGCGGAACGACGCCTCCGGCCCGGCGTTGCGAACTCATGAATGTTCTCTCGGAGATATTTGGGCTGCAAAACCATTTGTCGGCTGTTCAGGAGTGCGCGCGCGCCCTCCTGATATTTGGCGTCGCTCTGTTGCTCGTTCGAGCCACCGGACGGCGAACCTTTGCGAGATGGTCAAGCCTGGATACCATTGTTGCGGTCGTGGCGGGATCGACGTTCAGCCGTGCTCTCACGGGAAGCGCGCCGCTGTGGGGCACGATGGCGGCGATGTTTGTGCTTTTCGCGGCTCACTGGTTGCTCGGGCGCATTGTCGCCAAGAATGCGTGGTTCGCGACCGTACTTGAGGGTGTTCCGGTAATGCTCGGCGAAGCGGGGCAAATAGACGAAGCCACACGCCTGCGGCTTTCCGTATCTCAAACCGACCTTCTGGAAGCACTACATAGAAAAGGTCTCGAAGACGCCACCGGAGCCCGATTGATAGTGGTGGAACCGAACGGTACTATAAATGTGATACGGTAACAAAATCGGTCACGCCCTTCGCAATCGGACGGGCTGGCGACATTATTTCCCTCGATGAATGTTTAAAATCTCCTCATATATCGCGAGCAAACTTGCCCAAACGGTCTGCAACCGGCCACGAACTGGACTGGCGGACAATGCGCAGATTACCGGCCATCCGAAGTACTTCGAATTCACTCGTTCCGTTTGCAGTTCTGATAAACCGGATCGACACTCTTGCATCGCCAATCCTGAGGTCTTCGATCGTCAGTTCCGGCAGCCAGTCCGGCAGGTGGGGATCCAAGAACAGTATGCGAAGGGGAGCAAAAGGTTGCAGACCAAGGATAGACTGCAGCAGCATGAACCCCGTTGTCGCCGACCACGCCTGCGGCGAATTCGCTTCGGGATACAACGCAGGAAACGGGTGGCGTAGGTCGCGTTGGTGCCCGCATATGCATTCCGGAAGACGATAATAATCGAACAGCGATGCCAATTCAAACTGGCCTCGGCAGATCTTTCCGACCTGATCGTGATGTCCGTATCGATAGGCACCGAGCGCAAAAGGTCCGTGTTCCGCCGGCCAGACCGTACCCCGGTGGTATGCGTAGGGATTGAAGGACGGATGAGCTGAGGACAGCGTACGCACGCCCCAACCGCTGAACATATCCATCTTGAACAACCGGTCGAGAACCGGCGGCACAAGCGCATCGTCAACAATCCCGGTCGCGACGCAATGGAGAGGATCCGAGGCTATGGACCTTACCTGGCGCTGGTCGGGGTCAAGCGCCATCGCAAAATAGCCCTCGGGCTCCATCCAAAATTCTTCATTGAACCTCTTCTTCAGCTCCGTCGCCTGGGCCGCCAAAATGCCCGCCTGCTCGTCCTGATCAAACGCTCGAAGTACTTCTGCAAGACCCATCTTGCTTGCATAAACATACCCCTGTTCTTCGCAGGTCGATATCGGCGTCGGCACCAGCGAGCCGTCTTCGTAGACGATGGCATCGTCGGAATCCTTCCACCCCTGATTTCTCATTCCTTTTTGGGAGCGCGTTTGATAACTGTTGAAGTGACCCCCGTTCCGCTTCCGGTTATCGTCCAGCCATGCTATCGCGGAAAGCGCGGGCTCAAGCATTGACCCCGTCAGTTCCCTGTCCGCAGTCCAATACCAGAACTGGGCAAGTACAAACGGAAACAGGGCGGACGCAGTTGCTGAGCCGTAGTAGAGGCCTTGTGGCGTGTAGTTCAATGCGGCCAGCGGGCCCGTATGCATTTCGTGAAGCATCCGGCCAGACTCTTCGTCGCGCCAATCATTGCGGTGTAGGCCCTGATGCTGCGCAATGGTAGGCAGCGTGCCCCTCATGAGATCAGGCATGATCGGGGCCGCTTCCCACGCCGCGATCAGCGTGTCGCGGCCAAACAGTGCAATGTAATCCGGAATGCCTCCGGCCACTGTCCATGCGTCGTCGCCTCGATCGAGGTCAAACAGGCGAAGCGCCGCCAAATCGCGCTTTCCCTGCGCGAGGGTTCCCATGACCACACCGGTAAGCACACCGTTCGCGGACTCGAACTTCGTCGAGCTCCGGACGAACGCTTCCGTGCGTCGATCGTAGTCGCCATTTTCCGCCGAGGGTCGAACCAAAGGCAGACAAGTGCGCCGCCGTGCAGGCTCCGCTTCATCGGCAAACGGTTCGTGATCGATGGTGCAATGCCAGGTTTCATGGGGTTGCAGCGCGATATCAAAAAATATGCATTGACCGGCCCGTGATGGCGGCGTCGTAGCATCCGTGAAGCGGATTGCAATGCCGCGGCATATCTCGGCCGTCCCGCACTCATCCTGATGAGAATAATGATGAACAGCGCGATATTCCGTCCGCAATTCCCCGATATTCCCGTTGAGCAACCAATTTGTCAAAATATCGCCGAATTGCTGACGCCTTCCGCGCATTTCATTCTGATCTTCGAAATCCGACTCAATCTCGAGTACAAGCCTGAATTGAACCTCGATCTGCGCGAAATTCGTCAGGTCAATGTGTTCGCGAAGGCCATGCGCGACCCGACGCGACAACCGGAGCTCCACTGCACGTTGCGCAGTCCTGCTGAGTTTTGATTCATCACCATTGCCTGGAACACCCGGCGCAATATAGTAGCCCAGCCAGGAATGCTGCTCGATGTTTGACATCGTAACGGGGTAAAGTGGTCTGTCTTCAATGCGTAAACGATAGCGCGACAGCAGACGCGTCTCTTCGACAAACAACCCATGATTTCTGTCCGAACTGACAAAACCGTCAAGGCCGGTAACCAGCATCGTGCGGCCCCTGCCCAACTGGTTGGTGTCGGGCCGCGCCCGGAGTCGTATCAGATTTTGGCTCATCTGTGGAATTGGCGGATGGAGTGTCGATTCGGTAACGCGCGAGGCGGGCATATTGAACCGCCGAATGTGAATCTCACGATGCCAGTCGGCGCCCGCTGATGGCGCGGTTCACATCGTTGGCGGCTCGTGCGGTTGCGGCTCGCGCGGACCGCTTAAACAATTGACAGTCCCGCGCATTCAAGAAGAACACCAGTGTGAGCTAGCGGTAATCTTCGGAACGTCTGTCCTACTGGGCCATTCTCGATAAAGATGCAAGGAGATAACCCAATGTACATGAAACTAACGGCGTTGCTGCTGCTCGGCTGCGCGATGGCCTCCGGGCCGGCAGTGGCGGCCACCGCACGCGACGCCAGAGATGCGCAGACGCTTGTCAATGAAAGCGGGTCCGTCCTGAAAACTATGGAGGCTGACCCGCACATGAAGGCACTTCTCACGCGCGCAAAAGGAATTTTCATTGTGCCGGAGTTCGGTCGGGGTGCTCTGATTGTGGGCGCACGCGGAGGATCCGGGCTCGTCATGGTGAAAGACAACGGCCACTGGAGTGATCCGGCCTTCTTTGGATTAGGTGGAATAAGTTTCGGGGCGCAGGCCGGAGGTTCAGGCGGGGCCATCGCCATGCTGCTCATGACCAACAAGGCCGTCAATGACTTTCGGGGCAACGCCAACTTCTCACTGAACGCGGGTGCGGGCTTATCGATTATAAATTATTCTGCAAACACTCAGGCCTCCTGGGGGAAAGGTGATATTGTTGTGTGGTCCGACACGGGGGGAGCCTACGCTGGAGCGACCGTCAGTGCCACGGACATTGGCGCGAGCACGGACGATAATGATGCCTACTATCATGGTCACCCGGCCCCCGGCCAAATCCTCGACGGCGATTACACCAATCCGAAGGCACGGTCTCTGACAGACCTTTTGCCCGCATAGGCGGAGCCGCGATCACACCGATGCCAGCGTGCAGGGGCAAAGCTTGCGCACAATTGGCTGCCGTGGGCGCGGCGGGCCCCCGCACGCCGGGCTCTTCGCCGAAAAGCTAGTCGATCGGGGTGAGACCCATGCAAAACGAATTTTCCGGTCATGTCATTGTCGTGACCGGTGCAACCGCTGGCGTGGGCAGGGCGATTTCGACCTTATTCGCCCGCCATGGTGCGAAACTGGGTCTGATCTCGCGTGACCTCACCGCCTTGGAGATGCTTAGAAAGGACATCAACGGTGAGTGCGGCAGCACGGCCGCCATCGCAGCTCTGGATGTCAGCAATTCGCAATCGGTGTTCCATGCAGCCGAGCAGTTCGCGCGCGAACTCGGCCCGATCGATATATGGATCAACGATGCCATGCTGACAGTATTCTCTCCGGTTGCCGAATTGACCCCCGAAGAATTTCGACGCGTGACGGAAGTCACCTATCTGGGCGTGGTTTACGGCTCGATGGCAGCTCTCCGGCAGATGCGCCCGCGTCGCTCCGGGCAAATCATCAATATTGGCTCGGCGCTTGCCTACCGGGGTATCCCACTGCAGTCGGCCTATTGCGGCGCCAAACATGCCATTCGCGGATTCACGTCCTCGCTAAGGGCCGAACTCGATCATGAGGGATGCGACATAAGCCTGTCCATTCTGGAACTGCCGGCGATGAACACGCCGCAATTCGACTGGGCACGCACGCATATGCCCCGGCAACCCAAGCCAATGGGCACGATCTACGAACCGGAGGCCGCCGCCCGGGCCGTGCTGCGCGCCGCTCGAACCCGTGCCCGCGAATATTGGGTGGGAACCTCGACGCTGATGACCATCGTCGGCAATATGGTCGCGCCGGAGTTCATGGACTGGTTTCTCGCACGTACGGCAATTAGGGGGCAGCAGACAAACAACAATGTTCAGCGAGATCGGCGCGATAATCTTTTCGAGCCGGTGACGGAACTGCATCGCACGCGAGGTTCCTTCAGTGCACGGGCCAGGCAGTATGCATATGCATTTCCGGGCGCTCTGACGCGCGCGGCGATCGTTGCCATCGGCGCCGCAGCTTTTTTCCTGCTGGGGAGGGGAACGGCCGCCAGAGCTCGAAAAAGCCGGCAGTGACGGAAAACGCTTTAGCATTGCTGCATGATATATTCCGCCAAGTGCAGAGTGGGGCGGCCGGTCAGCTGTTCGATCTGTTCCCGGCAGCTGAAGCCGTTTGCCAGAATCGTGGTATCGGTCGCAGCCCTTCTGATCACGGGCAGGATGCCGCGCGCGGCAATCGTACGCGACACAGCAAATTTTTTCGCTTCAAAGCCGAACGAGCCAGCCATGCCGCAACATCCTTTGTCGATGAAATCCACCTGAGCGGGCAGCGATTTCAGCAGTTCGGTTTCGGCGCTTTTATTCAGGACAGAGTGATGGTGGCAATGAAATTGAACGAGCAGCGGCGCGCGCGAAGCCGGAATTGGAGGTCGAAGCCCGCGATCCTTCAGGAATTCGCTCAGGAACCGCGCCTGCTTCGCGAGCGCGGCCGCCTGTGGATCGCCGGGAAAAAGATTGGGCAGTTCGTCGCGAAATGCGGAGCTGCAGGCGGGCTCCAGGCCGATGACGGGTGTTCCGGCATGAATCTCCGGCCCCATCATGTTGAGCGTGCTGCGCCACAGTGCTTTTGCCTGATCGATCCAGCCCCAATCATAGAGCGGACGGCCGCAGCATAGCGGTTTGGCGGGAATATGCACTTCGAAGCCAAGCCGCTCAAGGAGCCGGGTCGCGGCAATCGCCGTTTGTGGTCGGAAGTAATTGTTGAACGTGTCCGGCCACAGGATCACACGCTCGCCGCCCGTCCGCCGCGCATGCCTGCGATGCCAGCCGCGAAAGGTTTGCCGCGCGAAGGGCGGCATGGTGCGCGACTGCGAGATTCCACCCATCCATTTGGACAAAGCCGACAGGCCGGGAGCACGCAATGCAAAATTTGCGAGTTCCGGTGCAATAGCCGCGATGCGCGCCCAGCGCTGAATCTGACCCATGCTGTAAGCTGCGCGCGGCCGCCATTTCTTTTCATAATGCCGCGCCCGAAAATCGGCTTTGTAACTGGCCATATCGACTTCGACAGGGCAGTCGTGCTTGCATCCCTTGCATGCCAGGCAAAGATCAAGCGCCTCTTCGACAGCCTCGTCTGCGAACCCGTCTGTCAATGCATCGCCGCGCAAGATTTCAAACAGGAGCCGTGCACGGCCCCGGGTCGAATGTTTTTCCTCATCCGTACCCAAATAGCTCGGGCACATTACGCCGCCCTTCGTGTCGCGATGACGGCATTTGCCGACACCCACGCAGCGCAGCGTGGCCTTGGTGAAGCTGCCGCCGTCTTCCGGATAGGCGAACAGCCCACGAATCTCAGGCGGCTTGTAGGACGGGCCCGTCCGAAGATTACCCGTGATTGGATAAGGATCCAGGATTTTCCCGGGATTCATGCGTTGGCGCGGATCCCAGATCGCGCGGAATGCGCGCTGTGCCGCCATTAGTTCCGGCCCATACATGCGTTCAAGCAAGGCGCCGCGAGCCTCACCGTCGCCATGCTCGCCCGAAAGGGAGCCGCCATATTTGACGACGAGGTCGGCGGCTTCCTCCAGGAATGCCTGCCAATTCTCTAGGCCTTGCTCAGTCGAAAGATCGAAATTGATCCGGCAATGGATGAGGCCATCACCGAAATGCCCGTAGACCGCCGCTTCGTAGCCATGCTTGTGGAACAGGGCCTTCAACTCGCGCAGGTAGTTTCCCAGTTCCTCGGGGCGCACGGCGCTGTCTTCCCAGCCTGGCCAGGTGGGCCCTTCACCGGGCACATGGGCGGTGACCGCAAGGCCGGCTTCGCGCACGTCCCAAACTTCCTGCTGCTTGCCTTTGTCGACAATGACGTTGCACGCATGTCCCCGTGCCTCCATATTCGCCGCCAGCACGCGCGCTTTGTTCATTGCGTCTTCGGTCGTATCGCCACCGAATTCCGCGATGAGCCATGCGCACCCGTCCGGCAACACTTCAAGATCGCTGACCTTGAAGTGCTTCTTTTTCATATATGTGGTCAGGAGATGATCCATGCCCTCGAGCCCGATGGGCCCGGTTTTCAGAACGTTCGGCACCGCGTCGCCGGCTGCAAAAACATCGGGAAACCCAATGATTGCGAGGGCGCGGCAGGGCGGGCTTGGAACGAGATTCAACGTTGCGCGCAGTACGATCAAACATGTGGCCTCGGTTCCCGTGAGGGCACGTGCGATGTTCATCCCTTTGTCTGGCGAGAGCTGATCGAGATTCTCGTATCCCGAAATGCGGCGGGGAATCTGCGGGTAGACCTTCTCAAACTTGTCGCCGAATTCGGTCCAGAAATCGCGCATTTGCCGATAAATTTCTGCGCGCCGTCCGCCGGCCGTGATGATCGCATTCAGCTCAGCGGGCGACGTCGGACCGATAGTCATGCGCAGTCCATCGTAGGTCAGTATGTCGAGCGAATGGACATTGTCGGCCGTGCGGCCGGCCATGATCGAATGGACGCCACACGAATCATTACCGATCATCCCGCCCAGAGTGTTGTGATCGTGCGTCGCCGGATCGGGGCCGAATGTGAGGCCGTACTTTTCCGCCTCATCGCGCAGATTGTCGAGGATGCAGCCGGGCTCCACTACCGCGATACGCTGCTCCGGATCGATGGAAATGACGCGATGCATATATTTCGAGAAATCGATGATGACAGCGGTGTTGCAGGTTTGACCCGCCAGGCTCGTGCCACCACCGCGCGGGGTGATAGGAACGTCGTGCGCATTGCAGATGCGGACCGCAGCAACAACGTCCTCGGCCGATCGCGGCAGCACCACCCCATAGGGGAGCTGACGATAGTTCGAGGCGTCGGTCGCGTAGAGGGCCCGATCACCGATCGAAAAGCGCACTTCGCCGGCAATCGCCTTCTCCAGTGCACGCCGCAGTTTCTCCAGTTGCGGCGACGGCACGGCGATGCCTTCGGATCGGAGCCGCCCACTCTTGGAACGCGGCCCCTCAACCCTGCGGGAGGTTTCCGTCGACATCGTCACCTACGTCT
Organism: Rhizomicrobium sp.; assembly: GCA_035502355.1. Classification (GTDB taxonomy): domain Bacteria; phylum Pseudomonadota; class Alphaproteobacteria; order Micropepsales; family Micropepsaceae; genus Rhizomicrobium. The sequence goes on along the minus strand of DATJUM010000201.1, from coordinate 20,702 downwards.
CAAATCTCCTGGCATCTGTCTTGCGCATTTGGAGGCCGTGCCCGGGACGCGACAAATCCGGTGCAATCGAACCGTCGACCAGGTGTGGCGCGCCGTCGAGAAGCATGTGCTCGATGCGAACGTGATCGTGAAACCATTCCATGTGCTCGAGCCGCGGCGCGGCACAGGCTGCTGCCAAATGGATGGCGGGTGCGCAGTGGCTGGACAGCGGAATCTCGAAGCCGTCGCATAACGCAGCTGCGCGCATGAAGCCCGTAATGCCGCCGCAGCGTGTCGCATCGGCCTGCAGCACGTCGACCGCTCCCGCCTCCAGCATCGCGCGAAAGTAATAAGGCGTGTACCCGTACTCGCCCGCAGCGATCTCCATGCCGCACGGTGCCCGGTCGCGAAGCAGGCGCAGGCCGTCGAGATCATCGCTCGACACCGGCTCCTCCAGCCACGCGACTTTCATTTGCGCAAATTCACCTGCGAATTGGAGCGCCTGTTTTCGTGCGTAAGCGCCGTTGGCATCAACAAACAGCGTCGCGCAGCCAATGGCGCGTTTGGCGGTTTCAACACGCGCCACGTCGCGCTCCGGCGTGCGGCCAACCTTCATTTTCACCCGGCGGCATCCCGCCGCGACCCAGCCGCCGAGCTGATCGCGCAACTGCGCGTCATCATAGGACGTGAATCCGCCACTGCCGTAAACCGGTACGATACGGCGAGCGCAGCCGAGCAGATTCGCCAGTGCCGCACCAAAATGTTTCGCCTTTAAATCCCATAGCGCAATATCGATGGCCGAAATCGCGCACGAAGCGACGCCCGGTCGACCGATATTTCGTACGGCCGCGTTCATTTCCTCCCATCGCGCTTCGATGGCAAACGCATCGGTGTGAGAGATGGTTTTCGACAGCACACCCTCGATCAGAAGGCGCGCCGACGCATCGCAATAGGTATAGCCAAATCCGGTTTTCCCACCGGCTTCAACCTCCACCGCCACCATGGTCGTTGAGTCCCAGGCGATCGTGCCGTCGGATTCGGGTGCATCAGTGGGAATGATATAACTCGCCGCCGTCACTCGGCCGATGGGAATCTGTTCATGCCCGCCCACGCTCAGACGAGCTCGCGCACTTTGTCCGAGAGAACGGTCAGTGCGATCTTGCCGCCGCCCGGCGTGCCTTTGGCAAGCGCTTCCGCGAAGTTCCTGGCCTGCCTGGCTTCGATTTTCGGCGGCAGCGGCGGTTCGTTGGGGTCCACGGTCGCTTCAATCAGCGCGGGGCCGGAGACCGCAAGCGCCGAGCGCAAAGTCTCTGCACAGTTCCTGGCTTCCGCGATCCGAAAGGAGGCAAGTCCGAATCCTTGCGCGACGGTCGCAAAATCAATGGGCTGAAGTTCGCAGACATATTCGGGATGTCCCAGAAACACCATCTGCTCCCACTTGATCTGACCAAGCACATTGTTTTTGATGACGATGATCTTTACATTGAGATTGTATTTTATCAGCGTCGCCATCTCGCCCATCAGCATGGTGAGACCACCGTCCCCAATGAAACAAATGACCTGCCTCTCCGGAAACGCCACGGCGGCGGCCACGGCGTAAGGGAGACCGCATGCCATCGTGGCGAGATTGCCGGAGCATGAGAATTTCATTTTGCCCTGTATTTTCAGGTAGCGCGCCGCCCATGTCGTGATTGTGCCCGAATCGGTGGCAATAATTGCGTCCTCCCGGAGAAGTTTGTTCAGTTCGTAGGCCACGACCTGGGGTTTCATCGGCGCGTCCTGACGGGTGCCGCGCTCCTCAAGCAACGCGTTCCACTCCTTCATGCCCTTGCGGGCGCGCTCCAGGAAACTGCGATCCTCATGCATGTCGAGACTGGAGAGTAATGCATCAAGTACCGCCGCGGCATCGCCAACGAGGGGGCACTCGACCGGCGCCCGCAATCCAATTCGTTTTGGATCGTGATCGATCTGGATGACACGCGCGCCGCCAGGCTTGGGATAATATTCGATGTAGGGAAATGAGCTTCCGACGATGAGCAGCGCATCGCAGTCTTCCATTGCGAGTTGCGATGGACGGGTTCCGAGGAGACCGATTCCGCCTGTCGTGAAGGGACTGTCGTCAGGCAGTGCGCCTTTGCCGAGCAATGCCTTGACCACGGGCGCTCCCAAACGCTCGGCGGCAGCTGCAAGCTGGCTGCTCGCGCCCAAAGCGCCCTGTCCGGCGAGTATAACCGGCCTCTTGGCACTATTCAGGATTTCCGCGGCAAGCTGCAATTTTTCGGGTGACGGCAATGAATGCTGGCGACCCATGATGTCGGAGACATGATGGGCGAGATTGCGCGGATTTCGCGAGTCTTTCGAAACGGGTTCGTCCTGAACGTCGACGGGGATGGTGACGTGGGCGACGCCGCGATAGGCCAACGCCGTACGCGCTGCAAGCGACACCACATTTTCCGTGTGTGCGGCGCCCATTACGCGCGCGTTGTAGACCGCTACATCCATGTAGAGCTTGTCGAGTTCTACATCCTGCTGCGTAAAGGTGTGGAGAAGATCGTGAAACTGCAGGCCCGTAATGGCGAGAACCGGAACCTGATCGAGCTTGGCGTCGTAAAGCCCGTTCAAGAGATGAATTCCACCGGGCCCCGATGTGACGACGCACACGCCAAGCTTGCCTGTCCACTTGGCATAGGCACAGGCCGCGAAGGCTGCCGCTTCTTCGTGACGAACCTGGATAAAGCGGATCTCATCTTTTCGCCGGCGCAACGACTCGATGACCCCGTTAATTCCATCGCCGGGTATACCGAAAACGGTGTTCACGCCCCACTCGATCAGGGTGTTTACGAGAACATCGCCCGCTGTCATGGACACCATTTCGGAGATCCTCAAGGAGCCGCGCGGGAATTGCCGGCGGCATTAGAAGAACCGATGAAAATCCGGGACGTTCCCAGTAGCCGGACCGGGCTGGGAACACCGCCGCAGATTCTGGCGTTGTTTGTACATGTCAGAGAAAATGGGCAGCATGCGCTGGGCAATCCCGGAGGGATATATTCCGGGCAAGAGCGTGGATTCGCGCGATTCCGACCTCGAGAGCCACGAAGCAGCGTGCCTTCTGAACGCCTCGGAGGAGGACGCCGATATCACGATTACCCTGTTTTTCGAGGATCGGGGTCCGGCCGGCCCCTACCGGCTGAAGGTTCCCGCGCGCCGAACGAAACATTTGAGATTCAACGACCTCGACGATCCCGAGCCTGTGCCGCGCGATACGTCTTACTCATCGCTGATCGAATCCTCCGCGCCGATCATTGTCCAGCATACCCGGCTTGATTCGCGCAATCCAAGCGTCGCGCTGCTTAGTACAATTGCATGCCCCCTGGAATGAAAGGACGATTTTGGGCCAGGGCTGCGGGGCGAAAGCATGACCAGACCGGTCGCTTTGTCGCACCACCGCACAGCCTGAACCGGCTGGGAACAGCCATCCGGCGCACACGTTGCCGCTGCACGGATCCGCCGGAGGCGGCCGCCAGGGATGGAGGTCGCCGGTGGCCGCGCGTGGTTGCGTCGGTGGTTGCCGCGTCAGGTCGAACTCCTCAGGTCGAACTCCGGGGCGATAGAGTGGTAGGCCTTTCTGTCCCACGGCTACGAACTTTTGCTATCGCGCGAAACCCTGTTTAGCCGCTTCGGTTCGGATGACGCTCGACCGTCCGCTCTTCGCCGTAGAGAATGGAGAGGGTGGTTCTGACCGCTAGCGCTGCCGGCACTGCCAAGATTATTCCCGGCACACCAAACAGGATTGCGCCCGCAAGAAAACAGAAGATGACCAGGGAGGGTTGAATGCGCGTTTCGCGCCCCAACACCACGGGACCGACCAACTGATCGATTGAGAGCCTCAGCGCCGATACATAAAGAACATACAGAAGGATTATGTTCGGGCCTTTGGCACCATGTATGGTGAATACACCAGCGACAATTGCGGACGCCGCGGGTCCCACAATCGGCACCAGCTCAAGGACGCCCGTCAACAATGCGAGAAACAGCGCATGCGGCGCATGCAGAATCACGTCAAGTCCGAAATAGGCTGCGGCCGAAGCGTACAGCACCACGAGTCCGAGACCGGTGAAGTAACGTCTTAAAAGGGGGCCGAGCTCGCACATGATATTCGAAACCAGCGGCCGGTCGAGCGGCGGGATAAGCCAAACAAACCCGTCCGCAATCGCCGGAGCGCTGATAAGAAAATAAAATACCAATACAACAGTGAGAAGTGCGCCAAACACGCCGTCGAAGCACCACAGGAGCAGATTCCCCATTCCGCCGGCCTGTAGATAAAACCGTTGAGCCGCCGAGCCAAGCATCTGAGCAATCTCTGCGTCAGTCAGCGTTTTTCCGAATAGCGTTAGCTGGCTGCCGCCAATCCACTGATGGATGACACTTCGCATGTCGGACAGCTCTCGGAATGCATGCGCGACTGCATGCAGGAGGAGCGGCTTCGCGAGCCATGCCAGCGCGACCGCGCCGATAGAGAGAACGAAACCAGTCGCGAATGCGGCGAGCCCGCGCGGCAGGCGTGCCCGGCGTGAAACGAGATCCACGAATGGCGTGCAGACAAAGGCCACTGCGCCGGCGATCACAAATGGAAGCAGAATTTGGCGGACGAGATAAAGAAGCAGAACGATCGCAGCGATGACCGCGATCGTAGCATTGGTCGAGACATGTCTGGGGATCTGTGCATCGGCCGCTCGTTTCTCGCTCCGGCGGCGGGAGATCATAGCGACCTGAGGACGCGGCGGCCCACCGGACGGGAGCGGCCTTTCGGGCGCGAGATCCTCACGAACCTCTGACACGACTGCCGCGACTGCGGCATGCATAGGCCAATGTTTTGGACTTCATCACGCGCAGGCACGATCAGCGCCACGTCCGGCGCGCCACCGAGGCCAGGCGCAGTTATCCGCAGCGGCTGCGCGTGCCGCCCCGGAATCGGACGGCCATCCAGCACATTTGCCGCGCCGGGCCGCGCGCGCGAGAGGGCAGAAAGCCACGACATAGGTCTCCCACCCGGATGGCAAGCGATGCCGCTATCGGGTCATGGCACAGCCTTTCACGGCAATGCGTCGGTTATTAAGAAGTTCCCATGGACGAATTTGGCGGTCGCCGCGTTCCCCATGCATGTACAAGGAAAATGCTGTTGCGACATTACGCAAAGCGGTTATCTGGATCGGCACGGGCGCGATTATTTTTATCCTCTGGCGCGTTCGCCTGGCAGTGCTCGTCGCGCTTGGAGCGGTTCTCATCGCCATTCTGCTGCACCTGATCGCTCATCTGTTTCGACGGACCGGCGCAATTTCTCAGAACGGCAGTCTCGTGCTGGCGATTGTCCTCGTGGCTGCCATATTATTGCTTTGCGGCTGGCTCTTCGGTTCGCGTGTTACATCCGAATTTGTTCAGCTCGGCGCGCGTCTGCCACAGGGAGGACGCAGTCTGGGAACTCTTGTGGGACTTGGCGCAAAAAACCAGGTCACGCGCGATGTCTCACTCGTTGCCGGCATGCTACCGGGATTGATGTTCGGCTCCCTGCGAGTTTTCGAGTATCTTATCGTCACTGCGATCGCCTCCATCTATCTGGCTGCACAGCCCGCGCTATACCGAGACGGCATCGGCGCGCTGTTCCCGGACGCGCTGCGAGCCAGAACGATTGCCGCGCTAAACCTCGTCGGCGTATCCCTCAAACTCTGGATGACCGGACAGTCAATCCTGATGATTTCGGTCGGCATCCTGTCGTTCGGCGCTGCTCTGCTTGTCGGACTCCCGGACCCGATTGCTTTGGGGCTGATCGCCGGCATCTCGGAGCTTGTGCCCTATCTCGGGCCCTTCTTGGGTGCGATTCCGGCGATTCTTGTCGCCCTCACGCTCGGGCTGGCCCCCGCTCTTTGGATCGCCGCCTCCTATCTCGTAATTCACCTGTTCGAGGGCTATTTGGCCGGGCCCCTGTTGCAACGATGGTTCGTACACATTCCGCCCCCGCTTATCCTTGTAGGTATCGTGGCGTGCCAACAGCTATTCGGCATCGCCGGATTCATACTCGCAACGCCGCTCACGATAATTGTCCATACGGCAATAAAGTTCTTCTATCAGGGCGTGGTATTGCGACAAACCGTAGACGTGCCAACTTCGGCGCCATTTTGAGTTCTCCATGATTCCTTTGTGGCTTCATCAGTGTGCGATTGTCGCTCTGGCGGCCGGCGGCATTTGTGCAATCATCATTGCTGTTGACGAGTACCGACATCCCCAACGCATGTGGATTATGAACCTCGTCTGGCCTACAACCGCGCTATTTGGTGCTGCATTCGTCGTTTGGGGGTATTTTAAGTTCGGTCTGCCAGGTTCGAGACGGATAAGTAGTCCGAGTCAGGCGTCAGTCAGGATACCGTTTTCCGTTGTCGTCGCGAAAGGCACTTTGCATTGCGGGGCAGGCTGCACGCTGGGCGACATCAGCGCCGAGTGGTTGGCGTATGCCGTGCCTGCGATCCCGGTGTGGCTCGGTTGGCAAAGGTTCTTCGAAGTCAAAATGTTCTCTGTATGGATACTTGATTACCTCTTCGCGTTCAGTTTCGGCATCGTCTTTCAATACTTCGCGATAAAGCCAATGCGCTCACTTTCGGCGCGCGATGCACTCATTGCAGCATTGAAAGTGGATGCCGTGTCCCTCTCCGCCTGGCAGCTTGGCATGTACGGCTTCATGGCGTTTGCGGGGCTATTCATATTTGATCATGAGTTCGGGTCACCGCTCTCCGTCGATTCGATCGAATTCTGGTTCATGATGCAAATCGCAATGCTCTTCGGATTCGCGACTGCATATCCCGTAAACTGGTTTCTCATTCGACGCGGAATTAAGGAATGCATGTGAGGTCGTGATCATCGCGATCCAGTCAAGGCCTTGTTCCTTTTGAAGACGATCCGTCGAGACGATCCGTGCGGGGCGGCGCTTGGCCTCGGTCGCCTCCAGAAAAGGAAACGAGACTGCAACAACATCCTATCGACCACAGGTGACGGAAGGCCGCCTCATCCTCCGGGCTGTTCCACTCCTCGAATGCACCTTCTGCAAGCTTGAGAAATGCCCGGTCGAACGGGTCTGCCTTGCGCAGAGTCACTTTCCCGTTTGCCACTTCGAAAGCAACGCGGTCGCCGGCCGCGAGACGGAGCGCGCGCCGCACGGGCGCCAGTATGGTCGCCTGACCCTTTTGGACGTCACCCGGCTCAGCAGAGGTTTGGTCAGAGTCGTATTACCGTATTACCGTATTACGTATTACGTATTACCGATGGTGCCGGACCGCGCCGGGCCCTGCAATGGCCTATTGGCGCAGCGCCTTCAGGTTCTCTTGAACGAGACGAATTCGACGGCGGTGTCGCCATAGAGGCGGGTGTCGAGCCGGGAAAAATGGTCGACGGGCGGAACAGTTTCGTCTAGTGCGTGCTCCGCGACGATGAGCGCGTTTGGCGCGAGCCAGCCGCCGTCGCGCAGCGCGGCGAGGGCAGGGGCGATGAGGTTCTGCCTATAGGGCGGATCGAGAAAAAGGAGATTGAAAGGTCCGCCGGCGCCGGGCGGCATGGGGCCAGGCGCCGTCGCATCGCGGCGCCAGATTTTCGTCGCGCCGGCGAGCGCGAGCGCTTCCACATTCCGGCGCAACAATGCACGCGACTCGGCCGCACTGTCGACAAACAAACAGTAGCGCGCCTCACGCGACAGCGCTTCCAGGCCCATCGCGCCGGTGCCGGCGAAGAGATCGGCGACGCGCGCATCGTCCATCGTGAAGCCGATACCGAAATCATTATGCGCGAGAATGTTGAAGACGGCCTGCCGTACGCGGTCGGCGGTGGGCCGCACGCGGTCATCCTGTGGCGCGGCGAGCGGTCGGCCGCGGAAACGCCCCCCGGTTATGCGCATAAGGCTTTTTTCCGCGCGATCTGCCCGTCGAACGCGTCGTCGGGCGGCTCGATGGTGATGTCCAGGGCGGCGGGCATGGGATCCAGTGTGGCGTTGTGCGGTGCGGCGCATCCTATCTAACATCAACCCGTACGACAGGGGCGATTCGGGATGGGCAGCGCATTTGCGGTGGGGTTCGGCCTCATGGCCGTGCTGGTCTTCGCGGCGGCGTTCCCGATCGTCAATCCCGCCGGCAGCGCGCTCATCTTCCTCGAAATCACCAGGAACTTCGGACACGATGTGCGCGAGCATCTGGCGCGCAAGATCGCCTTCTACAGCTTCCTGATTCTCAACGGGTCGCTGCTGGTCGGCAGCTACGTACTCGAATTCTTTGGAATTTCCGTGCCGGCGCTGCGCGTGGCAGGCGGCATTGTGGTGGCGGCCGCTGCCTGGAGGCTTCTGCAGGAGGGCGAGGATGATCCGGCCAAGGAAGAAACGGCCGGCCAGGAACCTTCACCGGAGCAGCTGTCGGGCATGGCCTTCTATCCCTTCACCATGCCGCTCACGACGGGCCCCGGCACGATCTCGGTGATGATTGCGCTCGGTACGAGCCACACGTCGCACGATCCGCTGCAACATCGCCTCGAGTTCGACCTTGCCGCTCTTCTCGCCAATGCCGTCCTGACGCTGCTCGTCTATGTGTGCTTCGCCTATGCCGATCGCATCCGCCATGTGCTTGGCAATACCGGCACGGGCATAGCGCTGCGCCTGTCCGCTTTCATTCTCCTGTGCATCGGCGTCCAGATTCTCGGGAGCGGATTCGGAGAATTTCTCGGAACCCTGAAGCTGCACTGAAGGGCTGACATTTCCGTGCGCGGGCTGGCGGACCACAGCCGGCCCGGCTATAGCCGGCGCCCATGCAGTGGCTGCGTAAGGCTTTGCTCGCCATTCCTTTCGTCTGCGGGGCGGTGCTGCACGCGGCGGCCCAGATTGACTCGGCGCCGAAAGTGCATGCCCGCTTGGTCGCCGAGGAAGGTTCGGTCGCACCGGGTCAGACGGTCACCGTGGCCCTCGAACAGGACATCCGTCCGGGCTGGCACACCTATTGGCGCAATCCGGGCGATGCGGGCGAGGCGACCGAAATCGCGTGGACGCTGCCGCCGGGCTGGCGGGCGGGACCGATCGCGTGGCCCTATCCCAAGGAACTGCCGGTCGGGCCGCTGATGGATTACGGCTATGAGGGCCGGCCCTGGCTGCTCGTCGATGTCACCGCGCCGCGCGACGTGAAGCCCGGCACGGATATTGTTTTGCGCGCTGCGGCCAACTGGCTGGTCTGCAAGGAAATCTGCATTCCCGAAAGCGCCGATCTGACGCTTCCGCTCTCCATCAGCGCGATTCCGGTGAAGCCCGATCCGCAGCTCGCAGCGCAGTTCGCCGCGGCGCGGGCTCTGCTCCCGGTCGCCTCGCCCTGGCCGATGCATTTTCGTTTGGGCGGCGCGCTCGATTTGTTTGTCGCGGCGCCGAAACTTGCCTCCGCCGAACCGACCGGGGTGCATTTCTTCCCCTTCGCCGAGGGCTGGGTGAAGGGCATCGCGCCGCAGCAATGGCGCGTTTCGCCGGACGGACTGCTTTTGCGGCTCGAACCGGGAAAGCAGATCTCCGGTCTGCGCGCGCTCAAGGGCGTGCTGGTGCTCGAAGCCGCCGGCATGCCGACGCAGGCGCTGACGATCTCGGCGACGCCCGGCTTCGTTCCCGACTTTGCCGCGGAGGCAGGGCTTACCCTGCCGCTCGCCATGCTCTTCGCGCTGCTTGGCGGCGTCATCCTCAACCTTATGCCCTGCGTGCTGCCGATCCTTGCCATGAAGGCGCTGGCGATCGCGAACAAATCCGGACGCACGCATGAAGCCGCGGGCGAAGGTCTCGCCTATGGTGCCGGCGCGGTGCTGAGCTTCGCTGTGCTTGGCGGTGCCGTCGTCGCGCTGCGCGCGGGCGGACAGGCAATCGGCTGGGGGTTCCAGCTTCAGCAGCCGGTAACCGTTGCCGCGTTTGCGCTGCTCGTCTTCGCAGTGGGACTAAACCTGTCGGGCGTCTTCGAAGTACCGGGGCTCGGTGCCGGAGAAGCGCTGGCCCGGCGCGGCGGGCATGCGGGCGCGTTCTTTACCGGCGTGCTTGCCGTCGCGGTTGCGGCTCCGTGCACGGCGCCGTTCATGGCCGCGGCACTCGGCTTCGCGCTGACGCAACCGGCGCTTGCTGCGCTTCTCGTATTTGTTGCGCTGGGGGTCGGCTTTGCCGCGCCCTTCGTGGTGATCGGCTTTTCGCCCCTCTTGCTGCGATTGCTGCCGAAGCCCGGCGCCTGGATGTCGGTATTCCGGCAGGTGCTGGCCTTTCCGATGTACGGCACAGCACTGTGGCTCGCCTGGGTTCTGAGTTTCCAGACATCGTCCGGCGGCCTGATCGTGCTGCTTGGCGCGGCCCTTCTGCTCGCGTTTGCGCTGTGGCTCGTGGGCGCGATCCAGCATTCGGGCCGGACGGCCAGCGGCTGGCTCGCCTGGGCGGTCACGATCCTCGCCATCATTGCGCTTGCCGCGCTTGTGCCGATGGTCGGGGCCGGAAGCTCCGGCGGCGCGCGCGCGGCGGCCGTCGCCATTCCCTCGCAGAGCTACAGCGAAGCGCGGCTTGAGACGCTGCGCGCCGAGAAGCGCGGCGTCTTTGTCGACGCGACTGCGGCGTGGTGCGTCACCTGTCTCGTCAACGAGAAGGTCGCGCTCGACGATTCGCGGGTGCGCAGCGCTTTTGCCGGCCGACATATCGCGCTTCTCGTGGCGGATTGGACCAACCGCGATCCGCAGGTCACAGCCCTGCTGCAGGCCCATGCGCGTTCCGGCGTCCCGCTTTACCTGTATTACAAACCGGGTGCGGCGGACCCCATCGTGCTGCCCCAGATTCTGACCGCCGCTACCATTCTCGCCGCCCTGGGGCGCCGATAAGGCTCTCGCCGCGACCTGTTTGCGGGCCTTCCATCGCTCGAGAAAAGTTGCGGCGGCGGGGGCTTCTTCGCACCTCTGTTGCGGGGAGCGCCCCCAACAACGCAAACCCATTTCCCTGGCGGGGGAGTAAATTCGCATCAATCCGCGGCCGATTCGGCATGCGACAGGGAGACGTCCATGAGCGTATTCGAAGCCGACGATTTCGATCATCACGAGACCGTCGCTTTTTTCGACCACGAGCCTTCCGGCCTCAAGGCCATCATCGCGCTCCATTCCACTGCGCTTGGCCCCGCCTGCGGCGGCACGCGCGTCTATCCCTACAGGAGCACGGATTCCGCGCTCACCGATGTGCTGCGCCTGTCGCGCGGCATGAGCTACAAGAATGCCATCGCCGATCTGCCGCTGGGCGGCGGGAAGGCGGTGTTCATCGGCGATCCGGCGACCGACAAGACCGAAGCCCGGCTGCTCGCCTATGCCGATGCGGTCAATACGCTTGGCGGGCGCTACATCACGGCCATGGATGTGGGCATGACGCAGCGCGATATGCCCGTCATCGCCCGCGGCACGAACTATGTGGCGGGCTACGATCAGCCTGGTAAACCCGGCGGCGATTCAGGCCCGATGACCGCGCTTGGCGTATTCCTCGGGTTGAAGACGGCGGTGAAGTACCGGCTGGGAACCGATTCGACCAAGGGTCTGACAATCGCAATCCAGGGCCTCGGCAAGGTGGGCATGAAACTCGCCCATCAGCTTCACGAGGAAGGCGCACGGCTCATCGTTTCCGATGTCCACCAGCCGGCGGTCGATCATGCGGTTTCCGCCTTCGGCGCGAAATCCGCCGGAGCTGATGACATCGTCACCGCGGAATGCGACGTGTTTTCGCCGAATGCGCTCGGTGCAATCCTGAGCGCGAAAACGATCCCGCATATGCATGCGCGCGTTGTCGCGGGTGCGGCAAATAATCAGCTCGCCCACGCTTCGGACGGCGCGGCGCTTCAGGCGCGCGGCATCCTTTACGCGCCCGATTACGTCATCAATGGCGGCGGCGTGATCTGCGTGGCGGGTCAGATCTTCGAATGGAGCAATGCGGAGATCGAGCGCCGGGTGCGCGCGATCGCCGACCGGCTCGCGCAGATTTTCAATCGCGCCGAACAGGAAGGCGCGCCGACCAGTGCCGTCGCCGACCACATCGCCGAAGAGCGCATGCATGCGGCAGGCGCGACGCGGCACGCAGCAGAGTGACTGCTACGCGGCCGAAACTCCGTTCCTGCGCAGCTACGCGCTTCCGTGTGCGATATGGGAGAAGAGGTGCGGCCAAAGCCCCATCAGGCCAATCAGGATGAGATAGACCGCGACGAGATAGTTGAGGATCCGGGGCAGGATCAGGATGAGGATGCCGAAGATCAGCGCGATCAGCGGCTGGATGGCGACGATGTCGATATCGAAGTGCACGTTTCACTCCTCGGTAACGGCGCTCCCCACCCCCGGCACCTTATAACGCACAAATGAGGCTTTAGGGCGTCGGCTTGGGGTCCTTGGGACGCCTGGGCTCGCCGACGGCCGTTCCGCCACCCGCATAGGACGGGGGATCGCTGGCGGGGAAGGATTCCTCGATCTCTTCGTCGATACGGCGCTCACCCTCATCGTCGCGGTTTTTCGGTGCGGAATCCTCTGCCGGCTTTTGCGGCGCCATTGCTTGTCTCCTGCGTCCGGAACGTCCAGAAGATTGTAGCCGTTCCGCGTCGTGCGGTCATGCAGGGAGTCAGGGGTACAGGATGCAGCCAACCGAACTCGACGTGGTAGGGATCGGCAACGCCATCGTCGACATCATCGCGCACGCGGACGACGCGTTGCTTGCCCGCCACGACATGCAGAAAGGCGGGATGACGCTGATCGACGAGGCGCGGGCCGAAAGGCTTTACGCCGAGATGGGACCGGCCGTGCAGCTTTCCGGCGGTTCGGCGGGAAATACTATCGCGGGGCTCGCCTCGCTCGGTGCGCGCACCGGCTATATCGGCAAGGTGAAGGAGGATGCGCTGGGTCGTATCTTCCGTCACGACATTACCGCGGCCGGCGTGAAATTTCCGACGCGCCCCGCTTCCGATGGCCCCGCCACGGCACGGTGCCTGATCTTCGTCACGCCCGACGCGCAGCGCACCATGAACACCTATCTCGGCGCCTGCGTGAATCTTTCTCCGGACGATGTGGACGAAGAGCTGATCCGCGCGGCGAAAATCACCTATCTCGAAGGGTATCTCTACGATCCGCCGCATGCGAAATCCGCTTTCCATCGCGCCGCCGAAATCGCCCATGCCGCCGGCCGCAAGGTTGCGCTCTCGCTGTCGGACAGTTTCTGCGTCAACCGCTATCGCAACGAATTCCGCGATCTGGCGCGGCTGCACGTCGACTATCTCTTCGCCAATGAGCACGAGATCGCAGCGCTGTACGAAACAAATCTCGGCGACGCGCTGTCGCGCATTGCCGAGGAAGTAGAGGTCGCCGCCGTGACCCGCGGTGCAGCAGGTTCGGTCATTGCTACGAAGATCGAGACTCTGCGTATCGCCGCGGCGCCGGTTGCACGAATCATCGACACGACCGGCGCCGGCGATCTCTACGCTGCGGGATTCCTGTTTGGCCTCGCACGCGGGCGTGACCTCGCAGAATGCGGCCGGCTCGCGAGCCTCGCCGCGGCGGAGATCATTTCGCACTATGGCGGAAGGCCGGAAACGCCGCTTGACGAATATGTGGCGCGGCACGGTCTCCACGCGAATTAATTGACCGCTCGGTCGATTTATTGTAGGGTACGGTTTGGCGCCAGAAAGAGTGCCTTTTCATGTATACGACCGAATTGAAGGACAAGAACTCGAAGGCGGCGCCGGCCGCTTTGGCTGCCGAAGATCCGGAGCGGCTTGCGGCTTTTGAAGCGCGTGTGGCTTCCGATGACTTCATCGAGCCGAAGGATTGGATGCCGGAGGCCTATCGCAAGACACTGACCCGCCAGATTTCGCAGCACGCCCATTCCGAGATCGTCGGCATGCTGCCCGAGGGCAACTGGATCTCGCGCGCGCCGAGCCTCAGGCGCAAAGCAGTGCTGCTTGCCAAGGTGCAGGACGAAGGCGGGCACGGGCTTTATCTCTATGCGGCGGCGGAGACACTCGGCACGAGCCGCGATGAAATGATCGCGGCGCTGCATTCCGGCCGTGCCAAATATTCGACGATCTTCAACTATCCGACGCTCACCTGGGCCGATATCGGCGCGATCGGCTGGCTCGTCGATGGTGCCGCGATCATGAATCAGGTGCCGCTGCAGCGCACCTCCTACGGACCTTATGCCCGCGCCATGGTGCGCATCTGCAAGGAGGAAAGTTTCCACCAGCGCCAGGGTTATGAAATCATGATGACGATGGCAGGCGGCAGCGCGGCGCAGAAGCGCATGGCGCAGGATGCGCTGGACCGCTGGTGGTGGCCGTCGCTGATGATGTTCGGTCCGCCCGACGACAACTCGCCCAATTCCGCGCAATCGATCCGCTGGCGCATCAAGCGCGAAACCAATGATGAACTGCGGCAGAAATTCGTCGATGTGACCGTACCGCAGGCCGATGCGATCGGGCTCACCGTTCCCGATCCCGCGCTCAAATGGAACGAAGCGCGCGGCTCGTATGATTTCGGCGAAATCGACTGGGAGGAATTCTATGCCGTGGTGCGCGGCGAGGGGCCGGTCGCGAAAGAGCGCATGATGGCGCGGGTGAAAGCCTGGGAAGACGGCGCCTGGGTGCGCGAGGCGGCGCTCGCCCATGAGGCAAAGCGCAGCGCGCGCATGGCGGCGGAGTAATTACCATGAACAGGGAATGGCCGCTCTGGGAAGTGTTCGTGCGGGCGAAGAACGGGCTTTCGCACAAACATGTCGGCAGCGTGCATGCGGCCGGTGCGCGGATGGCCGTCGAAGCGGCACGCGACACCTACACAAGGCGCATGGAAGGCGTGAGCCTGTGGGTGGTCCCGTCGGCGGCGATCACCGCGTCCGATCCCGGGGAGGCGGAGGCGCTGTTCGCGCCGGCACAGGACAAGGTCTATCGCCATCCGACGTTCTACACAATTCCCGACAAGGTGAAGAACATCTGATGTCTGCGGAAGGGAATATGTTGTTTCATCACGCCGTCCGGCTCGGCGACGATGCACTTATTCTCGCGCAGCGCCTGTCGGAATGGTGCGGTCATGCGCCGATGCTGGAAATCGATCTGGCGCTGGCAAATATCGCGCTCGATCTTTTCGGCCAGGCAACGCTGTTTCTTGGTCTGGCCGGCGAGATCGAAGGACAGGGCCGCGATGCGGACGCGCTCGCCTTCCGGCGCGACGTGCTCGATTTTCGCAACTGTCTTCTCGTCGAGCAGCCCAATGGCGATTTCGCGCAGACCATTGCGCGGCAATTTCTGTTCTCCAACTGGCAGGAATTGCTGATGCGCCAGATCGCTGCCGCGGCGGAGCCCCGGCTTTCCGAGATCGGCGCGAAGGCGGTGAAGGAAATCACCTATCACGCGCGCTATGCCTCGGAATGGGTCGTGCGCCTGGGCGATGGCACCGAGGAGAGCCGCGCGCGCATGATCGCCGGACTCGACTGGATGTGGCGCTTCACCGACGAGTTGTTCGACGCCGAAACCGGTGCCCCTTCATTGCGCGCCGAGTGGGATGCGCGGATTGCGCATACGCTCGCCGAAGCAAATATGGACATGCCCAAACCGAGACGTGGGGTTCTCGGCGGACGCGCGGGCCATCACTCCGAACATCTCGGCCATCTGCTTACCGAGATGCAATTCCTGCCCCGCGCCTATCCGGGAGCGGTGTGGTGACGTCCCAGATCGTCACCATGGCCGGGCGTGACCCGGCCACTCAGCAGGCGAGCGTCCGCGAACCAATAACACTTTCCACTCGCACTGACACCGAGTCATACGCCGCGCAGACGCGCGGCGGCTTGGTGGCCGGCTCGGAGGCCGGCCATGGTGAGTGTTTGTGTTTAAGAGAACGGGTGATGGATTTGCTAAGCCATGTCCCAGATCCCGAAATTCCCTGTGTCTCCATTGTCGATCTCGGGATCGTGCGCGCAGTGCGCGCGGGCGATCCGCCTGCTGTCGTAATTACCCCGACCTATACGGGCTGTCCGGCGACGCTTGCCATTCAAAGCGCGATCCGCAGCGCGCTTGATCGCGCAGGATTTGCGCAGATGCACATCGAAACCACGCTCGCCCCGCCCTGGACGACCGACTGGATCAGCGATGAAGGCCGGGAGAAGCTTCGCGCCTATGGCATCGCGCCGCCGCCGAAAGGCGCCGCCAAGCACGCTCTGCGCGAGGAGCAACCCGCGTGTCCGCGCTGCGGGTCGCAGCAGACCGAGGAAATCAGCCGTTTCGGCTCAACGCCCTGCAAGTCGCTCCAGCGCTGTCTTGCCTGCGGCGAACCCTTCGACCGTTTCAAGTGCCACTGACGTCCCCATGTCGCTGAATCGCGGCTTTCATCCGCTGAAGATTGCCGAGATCCGGCGCGAGACGGCGGACGCCGTGTCCATCCGCTTCGAAATTCCGGCGGAGCTGAAAGAAACATTCAGGTTCCAGGCCGGACAACATCTGACCTTGCGCGCCGATCTCGACGGGGAAGACGTGCGAAGAAATTATTCCGTCTGCGTCTCGCCGTCCGAAAACGAGATCCGTATTGCCGTCAAGCAGATGCCGGCGGGCAAATTCTCGGTCTGGGCGAACACGGAACTGCAGGTGGGACGCGTGATCGACGTGCTGCCGCCGATGGGCCGTTTCGTCATTCCGGCGGGAGATACGGCCGCGCCCTGGTATGTGGGGCTGGCCGGCGGCTCCGGGATAACACCGGTCATTTCCATCCTGAAGACTGTACTTGATTCGAAATCCGCGAGCCGCTTCACGCTGCTCTATGGCAATCGCGACTCGGCCTCGATCATGTTTCTCGAGGAACTGGCGGCATTGAAGAATCGCTATCTTGAGCGGCTCGAAGTCTATCACTTCCTGGAATTCGAAACGGAGGAGATCGAGCTGTTCAATGGGCGGCTTGACCGGGCGAAATGTGACGAAGTACTTTCAACGCTGATCGACATAAACGCAGTCGATGCATTCTTCATCTGCGGTCCGGGTCCGATGATGGATGCGGCCGAAGCGGCGCTCACCACCCGCGGCGTTGCGGCCGATCGCATGTTCATCGAGCGTTTCACCACCAGCGCGCTTACGGCCGAACAGCTGGCAAGCCACGAGGCGTTGCAGCAGAAGGCGGCAGGCACGGGCCTTTTGGTGACACTCGATGGCCGCCGCCTGCGCATCCCCTTCGATGCCGAAAAGGGCAACATCCTCGAAAGCGTGCAGGCGGCGGGCTTGCCCGCGCCCTATGCCTGCAAGGGCGGCGTCTGCACGACCTGCCGGGCGAAGATTCTTTCCGGCACCGTCACGATGAAAAAGAACTACGGCCTGAGCGAAGCGGAAATCGCGCAGGGCTATGTGCTCACTTGCCAGGCCGTGCCGACAAGCGACGAAGTGGTGCTCAGCTACGACGTGTAGACCAACCCTTGAGAGGGGCGGGTGCAGGCCCGGACGACCATGTCCGAAAATGGCCAGACTTTTTCCGGATGCCGCACCATATTGCGCCCATGAGCATGACGCTGCCAGCCGACGATATCTGTTACCGTGCGCTTTCCGCCCGCGACGCGCGTTTCGACGGTCGGCTATTTGTCGGCGTGAGAACGACCGGTATCTATTGCCGCCCCATCTGTCCCGCGCGCACGCCAAAGCGTGAGAATTGCCGATTCTTCCCGAGCGCCGCGGCAGCGCAGATGGCCGGTTTCCGCCCTTGCCTGCGCTGCCGGCCGGAAATTTCGCCCGATGCTGCGGCCTGGCGCGGGACGTCGAACACAGTATCGCGGGCGCTGACGTTGATTGCCGAAGGCGCACTCGATGGTGGCGAATCCACTCTTGTTCAGCTGGCGGATCGCGTGGGGATGGGCGAACGCCAATTGCGTCGCCTGTTCGACCAACATCTGGGCGTGCCCCCGATCGCGGTGGCGCAGACGCGGCGCATTCTTTTTGCCAAGCAGTTGATCCAGGAAACACGCCTCTCCATGGCGGAAATTGCCGAGGCATCCGGCTTCGGCAGCATCCGCCGTTTCAACGACGCGTTCCGGAAACTCTACGGCCGCGCGCCGCGTGATTTGCGCGTCTCGAAAACAGCCGCTGGGGAGCCGTCCCTCGTCACGCTGCGTCTTGGTTACAGACCGCCCTATGACTGGGACTCGATTCTGGCGTTCTTTGCCCAACGCGCCATTCCCGG
Source organism: Rhizomicrobium sp. (assembly GCA_035502355.1). Classification (GTDB taxonomy): domain Bacteria; phylum Pseudomonadota; class Alphaproteobacteria; order Micropepsales; family Micropepsaceae; genus Rhizomicrobium. The sequence goes on along the minus strand of DATJUM010000201.1, from coordinate 2,486 downwards.
TGTGGAACTGGTCGATCGCGGCCGCTACCGGCGCACCATCAGCATTGGCGATGCGGTTGGAAGTTTCGAGATCGCGTCCGGCGAGAATTGCCTTGTCGCAACCATTCGCCTGCCGCAATTGCGTGTGCTCCTGTCCGTCGTGGGGCGGCTGCGCCGCATGTTCGATCTCGACGCGGATGTGGAAGCGATCGGCGCCCATCTCGCGCGCGATGCGGGGCTTGCGCCGCTGATCGCGCGGCGTCCCGGCCTGCGCACGCCGGGCGCCTGGGATCCGTTCGAATATGCGGTACGCGCGGTTCTTGGCCAGCAAATTACAGTCTCCGGAGCGCGAACGCTCGCAGCGAAACTTGCGCGCCGCGCGGGGACACCGGTAACCCCTGATATTACCGGTCATGATGCGCTGACGCATGTGTTTCCGAACCCCGCCCAGATTGTGGGCGCCGATTTCACGAATTTTGGAATGCCGGGCACCCGTATCGCCGCGTTGCAGGCCTTGGCGGGTGCTGGCCTGACCGACCCGAGACTTTTTGATCCGGGGCGCGTCCCGGATGATGCGGCTGCGCGATTGCTTGCGCTGCCCGGTTTCGGCGAATGGACGGCGCAATATTGGGCGTTGCGGGCGCTGCGCGACAGCGACGCCTTTCCGGCGGCCGATGTGGGACTGCTGCGCGCCATGACGGTCAACGGAAAACGTCTGACGCCCAAGGCCTTGACCAAGCGCGCCGAAGCATGGCGGCCATGGCGTGCCTATGCCGCCCAGCATCTTTGGACGGCCGGGTCATAGCCCGTCCGCGAACATCAGATGGAGATAAAAGGAGCAACGCCCATGGCTGACAGATATGACTTCGATCGTATCGACACACCGATCGGCGATATCGTGATCATCGTCGATCAGGACGGCGCGATGCGGCTTTTGTCATTCGACGATGGTGACGAGCGCTGGCGGCACGAATTCGCGCGGCGCCATCCGGATGTCGAACTTTCGCCGAAGCGCAATCCATCCGGGCATTCCGCGACTCTCAGGGCGTATTTCGAGGGCGACATGGAAGCGCTTGACCGCATTCCCGTGGTGTTCGCCGGGACGCCGTTCCAGAACAAGGTATGGAAGGCGCTGCGGAAGATTCCCACCGGCAGGACAATGAGCTACGGCGCGCTGGCGAAGAAGATCGGCGAGCCGAAGGCAGTGCGCGCGGTCGGCCTTGCCAATGGCTCCAATCCGATCGGCGTCGTCGTGCCGTGTCATCGCGTGATCGGCGGTGACGGCTCGCTCACCGGCTATGGGGGCGGATTGCCGCGTAAGAAATGGTTGCTCGAACATGAGGCGCGGCATTGCGGTGCGGCGTTCAGCCTGGAGGCATCGGCATGAGTATGAGTGATCGCGCCAAAGAATTTCATGCACTTCATCGCGAAGGGCTTCTCATCCTGCCCAACGCCTGGGATGCGGGAAGTGCGCGCATCATCGAACATGCGGGCGCGAAAGCGATCGCAACGTCGAGCGCGGCGGTGGCATGGGCGCATGGCTATCCCGATGGCCAGGCGCTTCCGGTGGAAACGCTGATTGCCGCGATCCGCGAAATCGTGCGCGTCGTGAGCGTTCCCGTGTCGGCCGATATCGAGGCAGGTTATGCGAAGGACACGGACGTAGTCGGCGATTTCGCAGCGCAGGTCATCGAGGCCGGCGCTGTCGGCGTGAACATTGAGGACGGGCACGAAGCGCCCGATCTCCTCTGTGCCAAGATCGAGCGGCTGCGGAAGGTCGCAGCCGGGGCAGGCGTCGATTTGTGGATCAATGCGCGTGTGGACGTGTATCTGCATAAGCTTGCAGAAGGGCGGGCCGCTTTCGATGAAACAGTCAGGCGCGCGCGGCTTTACGGCGGAGCCGGAGCGAATTCCATCTTCGCCCCTGGCGCAGTCGACGAAACGACGATCGGCAATCTCGTGCGTGAGATCGGTTTGCCGCTCAATGTGCTCGCCTGGCCCGGCTTGCCGGATGGGGCGCGGCTGAAAGAACTTGGCGTGCGACGTCTGAGCGCCGGTGCCGGCCTCGCCAAGGCGTCGCTGGGGCGAACATATGAATTGGCTGAAGCTTTCTTGCGGGATGGCCGTTCCGTGCCGTTCTTCGAAGGTTCACTGGCCTCGGTCGGCATGAATGGGTTGATGAAAAAGAACTGAAGCGTATCCCGCTTCATTCCCAGTATGAGCTTGGACTAGCCGGTGCCATACCGCGCAATCATTTGTTAACGTCGAAAGCCTTGGGGGGGCCGAGCTTCTCGCTACGACGTGCCGCATGGACGGGGAGTCCGGTGAAGTCCTAACCTCAATCGTCGAAATAGGAGGGGGCTATGTTAGGCCGCGTGGACAAAATGATTGACGCCTGAATCGGGGTTTGATTCAAGACTGCGGATTCGGGAGAGCGGTCGTGAGTCGCGGTGATCTGACGGAAGCGGAATGGCGGATTTTCAAGGGTTTGTTACCGGTCGAGCGTG
>DATJUM010000200.1:0-3113 GCA_035502355.1 Rhizomicrobium sp. | reverse complement strand
TGCAGCACCGGCGCCGAGCAATCCGGCAGCCCGCGCGCAATCGAGATAATAATCGCGCAACCGTTCGACCATCTGCAGATTGTCGCCGACGGAGAGGCCGGCAAGGCATTCCGGATAGCCGAAACTGCCGCCCAACCATCGCGACGAAGCGCGAGCGGCAAATTCAACGAAGCGCAGCTCGTCGCCCGCGCGCACCCGCGGATGGGACGTCAATATCTGTTCGACCAGCGTCGTACCCGAGCGTGGAAAACCGGTGATGAACAGCGGCTGGGGAATATCCTGTCTGCGGCGCGCACGGGGCAGCGATGCCGTGCGGCTGCGCATGAAGAACTGCTTTAGCCTTTGTATCTCCGCCTCGGCGCCTGCCGCATCGTAGCGATGGCCTTCCACGTCGCGGCAAAGACGCTTGGCTTCGGCAAAATCGTTCCAGGCTTCCTCGAAACGGCCGATATCCCGCAGACATTCGCCCCGTTCGAAAAGCACCGGTATTCGTGGCGCGTCACGGGGAATCTCCGCGAGCAGCCGGATGGCTTCGTCCACCCGACCCTCGCGACGACAAAGCCGTGCCCGTGTCAGAAGGATTTGCGGTACTTCCCCGGCAATGTGCGCCGCGTCCTGCAACAATTGCCAGGCATGGAAAAGATTGCCGCGCTGCTGCGCGAGCAGGCACCAGTCGATCCAGGCTTCCGTATTCGCGGGATCGAGGCCCGTTGCCTTGCGATACCAGATTTCGCTCTCGTCGAACTTCCCCTGCCGCCTCAGGCAATCCGCCAGATGGAGCGCGCTGCGCGGGTTTTCGCCGACAATTTCGATCAGACGCCGGAAATGAACCTCCGCTGCTTCCAGCCGTGCCTCAGCCATCAGCAGAATGGCCATGTTCCACTGCGCCGTGGGATGACGCGGCACCATGGCCAGCGCCCAGCGAACGTAAATCGAAGCTTCCTCGTTCTCACCGCGGTCGAACAGATGCTGGGCGAGCGCGAACAGGGTTTCGATATCCGGCTTCTCGCGCAGTGTGCGCTTGAGGGTTTCCTCATACGCGCCGTCGTCGCGATCGGAAATCTGCGTTTCGCTTTCGGTTTGCCCCATGTTCAGTCCGCCTCATAGCCCAGCCGATCGAGAACCGGGCGAAGAATCGCGGCCGCCGAATCCAAATGTTTGCGAAAATGGCGGTAGTGGCGGACGGTTTTGTCGGACAGGCCTTCCGCTACCTGCGCATAGCTGAGCGTCCGCGCCACGCGCGGATTTTCCTGGAGCGCAAGGCAGCGGGAATCGAATTCAAGGCCGGCGAAATCGAGCATGCGCCGTACCTCGTCTTCCGGCTTCGTGACCAGATCCTCATAGCGGATCTCATGAAGATTGAGATCGAGCTGCTCGCGGTAGTGGCGCAGCAGTTCATCCATCAGCAGGTAATGACGCGCGATGCTGTCGACGGCGAATGCCTGGTTGAAGCCGTGGGCGATATATCGTCCGAAATTGGAGCAGAGGACGTCTAGCGGATGGCGGCGGATGAGAATCAGTGGCGAATGCGGAAACAGGAGATATAACAAACCGAGATGCAGCTCGTTCAGCGGCATCTTGTCGGTGAAGAAGGTGCGGCCTGTTTCCCTCAAGCCTGTCTGTTCCGCCCAGCCGAGATAGCAGTCGCGCAACTGGTTGGGGAGAAAGCGCTGATCGCCGGCGCAAAGTTCGCCAAGGCAGAACGGATACTCGAAACGGCTCCCGATCCAGCGCTGGGAAACCTGCGCGGTGAATTGGAGGAAAGGCAACTCGTCGCCGGCCCGGATCGCCGGATGACCGGCCAGTATCTGCTCAGTGAGCGTGGTTCCCGAACGCGGGTAGCCGAGCACAAAGAGCGGCCGGGGATCGCGGTCCGGCTTTTCCGCGCGCGGCCACAGGGCGACGCGCTGACGCGTGAAGATTTGTTTCAGGCTTTGAACGGCCGCGCGCGCCGTCTGTTCGTCATATACGAATCCCTGTTCCCGATAGTGTCGCTTGGCTTCGGTGAAATCTGCCCAGGCGCCGTCGAAGCGGTTCAGCGCCTCGCGGTGGCGGCCGCGTTCGAGCAATGCGCCCGGATCGGGATTTTCTGCGCCTTCGATGTCGCGCGTGAGTTCTGCTTCCGCTTCGGCCGGCTTGCCCTCGCGGCCAAGCAGCGCGGCGCGAGTGATCCGCGTACGCGTCGTCTCGCCGCCCGCGCCGACAGCTTCTTCCAACAAGGCCCAGGCATGCGGGAGATCGCCGCGTACCTCCGCCAGGCGGCACCGTTTGATCCAGATTTCGGCGTCTCCGGGCGCAAGCCCGACGGACTTCCGGAACCAATCCTCTGCTTCATCAAGCCGACCCTGCAGCTTGAGGGAGTCCGCGAGATGAGCGGCGGCGCGCGGGCGCTCGCCCGCCAGTTCGATGATGCGCCGGAAGTGATGCTCGGCCGCAGCCGCCCGCATCGTTTCAAGGAATATCAGCCCCACGATCCGGTGCGCTTGCGGGTTGCGCGGCGCAAGCGCAACCGCATTCCGGGCATGGTGTTCGCACTCGGCCCGGTCGCGGCGGGTCAGCAGGATTTCCGCAAGTTCCAGCATTGCATGGGGATGCGGCCTCTGACCTAGAATGCGGCGCAGGAGCATCTCGTATTCCGGGCCACGCGCATTCCGCAGCCGCCGGCATTGAATCAACAGTATTAACGCATCGAAATAGTCTGGCACTTCCCGCAGCGCCCGGTCCGCATGCAGTTCGGCGATGACAGGATCGCCCGCCTCAAGCGCAGCAAACCCCTCGTCGCAGGCGCGGGCCGCAGCTTCGCGTGCTGCATCGTCCGGGAGTGCCGGCGCGCGCCCGTGCGTTTCCGCGTGCGGGGACATTCAGTCCGAGGGATAGCCCAGCCGGGAAAGCGTGGGCCGCAGGATGGCGACGGCCTGGTCCAGATATCTGCGATAGTGCCGGTAGCGATGGATGGACTTGTCGTACAGTTTTTCCGTCACCTGCGCATAGCTCGCCGTGCGAGCGTAGCGCTGGTTCTCGTGAAACGAAAGGCACCGCGGATCGAATTCGACGCCGACGAACTCCAGCATGCGCCGCACATGTTCTTCCTGGTTCGCGACCAGATCCTCGTA
>DATJUM010000199.1:0-3992 GCA_035502355.1 Rhizomicrobium sp. | reverse complement strand
GAAGGATGCGTTGGAAGTGCTGCGGGGCGTCGGCCGGCTTGCCGAGCAAATCAAGCACAACGCCTTTGTAATAGATTGCGAGACCGTAATAGAAATAGAAAAATGTGGGTAAACTTGACCCGTGAGGGAGCGGCGGCGAAGACCTCTCCCTCACGGTCGCGGCCCTGCCGAATTGGGCAAGATACAAGGAATCACGGCGGTGCGGCCACGGCGATACAAGGGCGCGTCGAACGGGCGATGCCGCCGACCACGCGAAAATCGAGCGTCCGCTGAGCGATGCGCGACTCCGGCACCTGCTTGGTCTCGGGCGGAGCGTCCGTCCAGTCCTCAACGAAGAGACGCAGGGTATACAAGCCGGCGGGGCAGTTCGGCACCCGAAACTGGAAGTTAATGTAGTAATCCTGACGCGGCGAGGCGCTGACATCCTGGCGCGGCTGGGAGGCCCATGTGATCGGCGGTTTGCCGCTACTGTTCTCGTCGTAAATCTCGCTGCGGACTTTCAACACGGTGACGTATTTATCGCGCAAGCGACGGCTGGAGATATTGCGGACCTGAACGTAAATGTGAGCCACCTCGCCCGGCTGGAAAAAAACGTCTTCCGGCGGCAACGAGGCGTAATCGCCGAAGTTCCTGATGGAGCGGCAAAAGCACATGCGCTCCAGGATCAACTGCGCTCGGCCGCGCAAGGACGTGTTCAGCGCGGTCAGGCGATCGGTGCAGAGGTCGAGGTCGCGGGGCGACATCCGCTCCACGCCGCCGTTTTGTTGCAGTTGCGCGATGCTGGTCGTCAGCACGAGCATGGCCTCGCGGGTGATCGGATCGTAGACCTGGAGCGGTTCGTTGATTTCCTCTTCGGGACGGTGATCGAGCAAGGCACGGAGAACCTGAACCGAAGGAGCCTCGGGGCGGCTGAGGGGGGCGGAGGGGGCTTCCTTGCGCGGCGGTGGCGGATCGTCCGGCGGTTTCGGCGACGACGGCTGGACCGACTCAATGGGCATCTCCGCCGGCTCGACCGGCTTCTCCGCTAGATCCTCGGATCGTTTCTCTTTCGGATTGTCGGCGAGTTTTTCCGAGACGCTCTCCGTCGCCGCGGCAGGTTGCACATCCAGCTCGACGGTCGGGGGCCGCGAAACCAGGTAATCCGACAGCGAAGGAGGCTCGCCCTCCTCTTGCGTGCTATCGGCTTGAGGGTGGGCCGAGACATTGGACTGGGGCATCCGCACTTGCGGCGGCAGGGTGTGGCACAGACACCCCGCCAGCAAGCAGCTGACCAGGCCAATCGTCCGCAGTGACAGCCAGCGACACCCTCGCATCCCGCGCCCTCGCCAGGAGAGGAACGGATAATCGCCTTCGCGCTTCCCTGCCATCCTCCCGCCCTTGAGAGGACGCACGCCGCGGCGCAAGACGCCGGCGCGGAAGGCCGGGATAGTAGTCTCGGATCGCAGGTGGGTCAAGAGGAAGAAACGCGCCGCGGACATCTCAACCGAACAGCAGCAAGTCGTTCCACTGCGGCGTCTTGAGGAAACGGCAGCCAACTTCCCACTCGCCGCCGTCGGCACGGCAGGAGCGGATCTCGATGGCCGTCCACGGCGCCGTCTGCGGCGCCTGCCGGGGACGGACCTTGAGGACGCTCCCTTCGTTTAGCGAGTGCTCGACGATCAGGGACAGTCCACCGATCGAGCGATCGACCACCCAGCCCAGAATCGGCGGCCGTTTCGAGTCGTCGCTGAGATAGACCTCGACGCGGTTGCCTTTGCGGCGCGGGGCCGAGCGCCGATCCGGCTCGGACTTTTTCGTCAGGACCGTGGCGGTCACCAGGTTGGAAGACGGTCCCTCGGCCGGCTTTTCCGTCACCGCCGCGGGACGAACCACAAACCATCGCCGCCCCATCATAAAAGCCAGGCTCGCCACCAAAAGGCCGATGAGCGGAATGGTCCACGGTTGATCGGTGAAGAAGGTGAGCAACGAGAGGAGAGGATTCATGATCGCGCGCCTCGTGGAAACCTCGGAGCAACCGGCCACCAAAGGCTCCTTCCGGGAAACCCTAGCATACAGTTGCTTGAAGAGCAACAATCACAGCCACAAACGAATCCTCTCGCGCAAGCGCGGCGGCAGCTTGGACTCCACGACCCGCTTGACCTCCTGCGGGTTATAGCGCGTACTCAAATGCGCGCAGATAATTATTTCGTTTTGGAAACGATCGGCCCGCTCGATGTAATCGTCCAGATGCATGTGGCCGAACTTGTGGATCTTCTCGCGCCGGTGGTTGGGACGGATGAAGCTCAGCTCGGTGATGAGGATCTTGGCCTCGTAGACCGGCGGATAGGCGTCCAGGCCGGCGGGATTGGTATCGCCGGTGTAGGCCAGCAGCGGCGTGCGCACCTCGCGCGTCACCGCCACGCCGGACAGGCGCAGATCGCGGATCTTCTCGCCCGGCAAGCCGTGATACTCCTCTTTCAGCTTGAAACGCCGCTCCCAGACGACGTAACCGAGCGAGGGAATCGTGTGCGTGGTGGCGAAGGCGGTGACGACGTGATCGCGCGACAGCTCCAGTTCGTCGCCGGGATTGACGCCGCGCATGTCGCAGAGCATACGGCCGCGATCGAGGCGCTGGAAGACCAACAGCAGGCGGCGCAGATCCTCGACGGCGGATGCCGGCACGTACAGCGTGGGCGGCTCCATGCGCATCATGCGCCGCCGCGCCACGTACACCGGCAGAGCGGCGATGTGATCGAGGTGGGTGTGCGAAATCAGCCAGGTCGGCGTGCCCATGAAGTCCCAGGGCTGGGCGCCGAGATCGAAACCGATTTTTAGCTCTGGGATCCGCCAATACGATTGCACGGCCGCGCGCGAGTAGCCCTCGATCGTCAGACCGGCGTGTTGACAGGACAGAATGGGAGCATTTTCAACCATGTCGGCCATCAATAGAGGTTGGAGAAGTTGCTGAAGGGCGAGCTTACTCGCGTTCTCCCACTATATGGAGGAAAAGACACAAAACCAAGCCGGCAGGTTCTAGGCATGGCTGTGTTCGTCATTGCCAAGGTCCGCTTCCATGCCGCCGACTGGGAACGCGAAACGGGGTGCGCGTCAAAAAGCAATTGCGAATAGGCAAGCGATGGATTACTTTGCAAGGAAGGTTCTCGCTGGTGTGAACGTCTCATCCCAAATCTAGCCACGGAGTCCACCCATGTTCGACGCTTTTCGCCGTTTCAGAAGCTTCGCTCTCCTGGCCCCGTGCCTCGCAATGGCTGCACAGGCGGACGAGGCCAAGAAACCACCAACGCTCGAAGACGCTTACCGCGCCTTCCACGCCGGCATGGCCTCCGCAAAGAAAGAGGAGCAAATCAAGGCGCTCAAAGCCATTCTGCCCACGCGGAAAGACATCGAAGTTCTGTTCTCCAAACATGCCGATATCGTCTGGAAGGATGAACAGGCTCAGCAGAAGCTCCTGAGGGAGCATTACGCGGACGTGGCTCGGGAAGTCACACGAAAGGGTGCCATCAAGCGAATCGTCAAGCACGATGTCCGGGCGGAGAAGGATCCCTCCACGGGATACAAGCGCGTGCTGGCGATGATCCCGCGCGACATCCCCATCTACACAATCGATGTGTTCAAGGAGCAGGCCAGCGGCGGTACGGGAGCGTTTTTGTTGGTCAACGGCCGCTGGATTTTCTTCAAGGGGATCGAGGCGATGCCGGAAATAATCGAGAAGGCCAGGGTGAACGAGTTTCTGAAGCAGGCCCAGCGGATCGTTCTCGACAAAAAGGATTCTTCCTTTTTGGCGGATCAACAGAAAGAGGCGATGCCAAGGAAAGGAAGTAAACGCGAGAAGCGGATGCTGCGCTGGACATTGAAGTTCGACACCAATAACGCGGCGGACTACGTCCAACAGATGCGGGCGCTGGGAGCTATCCTGGCCTTCCCTGTCAAGAAGGGTGAATACCGAGTCGTCCATGATCTGAGCAAACGGCCCGCCGAAGCGAAGGCCGAGG
>DATJUM010000198.1:0-6396 GCA_035502355.1 Rhizomicrobium sp. | reverse complement strand
ACATTTCGCCGCCGAAATCCGCCGCGGCCTTTCCTGGCTCGACCGCGCCGCGCGGCAGTATCCACGGATAGCGAGAGCGTTTTCTTTATTTGAATGCGGGTAGAAGTTTTACCACAGAGCACAAAGACGATACGGAAGTGACTCCCTCACCTCCGCGGACGGAGTAATTGCGCGCTCCACGCACAATAATTTCTTCTTGTTCTTTGTGTTAAAATTACTTTCCCCGCAGGAAGCTGACAAGCTCCGCGACATGCTCGGGTGGCGTGGATGGAAGCACGCCGTGACCGAGATTGAAAACAAATGGACGGCCGCGCATCGCCGCAAGAATGCTGCGCGTCTCCGCGGCCATTGCTGCACCGCCGTCGCGCAGGAGAACGGGATCGAGATTGCCCTGCAGGGCGACGCGGCTGGGCAGCGCAGCGGCCGCATTCATGAGACTTGTCATCTGATCGATGCCCACGGCATCCACGCCGGTCTGTTCCGCAAAGGCGCGCAAATGCGAACCAGCGCCGCGTGGGAAGCCGATGATCGGAACGCCCGGATGCCGCGTGCGGACGGCGCGAACGATCCGGGCTGTGGGACTAATGACTGCGGTCTCGAACAGCGAGGCGGGCACCGCACCCGCCCAGGAATCGAAAAGCTGCAACGCCTCGGCGCCCGCGTCTATCTGGGCGATGAGATAGGCAGCCGTCGCATCGGCGATCCGGTCCAGAAGTGCTGCGAAAAACTCCGGATCGTTGTACGCAAGGCTGCGCGTGTGTTCGAAATCGCTGCCGCCCGCGCCTTCGATCATGTAGGTCGCAACTGTCCACGGCGCGCCGGCAAATCCGATCAGCGCGACATGTTCGGAAAGCGCGGCGCGCACGCCCGCGATCGTCTTCATCACCGGCGCAAGCTTTTCGCCAGCGCGGCTGTCCGAAAGTTGCGCCAGCGCGGCGGAATCGCGGACAGGCGCGAGCTTCGGGCCTTCATTCTCGACGAATGTCACGTCCTGCCCAAGCGCATGGGGCACAAGCAGGATGTCGGCGAAGAGGATGGCGGCATCGAGCGCGAAGCGGCGCACCGGCTGGAGCGTCGCTTCGATGGCAAGCTCCGGCGTCAAGCAGAACTCGATGAAGCTCGGGGCCCGCGCCCGTATTGCGCGATACTCCGGCAGATAGCGCCCCGCCTGGCGCATCAGCCAGATAGGCGGCGGCCACGGCGTTCCGCCGCGCAAGGCTTCGAGCAGGGGCTTCATCGGACACCGAGCATTCCATTCGGGGACGCCCTCCCGCAATATCGCGCCGCAGTCCGGCCCGGCAACCGCAATGTCCAATGATTCTCATCTACATAGCCTGCGCATCGGCAGCCGCGGCTCGCGGCTCGCACGCGCGCAGGCCGAAAGCGTGCGCGATCTCGTTGGGAGCAGCGGCATTGCCTGCGAAATGGTCTTCATCACCACGAGCGGCGACCGCGTCCTCGACCGGCCGCTGGCGGAGATCGGCGGTAAGGGGCTGTTCACGAAGGAAATCGAGGCCGCGCTGCTTGCGGGGGACATCGATCTCGCGGTGCATTCGATGAAGGACGTTCCCGCGCCGCTGCCGGCGGGCACGCGGATCGGCGCGGTGCTCGCCCGCGAAGACGCGCGCGATGCATTTGTTTCTTCGAAAGCGTCATCGCTCGAATTGCTGCCATCCGGCGCCCGCCTCGGAACGAGTTCCGTTCGCCGCATCGCCCAGCTCCGCCGCGCCCGGCCCGATCTCGAAATCCTCCCCCTGCGCGGCAATGTCGATACGCGGCTCGCAAAGCTCGACAGCGGCGCGTTCGACGCGCTCATCCTGGCCCATGCCGGCCTGAAACGCCTTGGCCGCGAGGATCGCGCGACATCGCTCCTCCCGATCAAAAGCTGGCTGCCCGCGCTGTCGCAAGGCATCATCGGAATCCAGATCCGCGACGATGACGAAGTGGCCGCAAAATCCATCGCGCCGCTGAACGATCACCCAACCGCCATCGCCATCGCCTGCGAACGCGCCTTCCAGCTCGCGCTCGACGGCTCCTGCCGGAGCCCGATTGCGGGACATGCGACGTATTCCGAAGCCCGCCTCGCCTTCCGCGGCGAAGTGCTGGCGCCAGACGGCTCGGATTTTGTGGCGACGGAATTTGTTTGTGATCTCGGTCGTGATGAAATTACCAATGCCGGCGCCGCCGGCCGCGAGGCCGGATATGAGATCAGACCGCGGGCCCGCCGCTGGCTGGGATAGTTTCGCGACGGCATTGCGCAAGGTCGCCCTCGTGTTTGACAAACTGAATCTCACCCGCACAGGCACGTTTACGGCCTGCGTTTGAAATCGGCGTCGTTCGCAGGTTCGGAACCTTGCCCCCTGTATGGGAGCGGAATAGCTTGCAATCCGTCAGGGGATGGGCATTCTGGTGGGCGTACTTTTTATTTCGCATGCGAGCCAGGATAACGACGCGGCGATCAGGATCCGGGACTGGCTGAGGGCGCAGGGCTGGGACCAGGTATTCCTCGACCTCGATCCGGAACACGGCTTGGCGCCGGGGCATCGTTGGCTGGAGGAATTGAAGCTTGCGGGCGCGCGCTGCTCGGGCGTGCTTGTGCTCCTGTCCCCCAATTGGCTGAACTCGCGCTGGTGCCTGCGGGAGTTCGATGCCGCCGATCATCAGGGCAAGCAGATTTTTCCGATTTTCATCGCGCCAACGCCGGCGGATGCCGTGCCGTTCGAACTGAGGGCGAGATTTCAGACGGTCGACATATCCTCATCGGAAAAGGAAGCGGAAGGTCTGACACGGCTCGCGATCGGCCTGAGACGGGCGGGGCTTGATCCGCAAAGCTTCGAATGGCCGCCACCCGACGATCCGCACCGCCCGGTCTATCGCGGCCTGCAATCGCTGGAGGAAGCGGATGCGGCGATCTTCCTGGGCCGCGACGCACTCATCACCAAGGCGCTCGATGAACTGCGCCGGATGCGCGGCGGCGCGCGGGAGCGCATGCAGGTCATCTTCGGGGCCTCCGGCGCGGGAAAGTCCTCATTCCTCAAGGCGGGCCTGATTGCGCGCCTCAGGCGCGACGAGGAAAATTTTCTTGTACTTCCGGTCATCCGTCCCGAACGTGCCGCGCTTTCCGGTCCGCATGGACTCGCTGTGGCCATGTCGCGCGACCCTGCCCGATTGAACATATCCGACGACATCCTGGACGTCTTCGCGTCGCTTCGCGCCAGCGTCACCGCGCGGCTCCGCCGCTACGCCGAAAGCGCGCACGAGACCTATTCGGCGGCGCCGCCAACGATTATAATTCCAATCGACCAGGCGGAAGAAATATTCGCGGCAGAAAACACCGAAGCGCCGCGCGTGCTGGAATTGCTTGCCGAAACGGTTCTTGCCGACGGCAATGCGCTCCTCGTGGCGACCATCCGCAGCGACTCGCTGGGGAGGCTGCAGGCGGCGCCGCAACTTTCCGACATTCAGCGCCTGCCTTTCGACCTGGCGCCCATCCCGCCCGGTGCCTTCAAGGACGTCATCGAGGGACCGGCGCGCATGTCAAAGCCCCCGATTGCCATCGAACCGGCACTCACCGAACAGCTCCTCACCGACCTCGCAACGGACGATGCGCTGCCTTTGCTCGCGTTCACGCTCGAGCGGCTGCTCAACCGCAGCCGCGGCAGACGGGTGCTGACCCGCGTCGATTACAGCCACGAGATGGGCGGTCTGCAGGGCGCAATTCTGGGTGCCGTCAAAGAAGCCTTCGCAAACGCGCAATTCGATCCGTTGTTGCCGGCGGATCGCGCCGGGCTGGAGGAACTGGCGAAGAGCGCTTTCATCCCGCATCTGGTTCGCGTGGACGACGCCGAACCGAAACGGCGGGCGGAACGGCTCGACGCACTCCCCGAAGCGACACGTCCCCTCGTTCGCCATCTGGTCGATGCGCGCCTTCTGGTCAGCGACCGCGACACCGTCGATGGCATCGAAACCGACACGGTCGAGATCGCGCACGAGGCGATCCTGCGCCAATGGCCGGCTCTGAAATCATGGATCGCGGCGGAACGCGAAGCCTTGCACGCACTCGACGCCGTCCGGGCCGCAGCCCGCGAATGGTCTGCGCATGGCGAGCACCAGGGCTGGCTCACGCACAGCGGTGGCCGCCTTGAGGAAGCCGAGCAATTGCTTGCTCCCCTTCACCTCGCAAACGCGCTCGGCGCGACGGACCGGCAATACCTTGCCGCCTGCCGCGCGCGCGACAATGCGGAGCGCGAGCGCGAAAGACGCGAGATCGAGCGCGAGAAGCAGTCGGTCGCGCGCACGCGACGGCTTCAGGGCAATGTCTTCGCGCTGATTGGCGCGGCGATCGCCATCCTCCTCATCGCCGGCCTCAGCATCGCGCTGCTCCTGAAAGGAATTATCACCCGCTCGTCCGACACGCTGGCAAAGCTCGCCGAACAGGCCTCCGAGAACCAGGATTACGAGCGCGCCGCGAGATACGCACTCGCGGGCATTGATGGCGTCAACTGGCCGTTCTTCGGCTATTCGGGCGCAAAAGCCGAGCAACAACTGAGAACGGCCATTGCCCTGTCGCGGCGTGTCGCGGTCCTGCAACACGCTGGTCATGTCATGAGCGTCGCCTACAGTCCCGATGGCAAACACCTTGTCACGGCGTCCGGCGACGGGACGGCGCGAATATGGGATGCGCAGACGACACGGTTGCGCGCCGTGCTGCGCGGGCACAAGGGCACGGTTTATGACGCCACGTACAATCCCGACGGCACGCGCATCGTAACGGCATCGGCGGATGGCACGGCGCGCATCTGGAATGCGCAGACCGGCACGCAGATCGCCGTTCTGCGCGGGCACACCGCAAATGTCCACAGCGCCGCCTACAGCCGGGACGGCAGCCGTATCGTCACGGCATCGAGCGATGAAACAGCACGGATATGGGATGCGCGGAGCGGAGCCCAAATCGGCAGCCTGATAGGCCACCAGGGAATTGTTTACGACGCAGCGTTCAGCCCCGATGGAACGCGCATCGTCACGGCATCGGACGACAAGACCGCGCGAATATGGGACGCAGCCAGCGGAAGGCTGATTGCCGCCCTGCGCGGACACAAAGGGTTTCTGTACAGCGCCCGTTACAGTCCCGATGGCGCTCGCATCGTAACCGCATCCTATGACAAGACGGCCGGCATCTGGGACGCGCAAAGCGGCCAGCTGATTGCCATGTTGCGGGGTCACGACGGTCTTGTCGAACAGGCGCAATGGAGCCCGGATGGCACACGAATCCTCACCGCGTCCGATGACAAGACGGCGCGGATCTGGGACGCGCAGACCGGAACGGAGCTGGCGGTTCTGCGCGGCCACCGGGGCTATGTCGAAGGCGCCGCTTACAGCCCCGACGGCGCGCATATCGCTACGGCATCCTGGGACAGGACGGCGCGTATATGGGACGCGCGCTGCGGGCGCCAGCTGATGGTGCTGTCGGACCACAAAAACACGGTCTACCATGCCGCATATAGCCGCGACGGCAGGCATATCCTCGCATCGCTCCCCGCCGACAGGACGGCACGAATTTGGGACGCGCAGAGCGGGCTCCAGCTTGTGGTTCTGCGAGGAAGCGCGGGCATGGTTTATGGCGCCGCCTTCAGCCCGGACGGCTCGCGCGTTGCCACATCCGATGACCGCATCGCGCGGATCTGGAACGCGCGGACCGGTGCGCAACTCGGCGTGCTCCGCGGCCATCGCGCGGCGGTTTGGGGCGTTGCCTGGAGTCCCGACGGCGAACGTCTCGTCAGCGCGTCCTCCGACATGACAGCGCAAATCTGGGATGCGCGGACCGCGAGAAGTCTTCTCGTCTTGCGCGGTCATACGGGCCCGGTGTGGCGCGCCGCCTGGAGCCCGGATGGCACACGCATTGTGACCGCGTCGGACGACCACACCGCACGGATCTGGAATGCGCGCAGCGGAGCACAAATCGGCGTGTTGCGCGGCCATGCCGACGTGCTCGGCGATGCCGCCTGGAATCCGGCAGGAACGCGCATCGTCACCGCTTCGGACGACGGTACGGCGCGAATATGGGATGCGCAAAGCGGATCGGAACTCGCCATTCTCAGGGGCCATCGCGGCATCGTGTTCAGCGCCGCCTACAGTCCCGACGGCAGCGAGATTGTTACATCATCGGATGACAGGACGGTGCGGATCTGGGATACGCGAAGCGCAACCGAAATTTCCGTCCTGCGCGGGCACACCGATGTGATCCACGGCGTAGCATTCAGCCCGGACGGCCGACATGTGATCAGCGCCTCGGACGACACGACGCTGCGCATCTGGGACGTTCCGGCCTCTGTTTCTCCGTCGCTTTCGTGGTCGCGACCGCGGCTGCGCAACATCGCCTGCGCGACGATTCTGACG
>DATJUM010000197.1:0-3729 GCA_035502355.1 Rhizomicrobium sp. | reverse complement strand
AATGACCATCTCAACGGCAGTCCCGGTCTGGGACCTGTGGAAAAACTGGACCTATCCTGGAAGGAAGCGCGTCATTCCGCCGGCGATCCGGTGCGTACGGCGGAAGGACGCATTCAAGCGCGGCTCGATGGGGCGGGTCTGACGACCCAGGCCGATTTATGGCTCACGGTTGAGGGGGCGCCGACGAAAGTTTGGCGCGTGCTCGTGCCGCTCAATGCGGAGATCAAGGTGCTTCCGTCCGACAAGGAGGTCCGCATCGAGCATCGCGTCGAAACCGACGATCGGAAATATCCCTTCGCCTCGCTGCGGACGATTCAATTGAAGGAAGCTCGGAGCGAACCGCTTCACCTTCAGATCAAGCTCCCTCCGATGCCGCTGAACAGCGCGGCCCTTCCCCTTGGTCCGTTCTTCGTCTTCGACGCAACTCGACAGACGGGCACCGTCGTCGTGCGCAATGGGGTGCGGAACCTGCACCTCCAATACCGAGGACACGGCGATATGCAGTTGCGCCGTCTGGAAACAGAAGAGACGAGGGGAGAAGCCCCAGCCACGGTGGCGACCTTGGTCTACAGTACCGTTCCGATGGTCGAGGCGGCCGCCGGAACGGTCGGACCGATAGCGCGCTCCTGGCTCGATCTGGAAGCCGTGAAAGTGCCTCCACAGGTTCGGATGCGCGTCTCGCACACGTTGACGCTACGACCTGGCCGAACTTTCCCGCGGCCAAATATCAGCCCCCCTGCATTCGAGTGGGACATCCTCACGACCATCACACCGGCAACGAAATGGGCTGACGTGGAGCAACTCAAGGTCTTCGTGCCGCCGGAGTGGGAGCCGGCGGACGAGAACATCTCGGCAGCGCCAAACGGCAATCCCCGAAGCGTGACGATTCCTTCCTCGCTTCTCCGGGAAGCGCCCACGCAGTCGCAACGATTGGAAGGACATTATAAAGCGCGGTACAAGGCCCAGGAGCGAGCGATCCTAAAACTGCCGCGGCCTCAGGGAACGATCGATTCGTGCGAAGTTAAGCTCGATGCGCCCGCCGATGTCGAGGTGCTCTTGCACAATGCGGAGCAGGTTAACCTCGAGCTAGGCCGACAGCCGAAGCCGAATGAGCAGACGTGGCGCGCGCGCGGCGTGCCGGCGGAGGACTCAGGGATCGAGCTAAGTTGGCGACCTTATCGGCCGGAGCTGCGCGCGGCATCGGTAGTTGATCTGACGTTAAACGGCAAGGTCGGCGACGTGCGCCACGAGCTGCGCTTGCACTTGCCGCCGACGCCTCCTCCCTTTGTGACTCTGCGTGTCCCGGCGGCCGTGGGCGACAGCCTGCAAATCCAGGACGAGGCGGGGCAGGACCTACGTTCGATAAAAACCGAGTCGCCGGCGGACGCCGGTCGTTCGACTGCTTCGGCAGTTCGCATCCCGGTGTTGGCGAAGGATGGGGGGAAGGAGTGGCGCTTGGAGCTGCGCTACACGACGCGCTTGGCAGAGCAAGATCGAGCGCCGCTCTCAGGAGGACCATTCCTTGTGCCCTTGGTGGCACTCGAACAAGCAACGGCGGGTGAGTATAAGGTGCGCATCTGGACTGATCCGGGTTTTCTACCGCGCTCGGCTAGCCAGCGCTGGCAAGAGCAAAACATCGAGGAGGTCAAAGATCGCGCTTTGCCCGTGCTCGTGCTGTATTCCGCCAGCCCCGATTCCCCGCTGCGCCTGGTGCTAACCGACCAGGCAGCCGGCTTCTCGGCCCTGGTCGAGCGTGCCCTGATGCGCGTGAAGCTGGAGGAGGGCGGCGCTCAAAGCTGGCGAACTCGTTATTGGCTTCGCCAACTTGCCGAGCGGGATCTTGACCTGCTCATGCCCGCAGCTGTCGAGACGCTGAAGGCCCAGTTCTACTTCAATCACCGTAAGGTCACGCCGATGTTCGTCAATGAGAAGGGCGAAATCAGCGGCGGCGGCAACATCGCCCGGCTGCGTCTACCCCGCCTTGGCTCCGACCAGGAGTCGTCGGGAGATCGCGGAGGCAGCCGACAGCCGGCTTTGCTGGAAGTGGTGTTCCAGTCGCCGGCGGGCGGTAGCAGTAACAGTCCCTTGCACACTACCTTGCAGCCGCCGCGGATATTGCGGACGGCGGCTGTGCCAACGTGTTGGCAGGTGAGCGTGCCTCCCGGTCGCGTCTTGCTCGCGCCGGAAAGTGCCACGGGGGTGGAGCGCACTTGGACGCGGCGCGACTGGTTGTTGGCTCCGAGCCTTTCTGGCCCGCCCGAGTTCCGCGGCGATGAAGAAACGGCTGCTCTGGTGTGCTGGCAGGACCAGAGCGAACCGATCGTTTTGACGCACGTATCGCAGTTTGCTTGGCTGTTGACCTGCTCGCTGGGATTATTGGTCGTCGGATGGGGGCTGTATGGCTCGGCGCTGCCGCAGGCCAACGGCACAGGCCGTATCCGCGTCGGGTTCTGGCCGGTGCTCGTCTTGGTGACGTTGGCGATCGCTGTTGCCGCTCTGTTTTGGCCGACCACGTTATGTGCTGTCGTTTATGGCTGTGAGCCGGGGGCCGTGGTGTTGTTGGCCGTCTTGGCCCTGCGATGGCTGATGCACCAGCGCTATCGCCGGCAGATCGTTTTCCTGCCCAGCTTCAGTCGGGGGCGAACCGGCTCCTCGCTCGTCCGTAAAGCCGCGTCGCATCGACCTCAAAGCGGCGAACCATCTACCGTCGATGCGCCGCCTTTTGAAGATGACAAGGTGACAAGGTGACAGGGTGACAAGGAGACCATTGATGGCGAGAGAACGCGCAGCGCTATCGAGTGGCGGGCCGCGCAGGCAGTTTGGCGCTGGCGGCTCCTTGCGTTTCCTCACTCTCGCATCGATCACCTTGGCCCTGAGTCTCTTTGTCACCTTGTCACCCTGTCACCTTGTCACCTTGTCACCTTGTCACGGCGAAGAGGATGAAGATTTTCCGATATTCCGGCGGGCGCTCTTATCGCCGGAGCGATTGCCGCAAGAGCTGAAGCGCGTTCAGGACGGCGTGCTCGTACGATTGCCCGTTAAGGAGTTCGATGACCTGGTTGAGCGCGCAAGGGCCGAGAAGGCAAACAAGCAAACACCGCAGCTGCTCGAAGCTCGCTACCACGCCACGCTCAAGGCAGAAAGCCTCATCGGCGAAGGGCAGTGGAAACTGGTCCACGTCGGATCGGGACCGGGACTCTTGAACATTCAGCCGTTTAACCTGGCGCTGCGACAAGCGCGTTTCGAGAACGGCGACGCCCTCATTGCCGCCTTCGACGGCAAGAATCCGGCGCTTCTTGTGGACGCGCCGGGTGAGCGAACCGTCTCGCTGGACTGGTCGGCGCGGGCCGAATCCGGCCCGGAAGGATTGCAGTTCCATCTGGAGATGCCTTCTTGCCCTATCGCGCTCTTGGAACTGGATGTGCCTGCCGGCCGAGCTGTAACGGTCCTCAATGACGGCGCTTTGTTATCTGGACCGCACGAGGCGGAAAGTCGCGATCTCTGCCGCTGGAAGATTGTTTGCGGCGGACGCCAGCGATTGGATCGCTCGCGCATCGATATTCGCATTCACCCCGCCGACCGGCGTCCCGCGGACGCGGCTTCGCCGCCGGCCCTTCTCGTCCATCAGAAAACCACACAGAAAGTGTCGCCGGAGGGAGTGGATGCGGTATTCGAGTTGACACTGGACGGCTTGCATCACGGTATCCGCGAACTGGTTTGTGAGTGCGA
>DATJUM010000196.1:0-3278 GCA_035502355.1 Rhizomicrobium sp. | reverse complement strand
CCGCCAGCTTGAAAATGAAGAACCCGATGCGGAACAGCACAAAGAGCAGCAGGAACGGGACCAGAAGCCCCAGAACCAGGGCCAACCCGACGACCGAGAAAATGGCGGCCCAGAAAAATGCGAACATGCCGAAAAGCAGTGTGAGCATCCTCCACCTCCCAGCCAGATAGCCCACGCTGTCACGTAGTTCCGCGCGCCCACATTTCCAAGAGCCGCCGCGCGGAAAATAGCGTCGAACGCCCTCCTACTGGAGCGCCTGGCCGGTTTCGAACAGCTGTGGCCGCTGGTAAACGAGTGTCCGGTCCCGCCAGACCTCGAATTTCTTGTAGTCGCTCAGCTTCATGGCGTGGGCGAGAACCTTGGCGTGAGTTTCGTTGGCACACACCGCGGTGAAGCTGCAGGCCAGCGAGCCGTCGCCGTCGAGATAACAGATCTCAAAGTTTGGCATGGTTCCTCCATATCTGGACTCCATGCCCCCGCGCTGTTCAAGAATCCTGCATGGGACTCTTGAAGATGTCGAGCGGATTTTGCCAACACGCCGATTAATTTTTCTTCGTATCTTGTGCAATGCAACATGACACGTCTTCGTTTGTGACGAACCCGTGAATGCATCGCTTAATGCTTATGCCGCCCGGTCGGAACGCCGGCCGCGCTGACCGCGGCTTGACCGAAATAACGAAAAAATTCGCTGTTCGGCGATAGCAGGATGCGCGTCGTATCGGCCGTCAGTGCATCCCGATAGGCCTGCATCGAACGATAGAAATCGAAGAAATCCGGATCCTGGCCGAAAGCATCCCCCAGAATGCGTGTCTGTTCCGCTTCGCCCTCGCCGCGCAGTATTTGCGCCTCGCGACTGGCCTCGGCTGTGAGCACCGTTACTTCTCGCTCGGCGCGCGCTTCGATGCGCTGTTTGATCTCGGAACCTTCGGCCCGGAACTCATTGGCCTCGCGCTTCCGCTCCTGCTGCATACGCTGAAAAATGGCCTCGCTGTTCTGCGGGGGCAGGTCTGCATGGCGGATCCGGACATCCACCACCGCCACACCGAAGCGTCCAGTCTCTTGATTCATGTCATCACGAATATCATGCATCAGGTCGGCGCGCGCACTCGACAGGACGGTCGCAAACGTCTGTGAACCGAGGACGCGCCTGAGATCGGAACTGAGGAACGGATCGAGTCTCAGCTGGGCACCTGTTTCGCCAAGAAGCGTCTGATAAAAGCGCAACGGGTCCACGATGCGCCACCGTGCAAATGCATCGACGACGATCCGCTTCTTGTCCTCCGTAATTACTTCCTCGGCCGGTGCTTCGAGGTTGAGGAGCCGTCGATCGACGACCTGTATGGACTGCATCCAAGGGATCTTGGTGTGCAGCCCTTCGTCCGTCACAACCCTGAGGGGCGCGCCGAATTGCAGCAGCAGCACTTGTTCGGTGGGATCAACCGTGTAAAAACTCGTGCTCGCGAGCCATACGCCGACCAGTATTGCCAGCCCAAGACCGATGAGAACCAGCCGGTTCATTGCTGCGGGCCCGTATCGGAAGGAGCAGTGGCGATCTGCGGGGTCCCGTCGGACGACGGCGCGGGCTCTGTCACGCTGACGCTGGGCGTGCGCTTGTCCAGACCCGGCAGCGGCAGGTAAGGCACCACGCTGCGACCCGCGCTCTCGTCTAGAATGACCTTGTTCATGGGCGCGAGAATCGCGCTCATGGTTTCCAGATACATCCGGCGCCGCGTGACGTCGGGCGCCTTCTTGTATTCCGTATAAACAGAGAGAAAACGCTTCGCCTCGCCTTCCGCCTCGGCGATCACTTGCTGGCGATAGGCTTCTGCGTCCTGCACGATTTTGGCGGCGTTGCCGCGCGCTTCGGGAATGATCCGGTTCGCATAGGCTTCCGCCTCATTGCGCATCCGTTCCTGGTCGGCGCGCGCAGCCTGCACGTCGCGATACGCATCGATCACTTCAGCGGGCGTATCCGCCTTTTGCATCTTGACCTGTGTGATCGTTACGCCGGCGTGGTAGCTGTCGAGCGTCTTCTGCATCAGCTCGCGAACCTGATTTTCTATTGGCGCACGATCCTCGGTGAGAATGGGTTCGATCTGGGTTTGGCCGACCACTTCGCGCATTGCGCTTTCCGCCACCGCCTTGATGGTCTGTGGCGGATTATCGACGTCGAACAGATATTCGGCCGCATCCTTGATTACCCAGCCAACGGTGAAATTTACATCGACAATGTTCTCGTCGCCGGTGAGCACGAGGCTTTCCTCGCGCGCATCGTCGATCTCGTTCTCGTCATTGGCTTCGGCGCCTGTGCGATAACCGATCGTGATCTGGTTGACCGTCGTAACTTCCGGCGTTTCAACCGTCTCGATCGGCCAAGGAAGACGATAATTGATGCCGGGCGGCGTGCGGGCGACATATTTTCCAAAGCGCAACACGACACCCTGTTCGCGAGCGGTGACAAAATAAATTCCGCTCAGCAGCCAGACGGCAACAAGGCCGAGTAGAACAAGTGCGATACCACCCGCCCGCATCGCGCCGCCCCGCAGGGTCCGCCTGAGCCCGTCGCGCAATCTGCCCAGCATGCCGCTGAAATCGGGTCGTCGTATCTGACGGCCTCCCGACGGGCCGCGGGACCATGGCCCGAGCGGGCTGTCGCCATCGCCGGATTGCGAACTCCAAGGCATAGCCGCATCCTTAAGTCTCGGAACCTACGCCCGTTTCTTGGTTTTCCGGGGCGCAGCGGTTATATGGGCATCCCTTTCCCGGCGCAATGAACGCGTGTGTTCGACGTTCTGCGTGAGAAGGCGGCGCGGAGCCAGTCTCGAATGCCAGCGGTAAATCAGAACGACGTACTCCAGGCGCTGGCTCGCATTCCCGACCCGGCGACGGGAGGGACGCTCATTTCCACCGGCCTCGTCCAGGGGCTAATCGTGAAAGATGGCCATGTCAGCTTCACCATCGAGGTATCCGAAGCGCGCGGTGCCATGGCCGAGCCCCTGCGCAAACAGGCAGAGGCGGCCGTCATGGCGCTGCCCGGGGTATTGTCGGTGACTGCTGTCCTGACGGCCCATCACCAAGCCTCGCGCGGTGCAGCCCCGAGGCAAACGGTGCCGCCGGAGCCATCGGGCGTTCGCGGCGTGGCATCCATCATAGCAGTGGCGAGCGGCAAAGGGGGGGTCGGCAAATCCACCGTCGCCGCCAATCTCGCGCTCGGACTTGCACGACTCGGACTAAGGATCGGGCTGCTGGACGCCGATATTTACGGGCCATCACTGCCA
>DATJUM010000195.1:0-21892 GCA_035502355.1 Rhizomicrobium sp. | reverse complement strand
GTCGCCGTGAGGATGATACTTGCCCATCGTGTCGCCCACGACGCGCGATGCTTTGCGATAGGGTTTGTTCCAGTCGTTGCCGGATTCGTGCATCGAGTAGAGGATGCGCCGATGCACGGGCTTGAGCCCGTCGCGCGCGTCAGGCAGCGCGCGGGCAACGATGACGCTCATGGCGTAATCGAGGTAGGAGCGCTTCAGCTCGTCCTCGATCGCAATATTGCTGATGCCTGCGCCAGACGGGCCGCCGGGCGCCGCGATATCGCTCAATTTCCGCTCCTTAAAGGGGCCGTTTTCAGGCCGCGCTGTGAGGCCCAAAGGTGGGGGCAAAACCTAGCATTTTGCGGCGCAGCAGCGCCAGCAAAAAGAGGCCGGGCATCCACGCGGAAAAGGCTGAAATTCCCGCTTCCTAGAATGGAATTTCGTCGTCCATTTCGTTGCGTTCGAAACTTGCCGGCGGCTCCGCCGGGCCGCCCATGCGTGCCGGCGCACCGCCGCCCTCGCCGCGGCTGTCGAGCATCACCAATTCCCCGCGGAACCGCTGCAGCACCACCTCGGTCGAATAACGTTCGGCGCCGTCCTTGTCGGTCCATTTGCGGGTCTGGAGCTGGCCCTCGAGATAGACTTTCGCGCCCTTGCGCAGATATTGCTCGGCGACCTTGGCGAGGTTCTCGTTGAAGATCACCACGCGGTGCCATTCGGTGCGTTCCTTGCGCTCGCCGGTGCCCTTGTCGCGCCAGGTCTCCGAGGTCGCCACCGAAAGGTTGATGATCGGGTCGCCTGCATTGGTGCGCCGGACATCGGGGTCCTTTCCGAGATTGCCCACCAGAATCACCTTGTTCACGCTGCCGGCCATGTCCGTCTCCGCTTCTCGCTTTTCCCAACGTTAGCCGCCCCGCCCGGCCCCGCGCCATCGCGCGGTTCCCGCCGGCCTGTGGACAGAACGCGACAGATTTAGCATGCGTTCCTGTTTTGTTCAATACGCCCATGATCCCTTGCTGTCGGCACCCCCAGGCGCTCCGGTCGAATCAGCATCGCCCAGGAACCCTTGCCGCTCAGACGCGGCGCCAGGAAGGAAGGTGCGGGCTGTCCGCTTGAATCCCCCGGCGGGAACCGCAACCGCCATTTCGGGCGTGATATCGGCGCCGCTATCGACCCACCACGTTCCCGACAGAACCATCTGGATGCGATCCGTCGCGCAGCTGTGCGGCGCGCGCTGAACCAGCCCGGATTCCATTTCATCAGGACGAGGTACGGTCCCGGCTTGTTGAAATCGCCATGGAGCCTGGCCATTTCGCCGCTGTGCGGCGGCAGCCCGTCACACGAAGAAAAGCTGATGTCATTGTGCTGCAGAACGAATGTCTGCTTCGGATCGATCGGCGAAGCCTCGGCCCTGTCAGCAGCAAGTGCGGTCAGTAGCGATGAAAGAAGAAACGTTCGGCGCTCCATGTTTGTCTCCTTTGCCTCGGTCTTCATTTCCTGTCGGACAACCGCGTGGCGTCGCGGTCTGAAGGAAGATCCGTCGTGTCCCACCCGCCGCCGAGCGCTCGGATCAGCGCGACGTTCGCCACCGACAGCCGTGTGCGAATGTCGAGCGCCGCCTGCTGCGCCTGAAGCAATGCGGTCTGCGCGGTGACGACTTCCAGATAGCTTTCCGCGCCGTCGCGATAGAGATTGAGGGCGATGTCCAGCGAACGCTGCGCAGCCTTCGCACCCGCCTCGTCATCGGCGAATTCACGGCCCAGCCATTGGCGAAGCGCGAGGTTGTCTTCCACCTCCCGGTATGCGTTGAGCACGGTCGCGCGATAATTCGCCCCGGCCTCGCGGAATTTGGCGTAGGCCGCCGCCTCCTGGGCGTCGAGCGCCCCTCCGGTCAGCAAGGGCAGCGTCACCGAAGGACCCAATGTCCAGAAGGTGTTGGGCCAGCTGAACAGGTTGAGTTGCGTGCTTTGGGTTCCACCAAGCAGGTTGAGCGAGAACGAAGGATAGAAGGCGGCGCGGGCGACGCCGATCTCGCTGTTGGCGGCGCTGACGGCCCGCTCCGCTTCGGCGATGTCGGGCCTGCGCTGCAGCAACTCGGACGGAACTCCGGCCGGTACATCCGGCAGCCGGAACGAGATCACTTGCGCAGGAATCGAGAAATCACTCGCGGGCTCGCCCACCAGCACCGCAATTGCATGCTCCATGAGCGTCCGCTGCGCGTAGATGTCGGCGAGCGTCGCGCGAACCGTATCCAGTTGCGTCTGGGCGCGGGAGACATCGAGGCCCGACGCGATCTTGCCCTCGAAGCGCCGCCTGGTGAGGTCCAACGCCTCCTGATAATCATTTGTCGTTTCCCCGAGGAGACCGGCGTCGGCATCGAGGCCGCGCAACAGGAAGTAGTCCGTCGCCAGTTCGCCCTGAAGACTGAGATGCACCGTCGCCAGATCGGCTGCGCTGGCCTGCGCCGATGCCACGCCGGCCGCCGCTTCGTTGCGGAGCTTGCCCCAGATATCGATCTCGTAGCTCGCCGCGACATCGAGCTGATTGGCACCGTAATAATTCGGCTGCGCGGCGCCACGCAGCGGACGGTCCTGGGATTGTTTGTCGGTCGACAGGAACCCATCCAGTTCGGCCTGCGGATAAAGGCCGGCCGCGGCCTCTGCGGCGAATGCCCGTGCCTGGTCATAGCGCGCGACGGCCGCCGCCAGATCCGGGTTCGCCGGCCCTATCCGATCTTCGAGCCCATCGAGCGTCGCATCCTCATATTGCTGCCACCATGCGCCGCGCGGGAGACCGTCCATCGGCTTTGCCGGCTGCCACGGACCCGTTTCCTTATAGTCCGTGGGCACAGTGACAAGTGGCGCGCGATAAGCAGGCGCCAGATCACAGGCGCTCAGAAGCCAGGCGAATGCGACGACGTATGTGTATCGCGGAGTCATGTTTCAGTTCTCTTTGGCTACCGCCGCGCGCGAAGCGGCCACGCTGACCTTCTGGCCGGCCTGCAACGTCTCCGGCGGACTGTCGATCACACGATCGGCCGTAGACAGGCCGGAGAGAATTTCGACGCTGTCGCCGAAATCCCGACCCAGCCGGACGGGTTTGAATTCCACGCGGTTGTCGGCACCCAGGACGGCAAGCTCGATTCCTCTGTCGACCGGAACGAGCGCGGTGGCGGGCACGCGCACAACGTTTTGATTGCCGGTGATCTCGAATCGAACGTCGCAATAAGCACCGGCGGAAAGCCGGCCATCGGCATTATCCGCCTGCAGCTCGACGAGCATGCTGCGCGAGGCAGCTTCCATCGCGTGCGAGGTCGTCACGACCACCGCATCGAATTGCCGGCCGGGAAATTGCGGCAGTTGGAATGTCGCCCGCGTTCCGGGCTCGATGGCTGCCGAAAACGCCTGCGGAACCTGAACGTAGATGCGGACCCGGTGCAGATCGGAGAGTTCGAACAATTCCTGCCCGCTGTTCCCCGCATTGATCAAGGCACCGATATCCGTCTTGCGGGCGGTGACAATGCCGTCAAAGGGGGCGACGATGGTCTTGAACGCTTCCATCGCCGCCAGCTGCGCCACCTTTGCCTGCGCGGCGTCGACGACGGCTTTCTTTGCTGCCTCTTCGCCGGTTTTTTCGTCCGCCGATTGCTGCGACACCGATTCCGAAGGCAGAAGCGCATTCCAGCGGCGCGCGGTGAGAGCCGCCAATTGTTCGTTTGCTTTGGCGGTAGCGAGGTCGGCCCTGGCCTGCTCGAATTGCTGGTCGAGGTCGGGAGCCTCGATGACCGCGAGTGTTTGTCCGGCCTTCACATGGGTGCCGATATCCGCCTGCCAGCTCTTGAGATAACCGCTGACCCGCGAATAGATCGCCGCCCTGTTGATGGGCTGGATCGTGCCCGGCAGCGTCAATGCGTTTGCCTTGCCGCCTTGTTGCAGCACGGCAAGCGAAACGGTCGCGACGGACTGCCTGGCCGTCCAATGGGCGAGGCTTTGCTGGTCGAGAATTCGCACAACGATGCCGATCGTCGCGACCGTGCAGGCGATCGCGAGTACGGCGATGCCTGTCCGTTTCAGCCGGCGGAGATTGGGTGCAAGGACGGAATCCGACGCCATCGGTTGCTCCATTGCTCAGGTGTTGGTCACCGCGCGTGCCGGTACCTCGGCTCTCTTCACGTCGCGCGCGTGTATGAGGCTGAACACGGTGGGAACAAGAAAAAGCGTGGCCGATGTCGCAAAGATCAGGCCGCCGATCACGGCGCGGCCAAGCGGCGTGTTCTGGCCCGGTTCGATCGCCATCGGAAGCATGCCGATCACCATTGCAAGCGCCGTCATCAGCACGGGACGGAATCGCGTACTGCCCGCCTCCATCGCGGCGGTCAGGGCATCGGCGCCGTCCGCCATGCGCTCGCGCGCAAAGGCGATCACAAGGATGCTGTTGGCGGTGGCGACGCCCATGCACATGATGGCGCCGGTCAGCGCCGGCACGGAGAGCGTCGTGCCGGTGACAAACAACATCCATACAACGCCGGCAAGCGCGGTCGGAAGCGCCACAACGATCACGAAGGGATCGCGCCAGGATTGAAAGTTGACGACGATCAGGAGGTAGATGAGCACGATGGCAAAGGCGAGCCCCGCGAACAGTTGCTCATAGGCGCTCGTCATTGTGGCCACCTGGCCGCGCATGACGGCGTGCGCGCCGCGCGGCAGCCGGTTCGCCGTATCCTGCATCGCGCGGCGGATGTCGGACGCGACACCGCCGAGATCGCGCCCCTCGGTCGTTGCGTAAATGTCGATAACGGGACGCACATTGTAGTGAGAAATGACGGCGTTGCCGGGCGTCCGGCTGATTGTTGCCAGACCACCGAGCAGTTGCGACGGGCCGCCTGTCCCGGAAGTGAGCGGCATGTTCCGCAATGCAGCCATGGTGTCGACATCGTATTGCGGGGTCTCGACCGACACGGGATAGGAGACACCATTCTTCGGATCCAACCAGAAGGTCGGATTGGTCTGGGTGCTGCCCGCCAGCGTATCGAGCATGGCGGTCGCCGCGTCGCGCTCATTGATGTTGACCAGCCCGGCCAATGTGCGATTGATGCGGACTCTCAGCGTCGGTTGATGAAAGGCCTGCTGGATGCGCGCATCGGCAATTCCGGTGACGCGATCGATCCGCGACAGCAACTGGCCGGCATATTTCCGATCGGCCTCGAGATCATTGCCCACGATCTGTACATCGACGGGAGACGGCACGCCGAAATTGAGAATTTGACTGACCATATCGGCCGGCAGGAAGGAAAAGGTTACGCCGGGGAAACGGCGGGGCAATTGTTCGCGCATCGTCCTGACGTAACCGGCCGTCGGCGCGTGGCCCGGCTTCAGGCTTATCAGAATGTCGGCATCCTCGACACCGATCGTTCCCGAATTGTTGTAGGCCATATTGATGGCGCTGACCGAAAGACCGATGTTGTCGACAATTCCGCCCAGCTGATCAGACGGAATGATCCGGCGGATCGCCGCGCCGACCGTGTCGCATAATTTCGTGGTTTCCTCGATTCGCGTGCCGGTCTGCGCTCTCACATGGAGCTTGATCTGACCGCCATCGACATTCGGAAAGAAGTTCTCGCCCAGGAACGGGACAAGTCCGAAGGAGAGCAGGGAGCAAGCAACGAAGCCTGCGATTGCCGTGAGGCTGTTGGCGAGGCTGAGCTGCAGCAATCCGCGATAATGCGCCCGCACACGTTCGAAACGATGCTCGAATCCCCGCTGGAAGCGGAGAAGCGCGGCACCGAGCCTTGCGAACGCGCCAGGAACCGCGTGGCCGGCGGCGTCGGCATTGTCGTGCAATGCCTGGTTCCGCAGAAGGTGGTTCGCGAGCGTCGGCACCAATGTGTAGGTAAGAAGGTAGGACGCCATCAGCGCGAAGACGAACGCTTCGGCGAGGGGACGGAACAGGTAACCGGCGACGCCGCCCAGTCCGAACATCGGTACGAAGGCGATACAGATGCACAACAGCGAGACCGTCGCCGGGACCATGATCTGCCGCGCGCCGTCGAGGATCGCCGTCTCGATATCCTGGCCGAGATCGAGATGGCGATTGATGTTCTCGATCGTCACCGTTGCGTCGTCGACCAGGATGCCGACCGCCAGCGCGAGGCCGCCCAGCGTCATCACATTGATCGTCTCGCCCAGAACCGAGAGCAGCGTCAGCGAAGTGAGAACGGCCAGCGGGATCGACGTCGCGATGATCAGCGTCGAACGCCAGCTGCCGAGGAACAACAGGATCATCGCAGCAGTCAGCGCCGCAGCGATCAGCGCTTCGCGGACCACATCGGAAACCGCGCTGATGACATAGGGCGACTGGTCGCCGACGGCCGTCATGTGCAGGCTCGCGGGCACCGTTTCCGCCACGCTCGGCAACAGCGCCTTGATCCCGGAGATGATATTCAATGTGGATGCGGCGCCCGACTTCTCGATGGCGAGAAGAACGGCGCCCTTCCCGTCGACATGGACGACATTGGTCTGCGGTGGGCTACCGTCATGCACGAAGGCCACGTCGCGCATATATACGACGGCGCCATTGACGGTTTTGACCGGAAGGTCGTTGAAAGCCTGGATCGTCGTGGGCGAATCGTTCAGATCCACCGTGTACTCCAGTTTTCCGATTTTCTCGGTTCCAACCGGCGTGATCAGATTCTGGACCGAAAGCGCGTTGATGACGTCGTTCGCGGAAATCCCGTAGGTGTGCAGTGCCTGCTGATCGAGATCCGCCTGGACCTGCCGGACTTTTCCCCCGTAGGGCAGCGGGATCGAAACACCGGGAACCGATACCAGCTGCGGGCGGATGAAGCTCGCGGCTTCGTCAAATAATGTCGATTCCGACAGCTGATCGCTCGACAGCGCGAGCTGGAGGATGGGGACCGTGGACGCATTGAAGGTCAGAACCGTCGGCGGCGTAATGCCGGCGGGCATCTGCTTCAATACGGTCTGCGAAACGGCGGTGACTTCCGCCAGCGCCGCGTTGATGTTTACCGTCGGCTGGAAGAATATCTTGATAATTCCGTAGTTCGGTATCGATTGCGACTCGATGTGCTCGATGTCGTTGACCGAGGTTGTGGCCGCACGTTCGTAATAGGTGACGATGCGCCCGGACATGTCGTCCGGCGACAGGCCGGTGTAGCTGAACACGACGCAGATGACCGGGATGTTGATGTTCGGGAAAATGTCCTTCGGCGTCCGGACGATCGAGATGACCCCGAAGATCAGGATCAGCAGCGCCATGACTACGAAGGTGTAGGAATGCCGGAGTGCAATCCTGACAATTCCGACCATGGCTCGTCCCCGCGTTGACCTCTCGGTCGGAACACCTGCGGCGGAAACCGGGGATTACGATTGAATTCGGCTTTAACCACCCGGGACTAAAGCCGAATTTAGTCGCAGCCGCTCCGGCCGCAAATACTATCCTCGATACGATCAGGCCCGCCGGGCGATCACCCCGATGCGAGCATATCGGAAGACCAAAGACTATGCCAGAGTTGAAGGAGTTGACCTCCGCCTCCCATCGGACCATGCCGAATCTGCTTCCCATCGAGGACGACGACGAGAGCGCCGAAGAAATCATTGGAGAGCCTCCGCACCGGAAATGAGCATCAGAATATTCCGCCCATCATCGGAATGAGCTGCCGTGCACCGAGGACGCTCAAATGGTGTTCGTCCCGGTAGAGAGGGATGCCGTTGAGCGCGACTTCGCAGGTGCCGGTGGCGCAGAGGATGCGGTGCGGATAGAGGATGGTTGCGCCAAATTGACGATGCAGGCCGGCGAAAGTAGCAAGCACGAATTTCTGGCGCTGAAGATAATCACCAATGCCGGGCGCGGCCGCGACCGTGTCCTCGGCGAGCGCACGCCGGGCGAGGATGGCGGGCACCGGCCAGCCGATCTCGGGAACAGATGCGACGAGCACGATTTTTTTGTTCAGGCTCACGAGTTCGCCGAGCGTGCGGGCGAGTCCGCGCCGGAACACCATGTGATTGTCACCCTCCGGAGCGCCATCGCATGTATCGTCGCGCAGCGCGACATGGCCTTTGGGCTCGTCGCCATAGGGTGAGCCTTCGGCGTATTTCGCCCAGCGCGCTTCGAGGATCACTTCCCTGATGGCGGGATCATGGGCGAGCGCGGCGACGGCATCGTTGAAGGCGCGGCAGCGCGGCATGGGCGTTGTCACCCCGAGCAGCGGCGGACAGGCTTCGCCGCCCGCAAAGATGCCGCCGCGGCCGGCGTCGGCGGCTGCCGCGGAGACCGCCGGCAGGATCGCATCGGCGTGGCTGTCGCCCCAGAGCAGAAAGCTCGGCCGCGCGTTCTTCGCGCCGATCACGCAGAGCCGATGCGCGCGCACATCCTGCGCGGTGCGGAAGAAACAATTCCCGATGCGCGGCTCGTGATCGTCCTGTTCCGCCAGGATGCGCTGGAGACCGGGGCGCAGACGCTGGGGAAAGCCATCGCTCGAAGATGCGAAGCTCGCACTGGCCGCCGCGAGCGCCATGACGCCGGCCACAGCCGCGAAGGCGGCCCGGCGTCGAAGGCGAAACCGCGCCTTGCGGAACGGCTGCTCGACGTAACGCCAGGAGAGCACCGCCAGCGCGAAAGATAGCGTCATCAGCGCCACGCCCGCAGTGCCGGACGGTTCGCGGAAATCGATATAGGTCGCAAAGACGAAGACCGGCCAGTGCCACAGATAGAGCGAGTAGGAAATGAGTCCGACGAAGACGAGCGGGCGCGACGCGAGAAGCGTGCCCGCGAGCGTCTTTCCGGGTTGCGCCGCGTGGATGACCAGTGCGGCACCGACGCAGGGCAGTAGCGCCGCCGGTCCCGGAAACGGCATCCGCGGCGTAAACTGGAAGACCGCGGCAAGAATCAGAGCGGCGCCGAGTGCCGAAAGGAGTTCTGTGGCAATGCGGGATTTCGGCCGTGGCAACACGCCGAGCGCGAGGAGCGAGCCCAGCATCAGCTCCCAGGCACGGGCGGGCAGCAGATAGAAGGTTGCGACTTTTGCGGCCAGCACGCCCCAGGCGCTCAGTCCGAGCGACGCCACAAGCACGCCGGCGATCATGCCGGCGCGCCGGCGCGCCGGCGCGTGGCGAAGGCCAAGCAGCAGCGCGGGAAACAGCAGGTAGAACTGCTCCTCCACCGCGATGGACCACAGATGCAGGAGCGGTTTCTGGTCCGCGAATGTGTCGAAATATCCCGCCTCACGCCAGAACTCGAAATTGGCGCCGAACAGAGCCGTAGCGAAAAGGCTTTGAGCATAGCGCACGAGATCGAGGGGAAAGAAGAAGATGAACGCGGTAGCGGAAACCACCGCCAACATTGCAAACAGCGCCGGAAAGATGCGCCGCACGCGCCGCGCATAGAAACGCGCGAGCGAAAAATCGCCGCGCTCAAGCTCGCCCTGAATAAGCGATGTGATCAGATAGCCGGAAATGACGAAGAACATATCGACGCCGACGAACCCGCCGCGAAATCCCGGCACGCCGTAATGGAAAAGCACCACCGGCAGAATCGCCAACGCCCGGAGACCGTCAATCTCGGGTCTATATCCTTGGCGGGTCGAAATGGAATGATTGCACGCGGAGACGCGGAGGCGCGGAGCAGACCAATCCAGGAGGTTGCGCAACGAGCGCACAAGGAAGTATTCGCGCGCGTTCGCGCGCAATTCTTTCTTTGCCGCGCTTTTCGAGCCTCTGTCATGAAAAGGCTGGCCCGACCTTGGCGCCATGCCGCCCTCTGGGTTTACCCCCTCTCCGCGCCTCCGCGTCTCCGCGCGCAACTTAGCCTCCCTGCCCCAGCCACGAATGTCGACGTTTCAGCGCGCAGAGCGGCGTCGGGTTGCAAAGTTTCTGTGTTCTTCCTATGTTCATGCACGAGCCGGATTTTCCGCGTCCTTCCGCGATCAGCAATCCACGGTGCTCCGCGGGCGATTGCCCGTTGCCGGAGTCATGGCTGGTGCGCGGTTGCGGCGGCGAAGCGCATAAGGCAGGAGTCGGCGCCCGGACGAAAGACATGCTCAAGAACATTTCCATACGCGGCGCACGCGAGCACAACCTCAAGAATGTCGATGTGGATATTCCGCGCGACACGCTGACGGTCATTACCGGCCTTTCAGGTTCGGGGAAATCATCGCTCGCCTTCGACACGATCTATGCGGAAGGCCAGCGGCGCTATGTCGAGAGCCTTTCAGCGTATGCGCGGCAGTTTCTCGAACTGATGCAGAAGCCGGACGTCGACCATATCGAAGGTCTGTCGCCCGCCATCTCCATCGAGCAGAAGACGACTTCGCGCAATCCCCGCTCGACGGTCGGCACCGTCACCGAAATCTATGATTATCTGCGCCTGCTTTTCGCGCGTGTCGGCGTGCCCTATTCGCCCGCGACCGGTCTGCCCATCGAAAGCCAGACCGTCAGCCAGATGGCGGACCGTATTCTTGCGCTCGATGCCGGCACGCGGCTTTACCTGCTCGCGCCGATCGTGCGCGACCGCAAAGGCGAATACAGGAAGGAACTGGCGGAGCTGCAGAAGAAAGGCTTCCAGCGCGTCAAGGTCGACGGCAAGTACTACGAACTCGGCACCGTGCCGGCGCTCGACAAGAAGCTCAAGCACGACATCGAGATTGTAGTCGACCGCATCGTGGTCAAACCTGACATCGGCAACCGCCTGCCCGATTCGATCGAGACCGCGCTCAATCTCGCCGACGGGTTGCTGATCGTCGAATACGCCGATGTTAAGGAGAATGGTGAGCCGAAGCGGCTCTTGATGTCGTCGAAATTCGCCTGCCCGGTTTCGGGCTTCACGATTCCCGAGATCGAGCCGCGGCTGTTTTCGTTCAACAATCCGCATGGCGCCTGCCCCGTCTGCGACGGTCTTGGCACGCAGCTCTATTTCGATCCACAGCTTATCGTGCCCGATGAAAGCCTCAGCCTGCGCAAGGGTGCGATTGCGCCCTGGTCGAAATCCTCCTCGCCCTATTATCTCCAGACGCTCGAGGCACTGGCGCGGCATTACAAATTCTCGCTCAACGAGCCGTGGGAAGATTTACCCAAACGCGCGCGCGATATCATCCTGAACGGCTCGGGCGAGGACGAAATCAAGTTCATTTATGACGACGGGCTCCGGCGCTATGAAACAAAGAAGACCTTCGAAGGCGTCCTTCCCAACATGCAGCGCCGGTTCAAGGAAACGGATTCCTCCTGGATCCGCGAGGATCTCGAGCGCTACCAGGACACGAGTCCTTGTGAGGCCTGCAATGGCTACCGGCTGAAGCCTGAGGCGCTGGCGGTGAAGATCGCGGGCCTGCATATCGGGCAGGTTTCCGAAATGTCGATCAAGCATGCCGATGAATGGTTCCGCGACCTGGATCCGCATCTGACGCCCAAGCAACAGGAGATCGCGGCGCGCATCCTGAAAGAGATCCGCGCGCGGCTGCGCTTTTTGAACAATGTCGGCCTCGATTATCTCTCGCTGTCGCGCGCGTCGGGCACGCTGTCGGGCGGCGAAAGCCAGCGGATTCGTCTCGCTTCGCAGATCGGCTCGGGCCTCACCGGCGTGCTCTATGTGCTCGACGAGCCGTCAATCGGACTGCACCAGCGCGACAATGCGAAGCTTCTGGAATCGCTGAAAGGCCTGCGCGATCTCGGCAACAGCGTCATCGTGGTCGAGCATGACGAGGAAGCGATCCGCGTGGCCGATCATGTCATCGATATGGGGCCTGGCGCCGGCATCCATGGCGGCGAAATCGTCGCCGAAGGCACGCCCGCCGACATCATGCGCGCGCCGCGAAGCCTCACCGGAAAATATCTCGTCGGCCTCGAGCAAATTCCCATTCCGGCGCGGCGCCGCAAAGCGGCGCTCGACCGCTGGGTGAAAGTGATCGGCGCGCGCGGCAACAACCTCAAGAATGTTTCGGCGCAGATTCCGCTCGGCACCTTCACTTGCATCACCGGCGTGTCCGGCGGCGGCAAATCCACGCTCGTCATCGAAACGCTCTACAAGGCGGCGGCGCGGCGGCTGAACGGAGCGCGCGAGCATCCCGCACCCCATGACCGCATCGAGGGCCTCGAATTCCTCGACAGGGTGATCGACATCGACCAGTCGCCGATCGGGCGCACGCCGCGCTCCAATCCGGCGACTTATACCGGCGCTTTCACGCCGATCCGCGACTGGTTCGCGGAGTTGCCGGAAGCCAAGGCGCGCGGCTATGCGCCGGGGCGCTTCTCGTTCAATGTGAAAGGCGGGCGCTGCGAGGCCTGCCAGGGCGACGGCGTCATCAAGATCGAGATGCACTTTTTGCCCGACGTCTATGTGCAATGCGATGTCTGCAAGGGCAAGCGCTACAACCGCGAAACGCTGGAAGTGAAGTTCCGCGATTATTCCATTGCCGATGTGCTCGACATGACGGTGGAAGCCGGGGCCGAGCTGTTCCGCGCCGTGCCGGCTATCCGTGAGAAGCTCGACACATTGGCACGCGTAGGCCTTGGCTATATCAGCATCGGCCAGCAGGCGACGACTTTGTCCGGCGGCGAAGCCCAGCGCGTGAAGCTGTCCAAGGAACTGTCCCGCCGCGCCACCGGCCGCACGCTCTATTTCCTCGACGAGCCGACGACGGGATTGCACTTCCACGACGTGGCGAAGCTGCTCGATGTGCTGCACGAGCTGGTCGACAACGGCAACACGGTGGTCGTGATCGAGCACAATCTCGAAGTGATAAAAACCGCCGACTGGATCGTCGACCTCGGCCCCGAAGGCGGCGACGGCGGCGGAGAGATCGTGGCCAGCGGCACGCCGGAAGACGTGGTGAAGGTCGCGCGGTCGTACACAGGGCAATATCTGAAACCGCTGCTGAAAAACCGCCGCGCGATCACCAGAGCCGCGGAATGAATCCCCTCGCCCCCGCGCAGCGGGGGAGAGGGCCAGGGTGAGGGGGCCGTGGTCACAGAACGAAAATCGAGAGAACGCAAAGAGCGCGTGCAGCTGCGTTCATTCGCGCGCGCGATGCGCCACGTGCCGACCGAGGCGGAAAAGAAGTTTTGGTGGATGGTCCGCGACCGTCGGCTGGGCGGCTACAAGTTCAAGCGGCAACACCCCATCGGCAACTACATTGCGGACTTCGTTTGTCTCGAAGCAAAATTGATTGTTGAACTGGACGGCGGGCAACATGCCGAGCAGCAAGAACATGATGCGAAGCGGGACGCGTTTTTCAAATCTCAAGGTTTTCGCGTCATGCGACTTTGGAATTGCAATTTCCTTGAACACCAGGATGCAGTAGCGCGGAAACTACTCGCAGAGCTCGACGGCGGAGAGACCCCCTCACCCCAACCCTCTCCCCCGCTTTGCGGGGAAGAGGGAGAAATAGAAGCGTCAGATGGCCTGTAAGCCGGGTTCTGTCCCCGGGCGGTGAAGCCCGATGGATGGCCATTCCTCTGGGACGCCTGTCGCCAGGCGCCTCGCGCGACCGACCCGGACGGCAGCCCGGATACAGGCCCAGTGCCGTCCCTATTTGGTCTTGCTCCCGGTGGGGCTTGCCGTGCCGCGTCCGTTGCCGTCCGCGCGGTGCGCTCTTGCCGCACCGTTTCACCCTTGCCACAGCCGAAGCTGCCTGGCGGTTTGTTTTCTGTGGCGCTTTCCCTGGGGTCGCCCCCGCCGGACGTTATCCGGCACCGTGTCTCCGTGGAGCCCGGACTTTCCTCTCTCCGTCTTCGCCAAAGCGATGGCGGACAGCGGCCATCCGGCCATCTGACGCGGCCAAAACATAACAGTTTGAAGACATGTACGCGAGGGGTTCAGGCGAGCGCCCGGTCGACGGCCGCCATCGCATGAAGCTCCGTGGTGTCGAAGAGCGGGATTTCCGATTCCTCGGGACTCACCAGGAGGGACAATTCGGTGCAACCGAGAATGACACCTTCCGCACCGCGCTCTCCCAGACGCCGGATAGCCGATCGAAGGAAGCGGCCGGAGGATTCGAGAAACTGTCCCCGCGACAGTTCTTCATAAATCAAACGGTGCGTTTCCTGCGCATCGTCCTCAGCGGGCGTCATGATTTCAATGCTGTGGTCGCGCACCAGCGGGCTGCGGAGGAAATCCGCCGTCATCGTGTATCTGGTGCCGAGAACCCCGACCCTCCGGAAATCCCTCGCATGGATGGCGGCGCCGAGTGGCGTTGCGATGTGAAGCAGCGGCACACCGCCCGCGTCCTCCACGTCCTCGGCAAGAATGTGCATCGTATTGCAGCAGATGATGAGAAAGTCCGCGCCGCCTTGCGCAAGCGCCCGCGCCGCCTCGCGCATGCGCTGTCCCGCGGCCTTCCAATCACCGGCGGCCTGCAGCACCTCGATTTCACCGAGATCGAACGACCACAAAAGTATCTTCGCAGAATGCACGCCGCCCAGCCGCCGCTGCACCTCCTGATTGACGACTCGGTAGTAGATAGCCGAGGATTCCCAGCTCATGCCGCCGATCATGCCGATGGTTTTCATGGGCTCCGTTCCTCCCTCATCATTTCCAGCAGAGCGGCGAGACGGGCTTCCGTCTCCGCGTCCACAAAACCATCGATGTTTTCCGGACGGAAATGCCGCTGGAATGCAGTGACGACCGTGGCAAGCGGAATGTCCACCTCCGGCGCCACACCGTAACCGAACCGGGCGAGCATGTTCACGATATCGGGTCCTCCCCCGCCTGCGGGGGAGGTGGCGCGCACAAGCGCGCCTGAGGGGGGAAGTGCGCGCGCGGGACTACCGCCCTCCGCCTCGCTTCGCTGCGCGTTGCCCGGCACCTCCCCCGCTTGCGGGAGAGGAAAGATTCCGATGCCGTGCGCCGCGAGCAACTGCCAAGGAAACAACTCACCCGGATCCATCTTGCGAGCTGGAGCGACGTCGGAGTGGCCAAGGACGCGATGCGGCGGGATCGGATGGCGCGCGAGAATGCCGCGCGCGAGTCCGATCAGAGCTGCGATCTGTGCATCGGGAAACGGCACATAGCCGAATTCGTGGCCGGGATTGACCAACTCAATTCCGATCGAGCGGCTGTTCACGTCGCGCTCGCCGGCCCAGTACGAAACACCTGCGTGCCGTGCCCTCAGGCTCTCATCGACATGCCGATAGATGTGGCCATCGCGGTCGACGGTGTAATGCGCCGATACTTTCGCCTCGGGATCGCACAGCCGGGCGAGCGCTTCCTCGGCCGTCGCCATTCCGGTATAATGCAGAACAAGAATATCGATCGGACAGCCATCGCGGCGCGCGTCGAAATTCGGCGAAGGCTGTTCGATCCAGCCGCTCACGACGCGAGCCGCCGTTCCTGCATGATCTTCGCATAGGCCGTGTTGATTGCGGCGAGTTTCTCGTTGGCCAACCGCAGGAATTCCTCGGGGACGCCGCGCGCCATGAGGCTGTCGGGATGGTTTTCGCGCACCAGGAGGCGATAGGTGCGCTTGATCTCTTCTTCGCTCGCGCTGTACTCGACACCGAGCACGACATAGGGATCTGCCTCGTCGGGTCCCAGATGCGAGGCGCGGATGCGGCGGAATGCATCCGGCGCGAAGCCGAAAATGTCGGCGACGCGTTCAAGGAATTCGAGTTCCGCAGGATGCAGCACGCCATCGGCCATCGCGATTTCGAACAGGCCGTCGAGAACGTCTTCCAGTACGGCCGGCCGATCACGAAATGTCCGCGCGATCTGACCGGCATAGATTTCGTAACCCGCCGTGTCCTGCCGTGCGAGATTGAAGATGCGCCGGACGCTGGCTTCTTCGGAAGGCGGCACGCGGAACATGCGGCCGAATGCTTCGATCTCGTCAGCGGTTACCGTGCCGTCGGCTTTCGCCATTTTTGCGCTGAGGGCGATGATCGCGATCGTAAAGACAATCCCGGGCTCACCATCCTCGCGCGCGCCGCGGTCGAAGAGCACATGCCCCGCAAACGCGCCCGCCAGCGCCCCGATCGGGCCGCCACCGAACAGGAACCCTGCCGCCGCGCCGCTTATTTTTCCCCAGATGGACATGGACGAATTCCTTAAGCCAATCTTGGCCGATTTGCGACCGCAGGGAATTCCCGGGTTTGAGGCGGAGCGGAAATGACGGGCATCGGCTGGCGTTTCTACATTGATCGTGGCGGCACCTTTACGGACGTCGTCGCGCAAGCCCCCGACGGTACGTTGTCGAGTCTGAAACTTCTTTCCGAGGACGACCGATTCGACGACGCCGCGCTCGCGGGCATCCGCCGGTTCCTTGGGATTGCGGCCAATTCCGTCATCCCGCCGGAATCGCTGGTCGAACTTCGCGTCGGCACGACTGTCGCAACCAACGCGCTGCTGGAGCGGCGCGGCGAACCTGTCGTGCTCGTCACCACGCGCGGGTTCCGCGACCAGCTCAGGATTGGCTACCAGAACCGGCCGAAACTGTTTGTACTGAAAATTGATCTGCCACAGCCGCTGTATGGGCGCGTGATCGAGGCGAATGAGCGCATCGGCGCCTCGGGCGAAGTGTTGCGGCAGCTTGACGAAATGGTGCTGCAACGCGATCTCAAGGCCGCACGGGCAGACGGATTATCGGGCTGCGCGATCCTGTTCATGCATGGCTATCGCTATCCGGCACATGAGAGGCGGGCGGCTGAGATCGCAAGATCGCTTGGCTTTACTCAGGTTTCGACGAGCCACGAGACCATACCGCTGATCAAATATGTAAGCCGCGGCGATACGACCGTTGCCGATGCATATCTGTCGCCGGTGGTCGACCGATACGTCCGACGTATCTCACACGCGATCGGGGCGGATGATAAAGGTCCGCGGCTGTTTTTCATGATGTCGAATGGCGGCCTCGCAGCTCCTTCCGCCTTCCACGGCAAGGATGCCGTGCTGTCCGGGCCCGCGGGCGGCGTGGTCGGAATGGCCGAAACGGCGCGCGCGGCGGGCTACGATCACGTCATCGGTTTCGACATGGGCGGTACTTCGACCGACGTGTCGCGCTTCGACGGCCTCTATGAGCGCAGTCACGAGAACGAGATTGCAGGCGTGCGGCTGCGCGTGCCGATGTTGGCGATTCATACCATTGCCGCGGGTGGTGGCTCGATCCTGCATTCCGACGGTGCGCGATTCCGCGTGGGACCTGACTCCGCGGGCGCCATTCCAGGGCCGATGAGCTATCGCGTCGGCGGCCCGCTGACCATCACCGATGCCAATGTCATGACCGGCAAATTGCAGCCGGCGTATTTTCCGAAAATCTTTGGTGGTACGCGCGATCAACCTCTCGATACTGACAGCGTACGCGATGCGTTCGCCCAGCTCGCGCGCGAGGTGGGCCGCAGCACCGAAGAGGTCGCAGACGGATTCATCCGCATCGCCGTCGAGAACATGGCCAACGCCATCAAACGCATCTCCGTGGCACGCGGCTACGATGCGCGGCTCTACACACTGGCCTGCTTCGGCGGCGCCGGCGGCCAGCACGCCTGTCTCGTGGGCGACGCGCTCGGGATCACGCGCATTTTCATCCATCCGTTTTCGGGCGTGCTCTCGGCCTGGGGCATAAGGCTCGCCGCGATTCGCGCCTTCCGGCAGCGAGCGATCGGTCGGGAACTCCATATCGAACTCGCGCAATATCTTGCCGAAACCGCGCAGGAAATGGCCCGCGAGACGATCACCGAGGTTGGAGCGCAGGGCGGCCGCAACGTAGCGACCACGGCATCCGTACATATCCGCTACGCCGGCAGCGACACCACGCTGGCTGTTCCACTCGCAACGGCCGACGAGATGTCGCGAGCTTTCGTCGTGGCGCATGCGCGACAATTCGGATTCGGTTTCGAAAACAGGCCACTGATCGCGGAATCCCTCGAAATCGAAGCTTTCAGCCGGGAGCCGGATGCCGAACGTGCGACCGCGCCCGCCGCGAGACCCGCATCGAAGGCGTCGCGCCGCTCCCGTTTCTACTCGCAGGGCGCATGGCGCGATTGTGACGTGCGGGACGTGAATGAGCTGGAGGCGGGTACTATCAAGCAGGGACCAGCGTTGCTGATCGAACCGCACCAGACGATCGTCGTGGAGCCGGGCTGGCAGGCGGAAGTCACACCAGCGCGCGCCATCGTGCTTTCCCGCACAGGACACAGCGTTGCGCCGAAGCAGACAGGCGAAGCCGTCGATCCCGTGCAGCTCGAAGTATTCGCCAACCTGTTCATGCAGATCGCCGAAGAGATGGGCGTCACGCTGCAGAACACCGCTTCATCCGTAAATATCAAGGAGCGCCTCGACTTCTCCTGCGCCATTTTCGACGCAGAGG
The DNA here is from genome assembly GCA_035502355.1 of Rhizomicrobium sp. Lineage (GTDB taxonomy): Bacteria > Pseudomonadota > Alphaproteobacteria > Micropepsales > Micropepsaceae > Rhizomicrobium. Next base: position 3,609 of record DATJUM010000195.1, on the reverse strand, counting down.
GCAATCTTGTCGCCAATGCGCCGCACATGCCGGTGCATCTCGGATCAATGGGCGATTGCGTGACATCGATCATCGCGAGGTTCGGCGACCGGATTGCCGAAGGCGACATGTTCGCGACCAATGCGCCTTATGACGGCGGCACCCACCTGCCGGACATCACGGTGGTCGCGCCTGTGTTCGTCGATGGCCAGAGGCGTTTCTTTACCGCCGCGCGCGGCCATCACGCCGACATTGGCGGCATTTCTCCAGGGTCCATGCCGCCCTTCTCCTGCAACATCGCCGAAGAAGGCGCGCTGTTCGACAATCTGCGCATGATCCGCAGCGGACATTTCGACGAAGAGGCCATTCGCGCGATCCTGGACGCCGGCGAATATCCGGCACGCAATCCCGCGCAGAACATCGCCGATCTGAGGGCGCAGGCGGCGGCCTGCGCGCGCGGCATCGCGGAATTGCACCGCGCGGCTGGCGTCCATGGCGCAAATACGATCGCGGCCTATATGCGCCATGTTCAGGACAACGCCGAAGAGGCGGTGCGCCGTGTCATCGGCGCGCTGCGCGATGGTCATTTCATCATGCCCATGGACGGCAATCTGGAAATTCGCGTCGCCATAACCGCCGATCGCGAAACACGTAGCGCGCAGATCGACTTTAGTGGCACGTCACCGCAGTCCGACAGCAATCTCAATGCGCCGCGCTCCGTCACCAAGGCCGCGGTGCTCTATGTCTTTCGTTGCCTCGTGCCCGAAGATATTCCGCTGAATGCAGGCTGCCTCAAACCACTCGAAATCGTCGTCCCCGAAGGCTCGCTGCTCAACCCGCGCTATCCGGCGGCGGTTGCGGGCGGCAATGTGGAAACAAGCCAGGCCGTTGTCGACGCATTGTTCGGCGCGCTGGGCGTGATGGCCGCGGCGCAAGGCACGATGAACAATCTCACTTTCGGCAATGCTGCCCATCAATATTACGAAACCATCTGCGGCGGCGCGGGTGCAGGCGCGGATTTCGTCGGCGCATCCGCCGTGCACACGCATATGACCAATTCGCGGTTGACCGATCCCGAAGTGCTGGAAACACGCTATCCGGTGGTGCTCGAGGAGTTCGCGATCCGCCATGGTTCGGGCGGGCTGGGGCGCCATCGCGGCGGCGATGGCGTGCTTCGCCGCATCCGCTTCCTTGAACCGATGACGGCTGCCATACTTTCGACGCGCCGCGAAACCGAGCCGTTCGGGCTTGCGGGCGGCGACTCAGCATCGCCCGGCGCAAACTTGATCATCCGCGCCGGCGGCGAAACGGTGGCGCTGAGAGGCCGCGACGAAATCGCGGTCGATAGCGGGGATCAGATTCTCATCGCCACCCCCGGCGGCGGAGGATACGGCCGCGCGGCGAAAACGTAACTACGAGGCCTGTCTCAATCGCGGCAAGGAGCGCCCGGCGGGCAGGATGATCGTTACACAGGTGCCCTCGCCCACATAGCTCTCGAGCTCGATGCGACCGCCATGAGCCTCGGTCAGGCCTTTCACGATCGTGAGGCCGAGTCCTGTCCCCTTGTCGGCGATGGCGACGTCGTGGCGCCCGTGGCCGAAGCTCTGGAAAACACGCAACTGATCGCCGGGATCGATTCCGACCCCGGTGTCGCGCACGCCGAAAATGACGTCCGCAGAATTCGCGAGGCGAGCGAAAGTTACCACCTCACCGCCAGCCGGCGTGAATTTGAGTGCATTAGAGAGAAGATTGATCAGAATCTGCCGCAGCGTGCGCTCGTCCGCCCGCAACAGCGGAAGATCACCGGCTACGTCGGTAACGAGTATCAATCCTGAAGTTGCCGCCTGCGACGCCATGAGCCGGACGGTCGCGTTGATCAGCCTGGCGATGTCCATGTCTGTTTCATGGAGATCGATGCGCCCGGCCTCGATCCTTGCAAGGTCCAGTATGTCGTTGACGAACGCCAGCAGCTGATTGCCGGATTCGTGCACGAGTTTCGCATATTCGGCAGACTGGGCCGGGTTTGCGCCGCGCGCGGTGCCATAAATCATTTCGGAAAATCCCAAAATCGCATTCAGCGGCGTTCTGAGTTCGTGGCTCATATTGGCGAGGAATTCCGACTTGGCCCGGCTCGCGGCTTCCGCGTGCTCGCGTGCGTGATCCGATTCGGCCTTGGAATGCGCAAGCGCCTCGATGAGTTCGTTCTTGTCGCCCCGCGTTCCGCCACCCGACCACCGGCAAAGCAAGGCCCCCAGCGGAACGTCTGCATCAGCCGGGGTCAAGCCCACCTTTCCGGTAACTTACCGGCCGGGCGCCGGAGCGCGGCCAGCACGATCAGGTGAGTTTTTCGAAACCGGCCGGTCCGCTGACCGTCACGTTCAGATCGGTGACGAGCCCGCTACCGAGCGAATAGACCCAGCCATGGACGCTCACCGGCTGCGACCGCGCCCAGGCGTCCTGCACGAATACATCCGAGGCGACATTCCTCATTTGCCGCATGACGTTCAGTTCGCAGAGGCGGTCGAGGCGCCGGCGCTCGTCGGCGATCGCTTCGAGCTCGTAGCGGTGCTGGTCATAAACTTCACGGATGGGATGTAACCAATGATCAACAAGTCCACGGCGGCGCCCGTCGACCGCGGCAGCAATCCCTCCGCAGCCGTAATGTCCCACGACAAGAATGTGCCGCACCTTGAGCACCTCGACGGCAAACTGCAGCACCGAGAGGTAGTTTGCATCTTGCGGCGGCGCGAGATTGGCAACGTTGCGGTGAACGAAAAGCTCGCCCGGATCGAGACCCACGATCTCGTTTGCCGGCACGCGGCTGTCGGAGCACCCGATCCACAGATATTCGGGCGACTGCTGCCTTTCGAGCCGCCGGAAGAAATCCGCATCGCCTCCAACCTTGCGCGCCGCCCATTCGCGGTTGTTCCGTTTCAGATGATCAAGCATGGCTGCCCTTGCTTCACTTTGGCCAGACTGGGAAGAGAAATCGTTGCAACCGTCATTTCAAACCGACCAGCACCTTGCCCTCGGTGGAAAGATAGTTATTGCGATAGTCGAAACGCGGCGTATCGGAGAACAGCAGCGAGTAATATTTCATCTGCTCGGCCCACCAATAGCCGGGACACAGATCGCCCTGCTTCACGGGTCGTGCTGTGACGTCCTCAAGAATCGTATAACCGAAGCGGGCGCGGCTCGTCCGTTTCATGTTTTCGTAGTGGAGGCGCGCGAGATTCCGCGCCCAGTCCCCGACGCCATGCACGAACAGCGCAAGACAGGAATCGGCGAATTCGGGTCGCAATTCATTGCTCGGCCGGGTGGCCTCGAAAGTTCCATAGTCAAAGCCTTCCGGGAGCACGCCGAAACGCGCCTGCACATCCGCCCAGGAGGCGAGATAAGGATGCGCATGGGCCATGTCGCCCGCCTTGGCGAGCAGCCCGGCATAAAAGGCCGCAAGCTCACTCTGGTGACGATCGAGCCGTACGCCGGTCTCGAAATCCACCTGGGCAAACCAGAGCCGCCCGTCCACCAGTTCGGCCTGGTGTTTCAGAGTGGCGGCGGCATGCACATCGTACCAGTGCTTGAAATCCGCGTCGCCGAACAGGCGCCATCCGCCATACAGATATTCGT